>JAGWVN010000097.1 GCA_018970865.1 Betaproteobacteria bacterium
CGCGGTGACGGTGTACGCCGCCGCGGGCGCGGTGCTGGGTGGCGCCGAGGGCGCGCTCAGCGGCTCGGCGCTCATCCACAGCCTGCTGGCCAGCCCCCAGGTGCAGGCCATGTCGCCACTGGCGACGCAGGGGTGAAGGCTGGGCAGGGGTCTTCTCAGACGGCGACCGGAGCCTTCGCAGGAGTCCCCTCCCCCTCGAACGCCTTCGCCGCGCAGTCGGCCAGCGCGTCGCGCAGCCAGCGGTGGCCAGGGCGCTGCTGCTGGCGGCGGTGCCAGGCAAGGTCGACATGCAGCGCCGGCATCTCCACCGGCAGCGGGCGCATGGCCAGTTCGCCAGCGATGCCGGTGGATGGCACGAAGCGCTCGGGCATCACGGTGAGCAGATCCGAGCCGGCCACCACCTGGCCGGCGGTGAAGTACTGGTTCACGGTGAGCACCACGCGACGCTGCCGCTTGATGGCGGCCAGCGCCTGATCGACGAACCCGTAGGGCCGGCCCGAGAAGCTCACCAGCAGGTGGTGCGCGGCGCAGAAGGCATCCAGGGTGAGCTCGCCGGCGGCGAGCGGGTGGTCGCGGCGCATCACGCTGACATAGCGGCCGTCGTAGAGCCGCTGCGTCAGGAAGGCCGCGGGCGCGGCATCGGTCATGCTGCGCTGCAGGATCGCGGCCATCATCACCGGGAAGTAGCCGATCGCGAGATCGAGCTCGCCCCCCTCCAGCAGCTCACGCGGATCGCGGGTGGTGAGTGGCAGCACCCGCAGCGACACCCCTGGCGCCGTGGTCTCGATGCGATTGATCAGCGGCGGCATCAGCAGGCTGGCCGTGGCATCGGCCATGGCCAGAACGAAGCTGGTCTCGGTCCGGGCAGGATCAAAGTCAGTGGGCGCTAGCACCTCCTGAATAGCCTCCAGGGACTGGCGTACGGTGGGCCAGATGCTCAGCGCAAGCGGCGTGGGCTGCACCCCGTAACCGGCCCGGGTGACCAGTTCATCGCCCACCACCTCGCGCAGGCGACGCAACGCATTGCTGACCGCCGACTGGGTGAGCGACAGGTTCCGGGCGGCACGGGTGAGGTTGCGCTCGACCATGATCTCGTCGAACACCCGCAACAGATTCAGGTCGAGCTGGCGGAAGTTGAGGCCCATGACATTTATCTTTCAGATAATTGACATGACAAATGATAACTTGAAATCGTTGTTGCGATGCCGCAAATTCAGGGCATGGGGCAGCGCCGTTCGCGCCGCCCGACCTGACAGGAGATCGCAACATGACCACCCTGAGCACCACCCATGAAGGCCTGGAACGCATCCTGGAGATCGGCCGCGTCGTCGGTCACGGCCTTGATCGCGCCCTCAGCCCTTACACCGCGCCGGCCACGCCGCTCTTCACCCGCATCGGTCGCGCGCTGAGCGCCCTGGGCGAGAGCATGGCCGCCGCCCGTGCGGAGGAGGCGTACCGGGAACTGGCCCGACACGACCACCGGCTGGCCGCCGAACTGCGCGCCGCCGCTGCCCGCAGCAGCCGCGACTGAGTCAGCCTGCCCGGCCGGGAGCGCCTCGGCCGGTTGAGTCCCGGCCTGAAGCCCGGCCGGTTTGCCCGCGCAGCCCGGCAGATGCCGTCGCGCGGGCTGGCGCCTCAGCGCAGCGCCTTGTAGCGGATACGCTTGGGCTGGGCGCCTTCTTCACCGAGACGGGCTCGCTTGTCGGCCTCGTACTCGGTGTAGTTGCCGGTGAAGAAGTTCCACTGGGAGTCGCCCTCGGCCGCCAGGATGTGCGTGGCGATGCGGTCGAGGAACCAGCGGTCGTGCGAGATGCACAGCACGCTGCCGGCGAACTCGATCAGCGCGTCTTCCAGGGCTCGCAGGGTCTCGATGTCGAGGTCGTTGGACGGCTCGTCGAGCAGCAGCACATTGCCGCCGGCCAGAAGGGTCTTGGCCAGATGCAGCCGGCCGCGCTCACCGCCCGAGAGGTTGCCCACCAGCTTCTGCTGGTCGGAGCCCTTGAAGTTGAAGCGGCCGATGTAGGCGCGTGACTGCATCTCGAAGCGGCCCACCGTGAGGATGTCGGAGCCGCCCGACACCGCCTCCCACACCGTCTTGTCGTTGGGCAGGGCATCGCGGCTCTGGTCGACGAAGGCCATCTGCACGGTGTTGCCGATGCTGATCTCGCCGCTGTCGGGCTGTTCGCGCCCGGTGATCATGCGAAACAGCGTGGACTTGCCCGCGCCGTTGGGACCGATGATGCCCACGATGGCCCCGGCCGGCACCTTGAAGCTCAGGTTGTCGATCAGCAGGCGGTCGCCGTAGGCCTTGCTCACGCCCTTGAACTCGATGACCTCGTTGCCCAGGCGCTCGGCCACCGGGATGAAGATCTCGGCGGTCTCGTTGCGCTTCTGGTACTCATGGCTGGCCAGCTCCTCGAAGCGGGTCAGTCGGGCCTTGCTCTTGGCCTGCCGGCCCTTGGGGTTCTGGCGCACCCACTCCAGCTCCTTCTTCAGGGCCTTCTGGCGAGCGCTCTCGGAGGACTCCTCCTGCTTCAGGCGGGTCTGCTTCTGGTCGAGCCAGGAGCTGTAGTTGCCCTTCCAGGGAATGCCGGCGCCGCGGTCGAGCTCGAGGATCCACTCGGCGGCGTTGTCGAGGAAGTAGCGGTCATGGGTGACGCCCACCACGGTGCCCGGGAACTTCTGCAGGAACAGCTCCAGCCAGTCGACGCTCTCGGCATCGAGGTGGTTGGTGGGCTCGTCAAGCAGCAGCATCTCGGGCCGCGACAGCAGCAGCTTGCACAGCGCCACGCGGCGCTTCTCGCCGCCGGACAGATTGCCGATGACCGCATCCCAGGGCGGCAGGCGCAGCGCGTCGGCCGCCACCTCCATCTGCTGCTCGGTGTCGGCGCCGGCGGTGGCGAGAATGGCCTCGTACTTGGCCTGCTCGGCCGCAAGCGCGTCGAAGTCGGCATCGGGCTCGGCGTAGGCGGCGTAGATGGCGTCGAGCTTCTCCTTGGCCTGCATCACTTCGCCCAGGCCAGCCTCGACCTCCTCGCGCACTGTCTTGGCGGGGTCGAGCTGTGGCTCCTGGGGCAGGTAGCCGATCTTCAGGCCGGGCATGGGCGTGGCCTGGCCTTCGATGTCGGTGTCGATGCCGGCCATGATCTTGAGCAGCGTGGACTTGCCCGCGCCGTTCAGGCCGAGCACGCCGATCTTGGCGCCCGGGAAGAACGACAGCGAGATGTCCTTGAGGATCTGACGCTTCGGCGGCACGGTCTTGCCGACGCGGTTCATGGTGTAGACGTACTGGGCCATGGCGAATGCTTCCGGCAGGCGCGCGGCCTGCCTGCGGTGAATTGAGTGGGGATAACCCGCTAGCTTACCGCGTTCGCTTCGGCGCAGGCCGCTGGGCTACCATCGGCCCGGTCTTTCTTCTGGCCGTCACGATGACCGATACCGCCCTGCCGCCCATCCCTGCCCCCCTGTGGCCCGCGCCCGCGCAGGCCGAGCAGCCGCTCGCCGCCCACGCCGGCGCGCCGAAGGTGCATGTGGCCAGCGGCGTGGCGCAGCTGCGCCTGGACCGCGCGGCCGAGCACAACCGGCTCGACCCCGCCGACCTCGATGCGATGACCCGCTGGTTCGGCGAACTGGCGGCCGATCCGGCGATCCGGGTGCTGGTGATCACCGGCACCGGCGAGCGCAGCTTCAGCTCGGGCTACACGCTGGAGGCGATCCTCTCGGACCTGGACGACCGGCTCGAGCGCATGCTCGACACCCTGGAGCAGCTGCCCTTCCTGACCGTGGCCGCGATGAACGGCAGCGTCTACGGCGGGGCCACCGACCTTGCCCTGGCCTGCGACATCCGGTTGGGGCCCCAGGGCTGCCGGATGTTCATGCCGGCGGCGAAGTTCGGGCTGCACTACTACCCGGGCGGGCTGCGCCGCTATGTGACCCGTCTGGGCCTGCCCGCGGCGCAGAAGCTCTTTCTCACCGGCATGACCCTCGAGAGCGAGGAGATGCTGCGCATCGGCTTCCTCACCGAGGCCGTGCCGGCCGATGCGCTGGCCGCGCGTGTGGATGCCTACCTGCAGGCCGCGCTGCAGACCGAACCGGTGGCGGTGCGCGAGATGAAGCGTCATCTCGCGCAGGTGGCCGCCGGCCGTTACGACGAGCTCACCCTGCGCCGCGCCACGCAGACCAGCCTGGCCTCACCGGTGATCCGGGAGCGGCTGGCGCGGCAGCTGAAGGGGCGAGGGGGTCGCTAGTCTCGGGCAGCCGATCAAGGCCCGTGTGCCGTCCAGCCCGTTGACTCGAGGCAGGCCCAAGCCGCCGGGGCTCAGGCCACGGCACTGATCCGCAGGCAGCGGGCCTGATGCTGAGGCCCTACGCTCACCGGCTCGGGCTGGCGCGTGCGGCACTCGGCCTGGGCCTGCGAGCAGCGCTCGGCAAAGGCGCAACCCGGCGGCAGCGCCGCGCAGTCGGGCGGAGAGCCCGGGATGACCGGCAGGCGGGCATCGGGATCGAAGCCGCCGTGCACCCGGCTGCCGAGCAGCGCCACCGTGTAGGGATGGCGCGGCGCGCGCAGCACCTCGCGCACCGGGCCGGTCTCGACGATGCGGCCGGCGTACATCACCGCCACCCGATCGGCCACCTCCACCGCCGCGCCGATGTCGTGGGTGACGAAAACGATCGCCAGGCCGAGGTCGCGCTGCAGTTCGCGCAGCAGCAGCAGGATCTGGATCTGCACCGTGGCATCGAGCGCGGTGGTAGGTTCGTCGGCCAGCAGCACGTGCGGGTTGCAGGCCAGGGCCAGCGCGATCATGGCCCGCTGGCGCATGCCGCCCGACATCTCGTGCGGATAGTTCTGCAGCCGCCGCTCGGGGCTGGGAATGCGCACCCGCTCGAACAGCGCGAGCGCCCGCGCGCGCGCCGCCTCGCGGCCGACCTTCTCGTGGCGCAGGATGGTCTCGATGATCTGCTCGCCCACGGTGTAGACCGGGTCGAAGGCCAGCAGCGGCTCCTGGAAGATCATGGACACCGTGGCGCCGCGCAGATCGGCGAGCTCGCGTCGAGCCATGGTCAGCACCTCGCGGCCGGCCACCTTCACCGAGCCGCCGATGCGGGTGCGGGCGGCGGCGTGCAGCGCCATCACCGAGCGCAGCGTGACCGACTTGCCCGAGCCCGACTCGCCGATCAGGGCCACCACCTCGCCACGACGCACCGAGAGGTCCACGCCATTGACCGCGTCGATCGGCGCCCCCCCGGTGAGAAAGCGCACGGTGAGTCCGCGAATCTCGACCGCGGGGATGTCGGTGGGCTCAGGCATCGATGCTCAGTGCCGGCGAGTCGGCGTAGCCGCTGCCGGGTTCGTGGATCAGGCAGGCGACCCGACGCAGACCGTCGGGCGCGCTCAGCGCCGGGGTGCGCTCGCTGCAGACCGCGCGCGCCTGCGCGCAGCGGGTGTGGAAGCGGCAGCCCGGGGGCGGATCGATGGGATTGGGCGGATCGCCCGAGAGCGGCGGCTCCTCGGTGCGGTGATCGGGGTCCATGGAGGGCATGGACGAGAGCAGCGCCCGCGTGTACGGATGGGCCGGCTCCTCGTAGAGCGCGCGCGAGGGCCCGATCTCGGCGACGCGGCCGAGGTACATCACCATGACGCGGTGGCACAGGAAGCGCACCACATGCAGGTCGTGGCTGATGAAGAGGTAGGTGAGGCCGAACTCCTGCTTCAGGTCGAGCAGCAGGTTGAGCACCTGCGCCTCCACCGACTTGTCGAGCGCCGACACCGCCTCGTCGAGAATCACCAGCCGCGGCTCGAGCGCGAGCGCGCGGGCGATGTTCACGCGCTGGCGCTGCCCGCCGGAGAGCTCGTGGGGATAGCGGGCCGCAAAGCGCGAAGGCTCGAGACCCACCCGGGCGAGCAGGTCGCGGGCGCGGGCGAGCGCGGCGCGCGCCGGCAGGCCATGCACCTGCGGCCCGAAGGCGATCGACTGCTCGATCGGCATGCGCGGATTCAGCGACGAGTAACTGTCCTGGAAGACCATCTGCACCTGGCGGCGGTACTCGCGCAGCGGCAGGTCGCGCGAGCCCACCTGACGGCCATCGAAGATCACCTCGCCGGCGCCGGGCTCGATGAGGGACATCAGCAGCCGCGCCGTGGTGGACTTGCCGCAGCCCGACTCGCCGACCACGCCGAGGGTCTCGCCCGCCAGCACCTCGAAGTCGACCCCGTCGACCGCGCGCACCACGGCGCCGCCACCCCGATGGCGCACCGGGAAGTGCTTGAGCAGGCCGCGCACACTGAGCAGCGGTTGCGCCGTGCGCTCGCCGGCCGGCATCGATGCGGACGCCGGCGCGCTCATCGCTTCACATCCATGGCCGAGCGCAGGCCGTCGGAGAGCAGGTTGAAGGAGATGGAGGTGATGAAGATCATCGCGCCGGGCAGCGCCGCCACCCAGGGCTGGGTGTAGATCGCGGTGCGCAGGGTGTTGAGCATCAGACCCCACTCCGGCTCCGGCGGCTTCACGCCCAGGCCGAGGAAGGACAGACCCGAGGCGAGGATCATCGACACCGAGATGAGGCTGGTGGAGTACACGAAGATCGGCCCGAGCACATTGCCGAGCACATGCACCCGCACGATGGTGAGGGCGCCGGCGCCCGAGGCGCGCGCGGCCTCGACGAAGTCGCGGTTGCGCACCTGGGTGGTGACGCTCTCGGCCACCCGCGCGATCTGCGGCACGAACACCACGGTGAGCGAGAGCAGCGCGTTGCCGATGCCCGCGCCGAGGGCGCCCGACAGGGCGATGGCCAGCAGCACCGACGGGAAGGCGTAGAAGACATCGATGGTGCGCATGATCACGCTGTTCACGGCGCCGCCCGCATAGCCGGCCACGATGCCGATGGTGGAGCCGATCACGAAGGCCGCGATCACCGGCGTGATGCCCATGAACAGCGACAGGCGCGCGCCGAGCATGAGGCGCGAGAGCATGTCGCGGCCGAGTTCGTCGGAACCGAGCAGGAAGCCCTCGCTGCCGATCGGCTTGAGGCGCTTGAGCATCGACGAGGCGAAGGGATCGGCGGGCGAGAGCCAGGGCGCGAACACCGCCATGATCACCAGCGCGGCGATCACCAGCATCGCGCCCATCGCCACCGGATCGCGCAGCAGCCGGCGCAGCACGCCGGTCCAGTAGCCGGCGCCGCCCGCGGGCATGGGCGCCGCCGTTGCAGCCGGGGCGCCAGGCACGCTGACCACCGACTCAGCCACGGGCCATCCTCGGGTCGAGCGCCGACTGCAGCGCATCGACCAGCAGGTTGAGGAGCACGAAGAACATCGCCAGCACCAGGATGGTTCCCTGCAGCAGCGGCAGGTCGCGCTGAAAGATGGCCGAGTTCAGCAGGAAGCCGGTGCCCGGCCAGGAGAAGACGGTCTCGATGAGGATGGAGCCGCCAAGCAGATAGCCGAGCTGCAGGCCCATGACCGCCAGCGCGGTGGGCGCGCAGTTCTTGACGACATGCAGGAACACGCCGAGGTCGGTGAGGCCCTTGGCGCGCAGCCCGACCACGAACTCCTGGGCGAGCATCTCGGCGACCAGCGCGCGCACGGTGCGCGCGATGATGCCCATCGGGATCACCGACATGGTGATGGCGGGCAGCACGAGATGGCGCATGTGCTCCCAGTTCCAGGCCCAGGACTCGGAACCGCCGGGCCCGGCGCCGGTGGCCGGCAGCCAGTTGAGCTGGGCCGAGAAGATGATGACCAGGACCATGCCCAGCCAGTAGTGCGGCACGCTCACCCCGAGCACCGACAGCGCCGAGGCGGCGCGATCAACCCAGGAGTCGCGGAAGTAGCCGGCCACGAAGCCGAACAGCGAACCGAGCAGGAAGCCGATGGCGGTGGCGAACACCGCCAGCATCAGGGTGTTGCCCACCGCCTTGCTGACCTCGGAGGACACCGGCCGGCCGCTGGCGATCGAGGTGCCGAGATCGCCCTGCAGCGCGCGCCACAGCCAGCGCACGAACTGCTCGGGCAGGGACCGGTCGAAACCGTAGATGGACATCAGCTGGCGCTGCAGCTCGACCGAGGCGTCGGGCGGCAGGACCGACACCAGCGGATCGCCAGGCGCGAGATGGACCAGCAGGAAGCAGAAGAGCGCCACGCCGAGCATGATGGGCAGCGCGTAGAACGCGCGGCGACCGAGGTAGGCAAGCATCGGCGTGGCGGCAGGCAGGCGACGCGACCCGCGTCAGTCCAGCGACATCGTGGCGATGTCGATGAACCAGCTCTTGGGCTGGACCACGCCCTTGACCTTGGCCGACATCGCGCGCGGCCCGACATCATGGGCGATCCAGACGAAGGGCGCCTCCTCGACGACCCGGGCATGCAGCCTGGCGAGCGCCGCGTTGCGCGACTTCTCGTCGAAGCTGGTGCGGGCGTCGGCGATCAGCTTGTCGATCTCGGCATTGCCGAAATAGCCCCAGTTGTTCGAGACCGGCGGGAAGGCCTTGGTGCTGGTGAAGCGCACCAGCGCGAAGAACGGGTCCATGGTGGCGAAGCTGACATTGATCGCGTTGGCGCCGTTGGCCGACGGATCCTTCGCGCCCTTGCGCCAGTTGGTGAACAGCGTGTTCCACTCGATGACATCGAACTGGACATCGAAGTGGCAGGCCTTGAGCGACTGCTGCACGAACTCGTTCATCGGCAGCGGCTGCATCTGGCCCGAACCCGAGGCCGAGATCTGCACCTTGACCTTGAGCGGCTTGGCCGCGCTGTGACCCGCCTCGGTCATCAGCTTGCGGGCGGCTTCGGGGTCATAGCGGATGTCGAACTTCGGGTCGCCCCACCAGGGGTGGCCGGGAGGCACCGTGCCCTTGGGCACGCCCATCATGCCGCCGAGCAGCTTGAGCAGGCCGGTGCGGTCGACGCACAGGTTGGCGGCGTGGCGCACCCGCTTGTCGAGCCAGGGCGAGCCGTCGGCGAAGGACAGCTGCCACGGCCACACATGCGGCTGCGGGTTGAAGTACATCTTGAAGCCGCGCTGCTGGATGGTGGGCATGGCGTCGGGCGCCGGCGCCTCGATCCAGTCGACCTGACCCGAGAGCAGGGCCGCAGTGCGGGCGTTGGCCTCGGGCATGGGCACCATCACCACGCGGTCGATCTTCGGCACGCGCTTGGGATCCCAGTAGGCCTTGTTGGCCACCACCTCGAGACGCTCGCGCGGCACGAAGCGGGCCATGCGGAACGGGCCGCTGCCCGAGGCATCGGCCGCGAACGCGGTCCAGGCAGCCTTGGCCTTGTCGGCCGGGGTGGCGCCGGCAGCGGCATCGAACTTCTTCTGCCAGTGCGTCGGCGACGCGATGAACAGGTTGGTGAGGTTCAGCGGCAGGAAGGAGTCGGGCTCGCTGGTGGTGAGCTCCACCGTGAGGTCGTCGATCTTGCGGGCGCTGCGCAGGGTGGGCATGCGCGAGGCGGTGACGCCGACCTGGCTGGCGTCGAAGTGCGGCGCCTCCTTGTCGAGCACCTTGCGGACATTCCAGACGATGGCATCGGCGTTCACTGCCGAGCCATCATGGAACTTCACGCCGGGGCGCAGCTTGAACACCCACTTGGTCTTTTCCTTGGCATCGACCGCCCAGGAGATGGCCAGGCCCGGAATCACCACGCTGGGCGCATCGGTCTTGCTGAGGTCCCACTGCGTGAGCGCGTCGTACATCGGGATGCCGGTGAACCGGTTGCCCTCGAAGCCCTGGTCGGGCTGGCCGAGGGTGCGCGGAATGTCGGCGGCGGTCATGGCGATGCGCAGGACCTTTTCCTGGGCCTGCGCGGGGGCGACCAGCAGCGAGGCGCCCAGCGCCAGCGCGGCACCCAGCGCGGCCACCGGACGCGAAATGGCGGAACGATTCATGGACTCAGTCTCCTTCCCGGCCGGGCCGGTGGTGGTTAAGACACGACGCCGATGCAAGTGGCATGCCACGGAGAGGCGGCGGGAGATTTCGGGGTGGACCTGCGCCCGCGGACCCCGACCGGTCGGCGACACGCGCATGCGCGCACCAGGACCGCCCGCGGAAGAGCCGCGATGGTGCACGAAACCCGATATCGGTGCACCTTGAGGGGTAATCCGCCCCGTCGCGGTGAGGCGGTGGGAGATCTGCGGTTCAGGCCGACGCCGGCGAGGCCAGCGTGGCGAGCAGGCTGAGAACCGCCACAGCGGTGAGGCGGGTGCGCAGGCGCAGGAAGGCGGGCAGCCAGTCGGCATCGGGCGTCTGCCTGAAGAGCACGAAGCGATCGAGCACCCAGGCAAGGACCAGTCCGGCGGCGATCATCGCCAGGCCAAGGCGGTTGGCATAGGACAACAGCAGCGCAAGACAGGCCCAGAGCGAGGGCAGCACGCTCCAGACCAGCGTGCCGGCACCGATCCGGCCGGCATCGGGCGCCAGACTGCGGCCCCAGTGCACCGCGCCGACGAAGCACAGGATCATCGCGCCGTAGACGAGCTGCATCATGACCAGAAAGCTGGCCAGCGGCTTGGGGAGGATCCAGACCAGCAGGGCCAGGCTCACGAACGGCACCAGGCCGCCGTAGCCGAGCACAGCGCGCCAGCGCACGAGGCTCATGCCGCCCCCCGAGCGTGCCGGGATCTCATGCCGTCTGCGCCTCGCGGGCGAAGCGGTAGATAGCCTGGGTGGCGCGCCAGCCGGCCAGGCCCGCCACCGGCTGGCCGTCGGCAAGGAAGGCGCGCGCGCGCACCACCAGCCCGAGGCTGCCGAGCAGGTCCTCGAAGTCTCGGGGCGTGGCCAGATGCAGGTTGGGGGTGTCGTACCACTGGTAGGGCATCTCGCTGGAAATCGGCATGCGACCGCGCAGCAGCGACCAGGCATGGCGCCAGTGACCGAAGTTCGGGAACGAGACCACGCACTCGCGGGCCACGCGGCTCATGTCGCGCAGCACATCGGCGGTGCGGTGGGTGGCCTGGATGGCCATCGAGGACACCACCAGGTCGAACTGCGCGGCGGCGAACATGTCGAGTCCGGCCTCGATGTCGCGCTGGATGACATCGACGCCCCGGCGAACGCAGGCGAGCACCGCGGCATCGTCGATCTCGACGCCGTAGCCCTGGCAGCCCTTGTCGCGCCGAAGATGGTCGAGCAGCGCGCCGTCGCCGCAGCCGAGGTCGAGCACCCGCGAGCCGGGCGCGATCCAGCCGGCGATCAGGGCGAGGTCAGGGCGCAGCGCGCTCATGTCAGCCCCTGCGCGATGCGCTCGAAGTAGGCCCGCACCACCGCGTGGTACTGCGGGTCGTCGAGCAGGAAGGCATCGTGGCCATGCGGCGCGTCGATCTCGGCGTAGGTGACCGCCCGGCGGTTGGCGAGCAGCGCGTGCACGATCTCGCGGCTGCGCGCCGGCGAAAAGCGCCAGTCGGTGGTGAACGAGGCGATCAGGAAGTCGGCGGTGGCCGGCGCCAGCGCCGCGGCGAGGTTGCCGCCATGGGCCGCGGCGGGGTCGAAGTAGTCGAGCGCGCGGGTGATCAGCAGATAGGTGTTGGCATCGAAGTAGGCCGAGAACTTCTCGCCCTGATAGCGCAGATAGGACTCGATCTCGAACTCGACCTCGAAGCCGAAGTCGTAGCCGTCGCCTTCGGCGCGGCCGCGACGGGCGCGGCCGAAGCGCTCGGCCATGGTGTCGTCGGACAGGTAGGTGATGTGCCCGATCATGCGCGCCACCTGCAGGCCGCGCCGCGGCACCACGCCGTGGTCATAGAAACGCCCGCCGTGGAACTCGGGGTCGGTGATGATGGCGCGCCGCGCCACCTCGTTGAAGGCGATGTTCTGCGCCGACAGCCGCGGGGTGGAGGCGATGGCGATGCAGTGGGCCACCCGCTGCGGATACAGGGTGGACCAGGCCAGCGCCTGCATGCCGCCCAGGCTGCCGCCCATCACCGCGGCAAAGCGCTCGATGCCCAGCGCGTCGGCCAGCCGGGCCTGCGCGTGGACCCAGTCTTCGACGGTGACCACCGGGAAGTCCGGGCCGTAGCGGCGACCGGTGGCCGGGTTGATCGACATCGGCCCGGTGGAGCCGAAGCAGCTGCCGGGATTGTTGACGCCCACCACGAAGAAGCGGCGGGTATCCAGGGGCTTGCCCGGCCCGACCATGTTGTCCCACCAGCCCTCGTTGCCGGGGGCGTCGGCATGCACGCCCGCCACATGGTGCGAGGCATTGAGCGCGTGGCACACCAGCACCGCGTTGGAGCGGCTGGCGTTGAGCTCGCCGTAGGTCTCGTAGACGAGTTCGTAGTCGGCCAGGCTGGCCCCGCTGGCCAGCGCCAGCGGCTGCGCGAAGCGCATGCGCTGGGGCGTGACCACGCCGACCGAGGCGGCGTCGGTCTTTGCGGGTGGTGAAGGGCTTGGGGCTTGGGACACGCGGCGCGACTGCACGAAAAAAAACCCGACCCGCTTGCTGATCCGGCCGGGTCGGGCTGGCGGGAAGGCTGACTTCCCACGCCGCTTTAGCCGTATTTGTTATGCGCCCGCAAGCTGATCGTCAAATCGGCGCAGGCCGCCAGCCTAAGGAGGGGGCCTGCGGGTGTCAAGTTAAGCCCGGCGCGCCGGGCCGGGCGAGGGCTTTGCTCTAGACTGGCCCGATACCCGGAGGATCCCCATGCCCCTGCGCCTCACCCGGATGTTCGCGCTTCTCCTCGCGGCGGCCCTGCCGGTCGCCTGCACGCCGCTGGAGCGGGCCGCCTCGCCGGGCACGGGGGCTGGCGCGTCCGCGCCCGCGGCCCCGGCAGCGCGGCCCGATCCCGCCGCCCTGCTCGCGTCGCTGCAGGGCTCGCAATGGCTGCTCGAGGACATCACCGGCCGCGGCGTGATCGATCGCCTGCAGTCCACCCTGGGCTTCCCGCAGACCGGCCAGCTCGGCGGGTCGGGCGGCTGCAACCGCTTCATGGGTCCGGTGCGCGTGAGCGAGGGGCGGCTGGCGATCGGCCCGCTGGTCACCACCCGCATGGCCTGCGCACCGGCGGCCATGACCCAGGAACAGCGCTACCTCGGGCTGCTCGGTCAGGCCAGCGGCATCCGGCTCGAAGAGCCCTGGCTGCTGATCGACACCCCCGAGGGCGTGCTGAAGTTCACCCGCCAGCGCTGACCGCGCGGGCACCCCCACACAGCGTCGGACCATCCCCAGGGAGAACGGCATGAGCCACTGGCGAGAGCGGGCGGGCACGCCCTTCAGCAACGAGAAGCAGCCGGCCACCGGGTCGCGCGGCATGGTGGTCACCAACCATCCCCTGGCCAGCGCGGCCGGCGCCGAGATGCTCGCCGCGGGCGGCAACGCGGTGGATGCGGCGGTGTCGGCCCTGTTCACGCTGACGGTGGTCGAGCCGATGATGGTCGGCATCCTGGGCGGCGGCTTCGCCAACATCCGCCTGGCCGACGGCAGCCAGACCATCCTGGAGGGCCAGGCCCGCTGCCCGGCGGCGATCCGCCCCGACAGCTTCACCCCCGACCCCGAGGCGCCGCCGGGCGTGCTCGACACCGTGGGCCGGCGCAACGCGGTGGGCCGCAGCGCGGTGGGCACGCCGGGCAACCTGATGGCCTGGTGCGAGATGCTGCGCGAGCACGGCACGCTGTCGCTGGCCGATGTGGTCGAGCCGGCGATCCGCCATGCCGAGCGCGGCTTCGCGGCCACGCCCTTCCTGTCGGACTGCGTCACCGACTGCGCGGCCGACATGCTCGCCGACCCGGAGATCTCGCGGGTGTTCCTGCCCGGCGGCACGCCGGTGAAGGCCGGCGAGCGGGTGCGCAACGGCGCCTATGCCGACACGCTGCGCGCGGTGGTGCGCGACGGACCGGCGCTGCTCTACGGCGGCGCCCTGGGCGCCCGCCTGGCCGAGGACATGCGCCGCCACGAGGCCTTCCTGGCCGAGCCCGACCTGATCGCCTACCGCACCCACCGTCTGCCGGTGCTGCGCACCGCCTACCGGGGCTTCGAGATCACGGGGCCGCCGCCACCCTGCGCCGGGCCGCTGCACATCGGCCAGATGCTCAACATCCTCGAGGGCTTCGACCTGCGCGCCAGCGGCTTCGGCAGCGAGCAGACCCTGCACCTCATCGCGGAAGTGATGCGCATCGCCTTCGCCGACCGGGCGGCGGCCACCGCCGACCCCGACTTCGTGCCGGTGCCGGTGGCCCGGCTGCTGTCGGCCGAGTACGCCGCGCAACGGCGCGCGCAGATCGACCCGCTGCGCAGCCGCGACTGGTCGCCGGGCGTGGTGCCGGCCGAGGGCGCGAACACCACCCACCTCACCGTGGCCGATCGCGATGGCCGGATCGTCAGCGCCACCCAGACCATCAACTCGCTGTTCGGCGCGCGCTACATGGTGCCGGGCACCGGCGCCATCCCGAACAACTACCTCTATGTGTTCGACCCGCACCCCGGCCGCGCCAACTCGATGGCGCCGGGCAAGCGGGTGACCTCGTCGATGTCGCCGCTGATCGTGCTGCGCGACGGCCAGCCCCGCTTCGCGCTCGGCCTGCCGGGCGGCCTGCGCATCTTCCCCTCGGCGCTGCAGGCGGTGATCAACCTGATCGACCACGAGATGAGCCTGCAGGAGGCGGTGGAGGCGCCGCGCATCTGGACCCAGGGCTATGCGCTGGAGCTCGAGCCGCAGATCTCCGAGGCGCTGGGCCAGGCGCTGGCCGGCCGTGGCCACTCGGTGCAGCGGGTGCCCAATGTGGGCGGCGGCCTGAATGCCATCGCCTTCCTGCCCGACGGCAGCCTGCAGGGCGCGGCCTGCTGGCGCGCCGATGGCACGCCGGTGGGCGTGGGCGGCGGGCTGGCGCGCGCGGGCGTGCGGTTTCTGCCCGAGGCGCGCCGGCCCTGAGGCCGCCGACCGACGATCAGTCGTCGATCGCCTGCGCCACCAGCGCCTTCATCAGCCGGCGGTAGGACGCGCGCAGCGGGCTGGGCGCCTGGCTCATGTAGACCGCGCAGACCTGCTCGCGCGGCTCGGCCCAGAAGAAGGTGCCGGCATAGCCGGCCCACGAGAACTCGCCGGCGCTGCCGGGCACCGGCGCCACGCCGTCACCCTGACGCACCAGGAAGCCCAGGCCGAAGGTGTAGCCCGGCGAGCCGAGCAGCAGCATGCCGGGATTGACCGTGGTGTTGATCGCGGTGCCGAGGTGGTCGGCCGTCATCAGCCGCACCGTGGTGCGCGACAGGATGCGCGCGCCGTCGAGCTGGCCGCCATTGAGCATGGCCTGGCAGTAGCGCAGGTAGTCGCCCGCCGAGCTCACGCCGCCGGCGCCGCCGGAGTCGTTGCCGGGCGCGCGGCTGACATCGATCAGCTTGTTGGCCGCGCCCGTGGCCGGGTCCTTGGCGAAGGGCTCGGCCAGCCGGCCGGCCTGCGCGGCCGACACGAAGAAGCCGGTGTCGGTCATCTTCAGGGGCCTGAACAGGCGCTCGGCCATGAAGTCGGCCAGCCGCTTGCCGGTGACCGCCTCGACCACCCGACCCTGCACATCCACCGACAGGCTGTATTCCCAGGTGGTGCCGGGCTGCTGGGCCAGCGGCGCCTTGCCCAGGCGCTCGGCCTGCTCGGCGCCGCTCATCTGCCGCGAGTCGTAGTCGAGGTCGGGCTTCCAGACGCCGGCCTTCTCGTAGGCCTCGCGCACCAGCGTGTTGCGGGTGAGCTCGCCGTAGGCGATGCCGGAGGTGTGCCGCAGCAGGTCCTGGATGGTGGGTTCGCGAAGCGCCGGCACCAGGCGGAAGCTGGTGGCATGGAAGACCGGATCGAGGCTGGGCACGCTCACCATCGGGTTG
>JAGWVN010000098.1 GCA_018970865.1 Betaproteobacteria bacterium
CACGATGTCGGCCTGATCATCACCGAAGGCACGCTGGTCGAGCGTCCGGCCGCGGGCAACGATCCGGCGGTGCCGCGCTTCTACGGCGAGGATGCGCTGGCCGGCTGGGGCCGCGTGGTGCAGGCGGTCAAGGCCGAGGGCGGACGGATCTGGCCGCAGCTCTGGCATGTGGGCGCGTTGCGCAGCGCGAGCAATCCCTGGCGGCCGCCGGCGCCCTTCGAGAGCCCGTCGGGCGTGAGCAAGCCCGGCCGCGAATCGGGCGTCGCCATGACCGAGGCCGATGTCGCCGACACCATCGCCGCCTTCGCCCGCGCCGCCGGCGACGCGATGCGCCTGGGCTTCGACGGCATCGAGCTGCACGGCGCCCATGGCTATCTGATCGACCAGTTCTTCTGGGGCGGCACCAACCAGCGCAGCGACCGCTGGGGCGGCGCCACCCTGGCCGAGCGCAGCCGCTTCGCCGCCGAGGTGATCGCCGCCGCCCGCCGGGCCACCTCGCCCGACTTTCCGATCGCCATCCGGCTGTCGCAGTGGAAACAGCAGGACTTCCCGGCCCGCCTCGCGCTCAGCCCGCAGGAGATGGAGAGCTGGCTGCGTCCGCTGGTCGATGCCGGCGTCGATGTGCTGCACTGCTCGCAGCGCCGCTTCTGGGAGCCCGAGTTCGAGGGCAGCGACCTCAACTTCGCCGGCTGGGCCAGGAAGCTCACCGGCCTGACCACCATCACCGTGGGCTCGGTCGGCCTGAGCGGCGAGTTCGTCGCGGCCTTCGGCGGCGAGGTCTCCCAGCCGGCCTCGCTCGACGAACTGCTGCGCCGCCTCGAGCGCGGCGACTTCGATCTGGTGGCGGTCGGGCGCGCGCTGATCTCCGACCCGGCCTGGGGCACCAAGGTCAGGGAAGGCCGCTTTGGCGAGATGGGCAATTACACTCGCGAAGCGCTGGCCACGCTCTACTGACGCCCGCCCGGGCCCCCGCCCCCCCTTCCTCACCTCCGGATCTGGAGCACTCCATGGACGAGCATTCCATTCGCGCGCTGGTCGAGCAGGTTCGTGACGGTCGCCTCGAGCGCCGGCAGTTCATCTCCCGCATGGTCGGTCTCGGCCTGAGCGCGCCCACCGCCGCGATGATCCTGATGCATCACGGCATCGCCCAGGCGCAGACCGCGCTGCCCTACAAGCCCACCCGCCGCGGCGGCGGCGGGCCGCTGAAGCTGCTCTGGTGGCAGGGCCCGGTGCACCTGAACCCCCACTGGGCCACCGGCACCAAGGAGCAGGAAGGCTCGCGCATCTTCTACGAGCCGCTCGCCTCCTGGGACGCCGACGGCAACCTGATGCCGGTGCTCGCCGCCGAGGTGCCCAGCCGCGAGAATGGCGGCCTGTCGGCCGACGGCCGCTCGGTCACCTGGAAACTCAAGCGGGGCGTCACCTGGCATGACGGGCAGCCCTTCAGCGCCGACGATGTGCTGTTCAACTGGGAGTTCTGCAAGGACCCGGCCACCGCGGCCAGCAACATCGCCACCTACCGCGACATCCAGGTCGCGAAGATCGATTCGCACACCGTGCGGGTCACCTTCCCCAAGCCCACGCCGTTCTGGGCCGAGCCTTTCGTGGGCAGCGCCGGCCTGATCCTGCCCAGGCATGTGTTCGGGCCCTTCAGTGGCGCCAAGTCGCGCGAGGCCCCGGCCAACCTTCGGCCGGTGGGCACCGGTCCGTACCGCATCCGCGAGTTCCGCCCGGGCGACCTGATCCTGGCCGATGCCAACCCCAACTACCACGTGCCCAACCGGCCGCACTTCGACTCGCTGGAGATGAAGGGCGGCGGCGACGCCATCTCGGCGGCGCGCGCGGTGCTGCAGACCGGCGAGTACGACTACGCCTGGAACCTGCAGGTCGAGGACGAGATCCTCAAGCGCCTGGAGGCTGCGGGCCGCGGCAAGGTGAACATCGTGGTTGGCGGCAACATCGAGTTCATCATGCTCAACCCCACCGATCCCTTCAACGAGGTCGACGGCGAGCGTGCCAGCATCAAGAGCAGGCACCCGGCCTTCCAGGACAAGGCGGTGCGCGATGCCATGGCGCTGCTGGTCGACCGCAAGGGCGTGCAGGACTTCATCTACGGCCGCACCGGCGTGGCCACCGCCAACTTCCTGAACAATCCGGCGCGGGTGCGCAGCCCGAACATGAAGTTCGAGTTCAATGTCGACAAGGCCAACCAGCTCCTCGACGCGGCGGGCTGGCGGCGCGGCGCCGACGGCATTCGCGCCAAGGGCGGCGCGCGGCTGAAGTTCGTGTTCCAGACCTCGGTCAACCAGCCGCGCCAGAAGACCCAGGCCATCATCAAGGACGCCTGCGCCAAGGCCGGCATCGACCTCGAGCTCAAGAGCGTGACCGCCTCGGTGTTCTTCGGCGGCGACTTCGCCAACCCGGACACCTACCAGAAGTTCTGGGCGGACATGCAGATGTTCACCACCACCATGACCCAGCCCGATCCGCAGATCTTCATGGAGCAGTACTGCTCCTGGGAGGTGGCGCAGAAGGCCAACAAGTGGGCCGGCCGCAACATCTGCCGCTGGCGCAACGACGAGTACGACAAGGCCCACCAGGCGGCGCAGGCCGAGCTCGATCCGGCCAGGCGCGCGGCGCTGTTCATCCGCATGAACGATCTGGTCTGCAGCGACCACCACATCATCCCGGTGGTGTTCCGGCCGCGCACCTCGGCCACCGGCGCCCGGCTGACCGCCCACCTCTCGGGCTGGGACAACGACCTGTGGGCGCTGGCCCACTGGTATCGCGAAGGCTGAGCGCTCACCGGATCGCTGCGTGGGTGCCTATCTCCTTCGCCGGCTGCTGGTGGCGCTGCCCAGCCTGCTGGGCATCAGCCTCGTGCTGTTCACCGTGCTCGCGCTCGCGCCCGGCGATCCGTTCGAGGAACTGGCCACCAACCCGAATGTGCCGCCCGAGGTGCGCCTGCGCCTGCGCGAGCAGCTCGGCCTGGACGATCCGATCTGGCAGCGCTACCTGCACTGGCTGGGATCGATGCTGCGCGGCGACTGGGGCTTCTCCTTCGTCAGTCGCATCGATGTCGACACCCTGATCCTGCAGCGCCTGCCGGTCACGGTGGCGGTGATCGGCGCCTCGCAGCTGCTGGCCCTGCTGGTGGCGGTGCCGGTGGGCGTGCTGGCGGCGGTGCGGCCCTACTCCTGGTTCGACCGCATCGCCAGCACCGTGGCCTTCATCGGCTTCTCGCTGCCCACCTTCTTCACCGGGGTGCTGTTCATCCTGCTGTTCTCCATCCACCTCGGCTGGCTGCCCTTCGTCTACCGCACCGACATCACCGCCACCGGCTGGCAGTGGTGGTGGGAGCAGATCCGTCAGTCGATCATGCCGGTGACGGTGCTGGGCCTGTTCCAGGCCGCGAGCTGGATGCGCTATGTGCGCTCGGCCGTGCTCGATGTGATCCGCCTTGACTATGTCACCACCGCCCGCAGCAAGGGCCTGGGCGAGCAGGTGGTGGTGCTCAAGCATGTGGTGCGCAACGCGCTGATCCCGGTGGTCACGCTGGTGGCGCTGCAGATGCCGGCGGTGTTCGGCGGCGCGATCGTCACCGAGCAGATCTTCCGCATCCCGGGCATCGGCTCGCTGCTGATCGACGCGATCCTGCGCAACGACACGCCGGTGATCATGGCGGTGACCTTCGTGTTCAGCTGCCTGGTCATCTTTTTCAACATCCTCGCCGACATCCTGTATGGCTGGCTCGACCCCCGCATCAGCTACCGCTGAGGGCCGCGCGCCGGCGCCCGACTCGCCCTGGCGCGAGGCCTGGCGGCGCTTCCGCCGCCACCGGCTGGCCTACTGGAGCCTGTGGCTGCTCGGCCTGCTGGTGCTCGCGGTGCTGGTCGGGCCGCTCTTCTACACCGTCGGCATCGCAGACATCGACTTCAAGGCGCGCCTTGCGCCGCCGAGCGCCAGCCATCCGATGGGCACCGACGACCTCGGCCGCGACCTGCTCGCGCGCATGCTCTACGGCGGGCGGATCTCGCTCGCGGTGGGCTTGTCGGCGATGCTGATGGCGATCACCGTGGGCGTGCTGATCGGCGCCATCGCCGGCATCTCGCGCGGCTGGGTCGACACCGCGCTGATGTGGGTCACCGACCTGTTCCTCAGCCTGCCGCAGCTGCCGCTGCTGCTGCTGCTCATCTTCCTGTTCCGCGAGAGCCTCAAGGCGATGTTCGGCCTGGAGGTGGGCATCTTCATCCTGATCGTCGCGGTGATCGGCGGCTTCCGCTGGATGCCGGTGGCCCGCCTGGTGCGGGCGCAGTTCTTCAGCCTGCGCGAGAAGGAGTTCGTCGAGGCGGCGCGCGCGCTCGGCGCCTCGGTGCCGCGGCAGGTGGTGCGCCACATCCTGCCCAACAGCCTGGGGCCGGTGATCGTGGCCGCCACCATCGATGTGGCCGCCGCGATCATCGCCGAGTCGACGCTCTCGTTCCTGGGTCTGGGCTTTCCGCCCGACATTCCCACCTGGGGCCGCATCCTCTATGACGGGCGCGACTACATGGACATCGCCATGCACTGGGCGCTGTTCCCGGGGCTGGCGATCTTCCTCACGGTGCTCACCATCAACTTCATCGGCGACGGGCTGCGCGATGCGCTCGATCCGCGCCGGGTGCTCTGAGGGCCCGCCGTGCCGATGCTGCAGATCCGCGACCTGAAGGTGCATTTCGCCACCGACCACGGCTGGCTGCATGCGGTCGATGGCGTCGATCTCGACATCGCCGCGGGCGAGACCCTGGGCGTGGTCGGCGAATCGGGCTGCGGCAAGAGCGTCACCGCCAAGACCGTCCTCAAGCTGATCGACATGCCGCCCGGACGCATCGTCGGCGGGCAGGTGCTCTGGCAGGGCCGCGACCTGGTGCCGCTGCGCGCCGACGAGATGGACCGCATCCGCGCCCGCGAGATCGCGATCGTCTTCCAGGAGCCGATGACCAGCCTCAACCCGGTGTTCACGGTGGGCGAGCAGATCGCCGAGTCGGTGCGCCGGCATGAGGGCCTGTCGCGCCGCGACGCGCGCGACCGCGCGATCGAGATGCTGCGCCGGGTGCGCATCCCCAATCCCGAGCGGCGGGTGGCCGACTATCCGCACCAGTTCTCGGGCGGCATGCGCCAGCGGGTGATGATCGCGATCGCGCTGGCCTGCAGCCCGAAGCTGCTGATCGCCGACGAGCCGACCACCGCGCTCGATGTGACCATCCAGGCGCAGATCCTCGACCTGCTCGCCGAGCTCAAGGCCGAGTTCGGGATGGCGGTGCTGCTGATCACCCACGCCATGGGCGTGGTGGCCGAGGTGGCCCAGCGGGTGGTGGTGATGTACGCCGGCAAGGTGGTCGAGGAGGCCCCGGTGGAGGCGCTGTTCGCCACGCCGCGCCATCCCTACACCCGCGGGCTGATCCGCTCCATCCCGCGCATCGATCTGGCCGCCGTGCAGAAGACCCGGCTCGAGGCGATTCCCGGCGCCGTGCCCCGACTGATCGAGCCCGGGCCGGGCTGCCGCTTCGCCGGCCGCTGTCGCCACGCGGTCGCGCGCTGCGCGGCCGAGACCCCGGTGCTGCGCGAGATCGCGCCCGGGCACCGCGTCGCCTGCCTGCTGGATGAGGTGGTTCAATGAGCGCCGAGCCGCTTCTGCGGGTGCGCGACCTGGTCAAGCACTTCCCGGTGCGCGGCGGCTTTTTCGGCCGCGCCCGCGAGACCGTGCACGCGGTGGACGGGGTGAGCTTCGAGCTGCAGGCCGGTGAGACCCTCGGCCTGGTCGGCGAGTCGGGCTGCGGCAAGAGCACCACCGGGCGCTGCATCCTGCGGCTGATCGAGCCCACCGCGGGCGAGGTCTGGTTCAAGGGCGTCAATGTCACCGGCCTCGACGCGCGCGGCCTGCGGGCCCTGGCGCGCGACATGCAGATCATCTTCCAGGACCCCTACGCCTCGCTCAATCCGCGCATGAGCGTGGGCGCGATCATCGGCGAGGCGCTCACCATCCACCGGCTGGCGGCCAGCCGCCGCGAGCACGAAGACCGGGTGGTCGAGCTGCTCGAGCTGGTCGGCCTGAACGCCGATCATGCCCGGCGCTTTCCGCACGAGTTCTCGGGCGGCCAGCGCCAGCGCATCGGCATCGCCCGCGCGCTGGCGGTGAGCCCGCAGCTGGTGGTCTGCGACGAGGCGGTGTCGGCGCTCGATGTGTCGATCCAGGCGCAGGTGATCAACCTGCTGGAAGACCTCCAGCAGCGCTTCGGCCTGACCTACATCTTCATCGCCCACGACCTGTCGGTGGTGGAGCACACCAGTACCCGGGTGGCGGTGATGTACCTCGGGCGCATCGTCGAGCTGGCCTCGGCCCGTGATCTCTACACCAGCCCGCGCCATCCCTACACCGAGGCGCTGCTATCGGCGGTGCCCATACCCGATCCCACCCTGAAGCGCCGCCGCATTCCGCTGCAGGGCGATGTGCCCAGCCCGATCCACCCGCCCACCGGGTGCCACTTCCATACCCGCTGCCCGATCGCCGACCGGTCGGTGTGCGCCACCCAGGCCCCGCCGCTGAAGCAGACCGCGCCCGGCCACTGGGTGGCCTGCCACCTGCGCGGCTGAGCGCCGCTACAGCGGCCGGATCAGCACCCGCCGGAAGCGCAGCGTGCCGCTGCCGTACTGCAGGGCGACATGCCCTGCGGACAGGCGACGGTCGGAGACATCGACGCTGACCTGGCCGTTGAGGCTGACGGTGAGCCGTTCGCCGCGGGCGGTGATGCGCAGGGTGCTCCAGCGGCCGCCCGCGGTGGGCATGGGCGAGACCTTGGCCACATTCACGATCGCCCCGGTGCCGTAGCTCGGGTCGGGGCGGGTGTCCCAGATGTTGACCTCGTAGCAGCGCTCGGCGTCGATCTTCGCCGGGTCGACACAGCGGATGAAGATGCCGGAGTTGGTCTGGGCGTCGACCCAGAACTCGGCGTGGATCTCGAAGTTGCCGAAGGTCTTCTTCGACACCAGATAGGCCGGCGCAGTGCCGCGCAGCAGGTCGGCGGCGAGCATGCGTCCCTGGATGCGCCAGTTGGCTTCACCGACCTGGGTCCAGTCGTTCAGGTTGACGCCCTGGTCGTAGAGCGGGGTCCAGTCGGCGCCGGGTGGCGGCAGCGTGGCGCAGGCGCTCAGCGCGAGCGTGGCCGCGGCCAGGGCGGCGCGACGCAGGATGGGGCGGGTCATGGCGGTCTCCTCGGACGGCGCGGCCGGCGCCGGGGGTGCGGGCGGCTCGGGGTCGACCGCGGGCCGTCCGAGTCTAGCGGACGGCCACGGCCGGCAAGCCCGCGATGCCCGTCATCCCGGACCCGCGCCGGGCTGCCGGGCGAGGAATTCCGCGAGCGCCTGGCCGGTGAGGCTGTCAGGGCGGGCGGCCAGCGCGCGCGGCGGCGCGGCGGCCACGATCCGGCCACCGCCGGTGCCGCCGCCCGGACCCAGGTCGATGATCCAGTCGGCCTCGGCCCAGATGTCGAGGTTGTGCTCGACCACCACCAGGGTGTTGCCCGCCTCCACCAGCCGGTGCAGCACGCGGATCAGCTTCTCGACATCGGCCATGTGCAGGCCCACCGTGGGCTCGTCGAGCACATAGAGGGTGTGCGCCGCCGGCGGCGGCACGCGGCCCTGCGCGATCGCCTTCTCGCGGGCCTTGATCACCCGCGGATCGTCCTCGCCGCCCTCGCCGCGCAGACGCACCTTGGCGAGTTCGGTCACCAGCTTCAGGCGCTGGGCCTCGCCGCCCGACAGGGTGGGGCTGGGCTGGCCGAGGGTGAGATAGCCCAGGCCGACATCCTGCAGCAGCCGCAGCGGGTGATGGATGGCGGGATGGGCGGCGAAGAATTCCACCGCCTCGTCCACGCTCATGGCCAGCACATCGCCGATGCCCTTGCCGCGCAGCGGAATCTGATCGGTCTCGCGGCTGAAGCGGCGTCCGCCGCAGACATCGCAGAGCACCTTCACATCCGGCAGGAAGCTCATCTCGATGGTCTGCACGCCCTGGCCGTCGCAGGCGGTGCAGCGCCCGCCGGCGGTGTTGAAGCTGAAGCGCCCCGGGCCGTAGCCGCGCAACCGCGCCTCGGCGGTGTCGGCGAAGAGCCGCCGGATCGCATCCCAGAAGCCCACATAGGTGGCCGGGCAGGAGCGCGGGGTCTTGCCGATCGGAGTCTGGTCCACCTCGAGCACCCGGCTGATCGGCTCCCAGCCGGTGATCGCGCGGGCACCGGCCACCGGCGGCGGGGGACGGCGCAGCTGCCGGGCACGCACCTGCGCGGCCACGCCGGCGAGCAGCACATCGCGGGCCAGGGTGGACTTGCCCGAGCCCGAGACCCCGGTGATCACGGTGAGGCGGCCGAGCGGCAGGGCGGCATCGACCGAGCGCAGGTTGTGCAGGCTGGCCGACTCGACGCGCAGCCAGGCCCCGTCGGCGGCGGCCGGCGCGCGCGCGGCCACCAGCGGGTGGGCGAGGGGGCGGGCGAGGAAGCGCCCGGTGAGGCTCTCGGGATGCCGCTGCAGCTCGTCGTGTCGGCCGCTCGCGATCACGCGGCCGCCCAGCCGGCCCGCGCCGGGGCCGATGTCGATCACATGGTCGGCGCGGCGGATGGTGTCCTCGTCGTGCTCCACCACCAGCAGGGTGTTGCCCTTGTCGCGCAGCGCCTCGAGGGTGCCGAGCAGCACCTGGTTGTCGTGCGGATGCAGGCCGATGGTCGGCTCGTCGAGCACATAGCACACCCCCTGCAGGTTGGAGCCGAGCTGGGCCGCCAGGCGGATGCGCTGCGCCTCGCCGCCCGAGAGCGTGGGCGCGGCGCGATCCAGCGACAGGTAACCCAGGCCGACCTCGCCCAGGAAGCGCAGCCGCGAGCCGATCTCGGCGAGCAGGTCGCGGGCGATCTCCGCCTGGCGGCCGGTGAAGCCCACGCCGCGCAGCCAGTCGGCGCATTCACCGACCGACATCGCGGTGAGCTGGGCGATGGATAACCCGCGCAGGCGGACCGCCAGCGCAGTGGGGTTCAGCCGCTGCCCGCCGCAGGGGCCGCAGGGCTCGGCCGGCGCCAGCGGCAGCGGCTCGCCCTGCGCGTCGGTGGCGCTGGCGGCCTCGCGGGCCTGGGCGTCGGCCAGGCGTTCGGCAAGATGGCCGATGGCCTCGCTGGTCGCGTCCTCGTCGGCGCGGTTCTTCTCGTCGAGGCGGGGCAGATAGGGCAGCGTGACGCCGGTGCCGATGCAGTGCGGGCACCAGCCCAGGCGCGAGTTGAACGAGAACAGCCGCGGATCGAGCTCGGCGAAGCTGGTGCCGCACGAGGAACAGGCCCGCTTTGTGGAGAACAGGCGCGTGCGCATGGCCGCGCTCGCGGCCTCGTAGGCGGCGACATCGCCCTGCGCGCAGGCGGCCTGCAGGTCATCCAGCGGCTCGGCCACCATCACCAGGCCCTTGCCGGCCTCCAGTGCCGCGGCCAGTGCGGCGCGCAGCGCGGGCTCGTCCTCGGCGCTCACCGTGAGGGCGGCCACCGGCAGTTCGATGTCATGCTCGATGAAGCGGTCGATGCGCGGGAAGCGATCGGTGGGCAGGAATCGGCCGTCCACCCGCAGGTGGCTGTGGCCGCGGGCCTTGGCCCACTTGGCGAGGTCGGTGTAGACCCCCTTGCGGCTGACCACCAGCGGCGCGAGCAGGCCGATCTGCCGGCCCCGGTAGTCGGTGAGCAGGCGCGCGGCGATCGCGTCGAAGGACTGCGGCTCGATCGGCAGCTTGCAGCGCGGGCAGTGCTGCGTGCCGAGCTTGACATAGAGCAGGCGCAGGAAGTGGTAGGTCTCGGTCAGCGTGGCCACCGTGCTCTTGCGGCCCCCCCGGCTGGTGCGCTGCTCGATCGCCACCGTGGGCGGGATGCCGAACACGCCGTCGACATCCGGCCGGCTGGCCGGCTGCACGAACTGCCGGGCATAGGCGTTGAGCGACTCCAGGTAGCGACGCTGGCCCTCGCCGAAGATCACATCGAAGGCGAGGGTGGACTTGCCCGAGCCCGACACCCCGGTGATCACGGTGAGCCGGTCGCGCGGGATCTCCACATCGATGCCCTTGAGGTTGTGCTCGCGGGCCTTGTGCACCAGGATCGAATGGCGGCCGCGCTCGCGCAGCGCCGAGGCCAGCGGCAGGCCTTCCGGCTCGGCGGCGCGCACGGCGGTGGTCGAGGGCTGCGCCCGCGCCGCCAGCTCACGCGCGTCGTCGGTGGGCCGCGCCCGCGCCGCCAGCTCGCGCGAGTACTCGGCCAGGGCGCGGCCGGTGTGCGAATCCGGGTGGCCGGCCAGATCGGCCGGGGTGGCGGTGGCCACCACCAGGCCGCCGCGCTCGCCGCCTTCCGGGCCGAGGTCGATCACCCAGTCGGCGGCGCCGATCACATCGAGGTTGTGCTCCACCACCAGCAGCGAGTGGCCGGCGGCCAGCAGCTTGCGCAGGGCGCGCAGCAGCCGCGACACATCCTCGAAGTGCAGGCCGGTGGTCGGCTCGTCGAACAGGAACAGCGTGCCCTTGCGGCCCGCGCGGGCGAAGCCGGCGCCGGTGTCGCGGGTGAGCCCCTGGCTGGCCGCTTCGGCGAGGAAGCCGGCGAGCTTGAGCCGTTGGGACTCTCCGCCCGAAAGCGTGGGCACCGGCTGGCCCAGACGCAGGTAGTCGAGGCCGACATCGGCCAGGGGCTGCAGCTTGACCCGGATCTCCGGATCGTCCGCAAAGCGCGCCAGCGCCTGGCTCACGGTGAGCGCCAGCACATCGGCGATCGACAGCGCGGGGCCGCCAGGGCGGCCGGGCAGGGTCACCTCCAGCGTCTCGGCGCGGTAGCGGCGGCCGTCGCAGTCGGGGCAGCGCAGGTACACATCGGAGAGAAACTGCATCTCGACATGCTCGAAGCCGTTGCCGCCGCAGCTCGCGCAGCGGCCCTCGCCCGAGTTGAAGCTGAAGGTGCCGGCGGTGTAGCCGCGCTCGCGGGCCAGGGGCGCGGCCGCGAAGCGCTTGCGGATCGGGTCAAAGGCGCCGACATAGCTCACCGGATTCGAGCGCGCGGTCTTGCCAATCGGCGACTGGTCGACGAACACCACGTCGGCCAGCCAGTCATCACCGAGCAGCCGCTGATGGGCGCCCGGCGACTCGGTGGGCCGGCCCTTCGCCTTGAGCAGCGCCGGCAGCAGCACGTTCTGCACGAGGGTGGACTTGCCGCTGCCCGACACGCCGGTCACGCAGACCAGGCGCTGCAGCGGGATCTCGACCGAGATGTCGCGCAGGTTGTGCTCGCGCGCGCCCTCGAGCACCAGCCGCGGCGTGGCCGGCAGCACGGGTTGCGGCCGCGCGGCATCGACCTGCCGGCGACCCGACAGGTAATCGCCGGTGAGCGTGCCGGCCTCGCGCAGACCCTCCGGCGGCCCCCAGTAGACGATCTCGCCGCCGCGCTCGCCGGGGCCCGGTCCGATGTCGAGCATGCGGTCGGCGGCGAACATCACCTGCGGATCGTGCTCGACCACCACCAGCGAGTTGCCGGCATCGCGCAGGCGGCGCATCACGGCGATGACCCGGTTCATGTCGCGCGGATGCAGGCCGATGCTCGGCTCGTCGAGCACGAACAGGGTGTTCACCAGCGAGGTGCCGAGCGCGGTGGTGAGGTTGATCCGCTGCACCTCCCCGCCCGACAGCGTGCGCGACTGCCGGTCGAGCGTGAGATAGCCCAGGCCCACCTCGCACAGGTAGCCCAGGCGGGCGCGGATCTCCACCAGGATCATCTCGAGCGCCTCCTGACGCGCGCCGGTCTCGCCGGTGCTCAGGCCGGCGAAGAAGTCGCGCACCGCGTCGATCGGCATCAGCATCAGGTCGTGGATGGAGCGGCCGGGCAGCGCCGCGCGCTGCGCGGGGTTCCAGCTCACCGCTTCGGGCAGGAAGGGCTCCGGTGTCATCGGCCGGTCGCCGATGCGCCACAACAGGGCGTCGGGCTTCAGGCGCGCGCCGCGGCACTGGCCGCAGGCCGAGTAGGAGCGGTACTTCGAGAGCAGCACCCGGATGTGCATCTTGTAGGCCTTGCTCTCGAGCCAGGCGAAGAAGCGGTTGACCCCGTACCACTGGCTCTGCCACTTGCCGGTCCAGTCGTCGCCGCCCTCGATCACCCAGCGCCGCTGCGCCGCGCTGAGCTGCCGCCAGGGCACATCCAGGGGCACGCCGGCGCGGGCCGCGAACTTGCGCAGGTCCTGCTGGCACTCCTTGAAGCTGGCGGTCTGCCAGGGCTTCACCGCGCCTTCGGCCAGGGTGCGGCTCTCGTCGGGGATGACCAGGCCGAGGTCGATGCCGATCACCCGGCCGAAGCCGCGGCAGGCCTCGCAGGCGCCCAGCGGCGAGTTGAACGAGAACAGGCTCGGGCTGGGCTCGGCGTAGGTGATGTCGCACTCGGCGCAGTGCAGGCCCTGCGAGAAGCGCCACACCGCGTGGTCGGCGCCCTCGTCGTCGAGCGCGTGCACCGACAGCCGGCCCTGGCCATGACGGAAGGCGGTCTCGATCGCTTCGGCCAGGCGCGCCGGGTCGGCGCTGCCGGCGCGCAGCCGGTCCTGCACCACCGAGAGCACCGGCGGGCTGCCGGCGCTGCGGGCATGCACCCGGGTGTAGCCCTGGGCCTGCAGATGCTGCTCGATCTCGGCGTCGCTGAAGTTGGCCGGCACCGGCACCGGAAAGCAGATCACCAGCCGCGGATCGCCGGCCGCCCGCGCGCGGTCGCGCAGCGCGTCGAGCACCGAGCCGGTGTCGTCGCGCCGCACCGGGCGCGCGCAGCAGCGGCAGTGCAGCGTGGCCGCGCGCGCGAACATCAGCTTGAGGTGATCGTTGAGCTCGGTCATGGTGCCGACCGTGGAGCGCGAGGTGCGCACCGGGTTGGTCTGGTCGATCGCGATCGCCGGCGGCACCCCCTCGATGCGGTCCACCTGCGGCTTGTCCATGCGGTCGAGGAACTGCCGCGCGTAGGCCGAGAAGGTTTCGACATAGCGGCGCTGACCCTCGGCATAGAGCGTGTCGAAGACCAGCGAGCTCTTGCCCGACCCCGACACCCCGGTGACCACGACCAGTTCGTGCGTGGGGATGTCGATGTCGAGGTTCTTGAGGTTGTTCTGGCGCGCGCCGCGGATGCGGATGCTGCCGCGGTCGGAGCCGTCGGCAACGGTGGGGTCGGACATGGGGCTTGCCGATGCAGGGGAGGGTGGGCTGCGGTTCTATCACATCCCCACCCCGGAGAGGCGGCGATCCGATATCATCGGGCGCTCCCCTCTCTCTGCCTGCGACCCCGCCATGCTCCGCGAAGCGATCTCCACGCCCGACGCGCCCGCCGCCCTCGGGCCCTATTCCCAGGCGGTGAAGGTTGGCAACACCGTCTACCTCTCCGGGCAGATCCCCCTCGACCCCGGTACCGGCCAGCTGGTGCAGGGCGGCTTCGAGGAGCAGGTCGAGCAGGCCTTCCGCAACCTGCGCGCGGTGGCCCAGCGCGCCGGCGGCGGTCTGAGCAAGTGCGTCAAGATGACCCTTTTCCTCACCGACATGAGCCAGTTCCCGGTGGTCAACCAGGTCATGGAGCGCTACATCGCCCAGCCTTTCCCGGCCCGCTCCACCGTCGGGGTGGCCAGCCTGCCGCGGGGCGCCGCCTTCGAGGTCGAGGCGGTCATGGTCCTCGACTGAACACCGGCCTGCCGCGCATGGCGGGTTCGCGCGGCACCCGTCCCGCCGCCACCGAGCGTCAGGCCCGCCTGGCCCGGCTGGGCCTGCGCAACGACGATGACCTCGTCCTGCATCTGCCGCTGCGCTATCTCGATCTCACCCGGGTCGTGCCCATCGCGCAGGCCCGCACCGGCGACGAGGTCCAGGTCGAGGGCGTGATCCGGCGACAGGAGATCACCGGTCGCGGCCGGCGCGTGCTCAGCGCCGAGCTCGAGGACGACAGCGGACGCATCGCGCTGCGGCTGTTCAACTTCTATCCCTCGCAGCTGCGGCAGCTCGCGGTCGGTCAGCGGGTGCGCGCCTTCGGGCCGGTGCGCGCCGGCCTGTTCGGCGCCGAGATGACCCACCCCACCCTGAAGCCGGCCGGCGGGCCCGCGGCGCTGCCCGCCCGGCTCACCCCGGTCTATCCCGCCGCCGCCGGAATCTCGCAGGCGCTGCTGCGCGCCGAGATCGCCGCCGCGCTGGCCCGCATCGACTGGCCCGAGCCGCTACCCGGGCCGCTGCGCGAACGCCTCGGCCTGATGCCCCTGCGCGAGGCCCTGCGGCTGCTGCACGAGCCGCCGCCGGCGGTCTCGCGGGCCAGCCTCGACGATCGCAGCCACCCGGCCTGGCGTACCCTGATCCTCGACGAGTTGCTCGCCCAGCAGCTCAGCCTGCGCGAAGCCCGCGAACGCCGCGCCGCGCTGCGCGTCGATCCGCTGCCGGACGCGGCGCGCGCCGAGGCGCTGCTTGCCCGCCTGCCCTTCCGGCTGACCGGCGCGCAGCAGCGGGTCCGGGCCGAGATTGCCGCCGACCTCGCCCGCGATCGGCCGATGAACCGCCTGCTGCAGGGCGATGTCGGCAGCGGCAAGACCGTGGTCGCGGCGCTGGCCGCGCTGCAGGCGGTGGGCAGCGGCCGGCAGGTGGCCCTGATGGCGCCCACCGAGATCCTGGCCGAGCAGCACCACCGCAAGCTCAGCGGCTGGCTCGACGACTCGCTCGCGCGGGTGGCCTGGCTGTCAGGCTCCATGAAGGAGGCCGACAAGCGCGCGGTGCGGGCTGCGGTGGCGGCCGGCGAGGTCGACCTGCTCATCGGCACGCACGCCCTGATCCAGGAGAGCGTGGCCTTCGCGCGGCTGGGTCTGGCGATCGTCGACGAGCAGCATCGCTTCGGCGTGGCCCAGCGCTCGCGCCTCCTGCAGAAGGGCCGCGACGTGCACGCGCTCCTGACGACCGCGACGCCCATCCCGCGCACCTTGGCGCTGGCGCTGCACGGCGAGCTCGACTCCAGCATCCTCGACGAGCGCCCGCGCCCGATGCGCGTCGCCACGCGCCTCGTCACGGGCAAGGGCGGCAAGCAGGTCGAGGCCGAACTCGTCGCTTCGCTCGAGCGCGGCGGCCGCCTGTTCTGGATCGTCCCGCGCGTCGGCGCCGACGACGAGCCGACCGAGGACCTCTCCGCCAGCGCGGGCAAGCCCGCCAAGGGCGCCCTCGAGCGCCAAGCCCGCCTGCTGGCCTCTCCGCTGGCCCGATTCGGCATCGAACTGGTCCACGGCCGCCTCGACCCCGAGCAACGCGACGCCGCCCTGCTGCGCTTCAAGTCCGGCGCGACGCGCGTGCTCGTCGCCACCACCGTGGTCGAAGTCGGCCTCGACGTCCCCGATGCCGACCTGCTCGTCATCGAAGGCGCCGATCAACTCGGCCTCGCCCAACTC
>JAGWVN010000099.1 GCA_018970865.1 Betaproteobacteria bacterium
GCACTGGGGCGGATTTCGCCTCGTGCCGTCGTACTGGGAGTTCTGGCAGGGCCGGCCGTCGCGTCTGCACGATCGGCTGGCCTACCGTCGCGATGCCCAGGGCGGCTGGACGCGCGAGCGCCTGGCGCCCTGAACCTGCCGCATTCTCTGCAAGGGCTGCCCGATGTCTTCGCCGATCGGATTCGTGGGTCTGGGCCGCATGGGCCGCCCGATGGCCGGGCATCTCGCGGCGGCGGGCCACCCGGTGCTCGGCCATGACCGGCTGCCGGCGGCCCGCGAGGCGCTTGCCGGCACCGGCGTGACCCTGGCCGCTGACCTCGCCGCGCTCGCGGCGGCCTGCCGGATCGTGATCCTCATGCTGCCCGACAGCGCCGCCGTCGACGCGCTGCTGTGGCAGGAGGGGCTGGCCGCCGGCCTGGCGCCCGGCTCGCTGGTGATCGACATGGGTTCCTCCGATCCTGACCGCACCCGCGAGAACCACCAGCGGCTGGCGCAGTCGGGCATCGCGCTGCTCGACGCGCCGGTGTCCGGTGGCGTGCGACGGGCGCTCGATGCCTCGCTCGCCATCATGGTGGGCGGCGAGGCCGCGGCGCTCGAGCGCGCCCGGCCCCTGCTGCAGCGCCTGGGCGCCACCGTGGCCCATGTCGGTCCGCCCGGCGCCGGGCACGCGCTCAAGGCGCTGAACAACTTCGTGTCGGCCAGCGGTCTGCTCGCGGTGTGCGAGGCGCTGGTCGCCGCGCAACGCTTCGGCATCGATCCGGCAGCCGCCAACGCCCTCTTCAACGCGTCCAGCGGCCGCAACAACACCACCGAGACCAAGGTCGCGCAGTTCATGCTGTCGGGCAGCTTCGGCTCGGGGTTCTCGCTGGCCCTGATGCGCAAGGACATCGCGACCGCGCGCGGGCTGATGCACGCGCTGGGCGTGCCCCACGGTTTCGTCGATGCCTGCGCCGAGATCTGGTCGCAGGCCGAGCGCAGCCTGCCCCCTGGCGTCGACCACACCGAGATGTACCGCCATGTGATGGGCGCGGTGCCGCCCCCGGGCGAGGCGCCATGACGGCCGAGCGCCGCCTGCCGGCGCCCGACTGGCGCTCCATCCTCTTCGTGCCGGCCGACCGGCCGGCCTTCATCGCGAAGGCCCATACCCGCGGCGCCGATGCCATCCAGCTCGATCTCGAGGACGCGGTCGCGCCCGCGGCCCGCCCGGCGGCCCGCGAGAGCCTGCCGGCGGCCATCGCCGGGCTGGCCGGGCACGGCCTGCCGGTGATCGTTCGCATCAACCGGCCCTGGCTGGACGCGGTGGCCGATCTGCGGGCGGCGGTGCATCCCGGCGTGGCTGCCATCACCCTGCCCAAGGTGGAAGAACCCGGCCGGGTGCAGGCGATCGCCGAACTGATCGGCGAGCTGGAGGCCAAGCGCGGCATGGCGCCCGGTGCGGTGGGGCTGCTGCTGCTCATCGAGAGTCCCGCGGCGCTGCCGCGACTGCACGAGCTCGCCGGCTGCTCGCCGCGGGTGCTGGCCATGACGCTCGGCCCGGAAGACTACTGCCTCGCGGCCGGTTGCGAGCCGCATGCCGAGGCGCTGCTCGCGCCCAACCTCGCGGTGGCCCAGGCCTGCGCGGCCCAGGGCCGGCTGCCGCTCGGCTTCATCGGCTCGATCGCCGATTTCCATGACCTCGACGCCTTTCGCGCGCGGGTGGCGCAGGCGCGTCGGCTGGGCTTCCGGGGCGCCGCGGTGATCCATCCCTCGCAGGTGCCCATCCTCAACGAAGGCTTCGGGCCGTCTGCCGAGGAACTTGCCTGGGCCGCTCGGGTGGTCGCCGCGGCCGAGCAGGCGGGCGCGGCCGGTGAGGGCGCCTTCCGGCTGGATGACCGCATGATCGATCGCCCGGTGCTGCTGCGCGCCCGCCGCTGGCTGGCGGTGGCCGGGCGCGGCGGCTGAGCATGAGCCGGGTGACCCTGATCGGGGCGCCCACCGACATCGGGGCCAGCACCCGTGGCGCCGGCATGGGCCCGGAGGCCCTGCGCGTGGCCGGGCTGGTGGCGCGGCTGCGGGCGCTGGGCCTCGCGGTGACCGACGCCGGCAACCTCGCCGGACCGCCCAATCCCTGGCGACGGCCGGTGCGCGGTCACCGTCACCTGCGCGAGGTCACCGCCTGGTGCCAGACCACCCACGACGCGGTGCTGGCCGTGCTGCGCGCCGGCAGCCTGCCGCTGCTGATGGGCGGCGATCACAGCCTGGCAATCGGCTCGGTGAGCGCGCTGGCCCGCCACTGTCGCGAGCAGGGCCGCCGCCTGCGGGTGATCTGGCTCGATGCCCACGCCGACTTCAACACCGCCCGGCTCACCCCCAGCGGCAACCTGCACGGCATGCCGGCGGCCTGCCTGTGCGGGCTGGGGCCGGCCGCGCTCACCGGCCTGTCCGGCATGGTGCCGGCGCTGGCTCCTGACGACATCCGCCAGGTGGGCATCCGCAGCGTCGACGAGGGCGAGAAGCAGCTGGTGCTCGACACCGGCCTGCGGGTGTTCGACATGCGCCGCATCGACGAGCTCGGCATGCGCGCGGTGATGGCCCAGGCGCTCGCCGGCCTCGGCCCGGAAGACCATCTTCACCTGAGCTTCGATGTCGACTTCCTCGACCCGGCGATCGCGCCGGGCGTGGGCACGCCGGTACGCGGCGGCCCTGACTACCGCGAGGCGCAGCTGTGCATGGAAATGATCGCCGACACCGGCCGGCTGGGCTCGGTGGACCTGGTGGAGCTCAATCCGGCGCTCGACGAGCGCAACCGCAGCGCCGAGCTGGCGGTGGAGCTGATGGAGTCGCTGTTCGGCAAGCGCACGCTGCTGCGGCGCTGAGCGATCGTCAGTCGATCGTGACCACCAGCTTGCCCAGGGCCTGCCGGTCGCTCAGCCGGGCGATCGCCTCGGGCGCGCGGGCCAGCGGATAGGTGGCCGAGACCCGCGGCCGCAGCCGGCCGTCCTGCCACAGGCGCACCAGGGCGTCCACATGCCGGGCGTTGCGCGCCGGCTGCTGCTCGGTGAAGTCGCGCCAGTCGACGCCCACCACCTGGCAGACCTTGAGCAGGATCAGGTTGGTGGGGATGCGCGGGATGCCGGCGGTGAAACCCACCACCAGCAGCCGGCCGTCGCGCCCGGTGGCGCGCAGCGCCGGCTCGGTGTAGGGCCCGCCCACCGGATCGAACACGATGTCGGCGCCGCGCGGCCCGACCAGCGCCTTGAACTGGTCGGTGAGGGTCTTCTGGGCCGCCTTGTCGTCGAGCCGCTCGGGGTAGACCACCCCGGCGCGCGCGCCGGTCTCGATCGCGAAGGCGAGCTTGTCGGGGCTGGAAGCCGCGGCCACCACATCGAGGCCGAGCGCCCGGCCGACATCGATGGCCGCGCAGCCGGTGCCGCCCGCCGCGCCGAGCACCAGCAGGGTCTCGCCCGGCCGGGCCACGGCCCGGTCGACCAGCGCGTACCAGGCGGTGGCGTAGGTGAGGATGAAGGCGGCGGCCTGCGCGGGGGGCGTGTCGGCCGGGATGCGCACGCAGCGCTCGGCGGCGATCGCGAGCTTCTCGGCCATGCCGCCCGAGCCGCAGCGGCCGATGACCAGATCGCCTTCAGCGAAGCCGCTCACGCCGGGGCCGAGCCGCTCGACCACGCCACAGACCTCGCCGCCCGGCGAGAAGGGCCGCGGCAGCTTGACCTGGTACAGATCCTGGATGTGCAGCGCGTCGGGGAAGTTGACGCCGCAGGCCTTCACCCGCAGCAGCAGTTCCCCGGCGGCCGGCACCGGGTCGGGGACATCGCGCAGCACCAGGGTGCCGGCCGGGCCGGGCGCCAGGGAGAGGAGGGCTTTCATGGCCCTGGAGTATAGGCCGGGCCATTCCCGCAGGTCGGGCCAATCCCGCCCCGCGCCGCCCCTGCCATGCTCCCTTTCCGATCCCTTCCCGCTTGCCTTCCGCTCCCGTCCCGCCCCGCGCATCGGGCGATTCCGGCGCGCGGGAGGGCGGGCAGGCGGTCGCTCAGGCGTCGGCGCGCAGCGCCTCGGCCTTGTCGGTGCGCTCCCAGCTGAACTCCGGCTCTTCGCGACCGAAGTGGCCGTAGGCGGCGGTCTTGCCATAGATGGGACGCAGCAGGTCAAGCATCTGGATGATGCCCTTGGGCCGCAGGTCGAAGTGCTTCTGCACGAGTTCGGCCAGGCGCTCGTCGCTCAGCTTGCCGGTGCCTTCGGTGGTGACCATCACCGAGGTGGGACGGGCCACGCCGATGGCGTAGCTCACCTGCACCAGGCACTTGCGGGCCAGGCCGGCGGCGACGATGTTCTTGGCCACATAGCGCGCCGCGTAGGCGGCGGAACGGTCGACCTTGGACGGGTCCTTGCCCGAGAACGCGCCGCCGCCGTGCGGCGCCGAGCCGCCGTAGGAGTCGACGATGATCTTGCGGCCGGTGAGGCCGCAGTCGCCCTGCGGGCCGCCGATGACGAAGCGGCCGGTGGGGTTCACCAGATAGCGGATCTCGCCCTTGATCAGCTCGGCCGGCAGCACCGGCTTGATGATCTGCTCGATCACCGCCTCGCGGATGGTCTCGTAGGCCACATCGGGCGCGTGCTGGGTGGACAGCACCACGGTGTCGATGGAATGCGGCCGGCCGTCGACATAGCGCAGGGTGACCTGCGACTTGGCGTCCGGGCGCAGCCAGGGCAGGCGGCCGTCGCGGCGCAGCTCCGACTGGCGCTCCACCAGGCGGTGAGCGTAGTGGATGGCCGAGGGCATCAGCACCGGGGTCTCGTCGCAGGCGTAGCCGAACATCAGGCCCTGGTCGCCGGCGCCCTGGTCGAGGTCGATGCCGCGGCCTTCGTCCACGCCCTGGGCGATGTCCTGGCTCTGCTTGTCGTAGGCCACCAGCACCGCGCAGCCCTTGTAGTCGATGCCGTACTCGGTGTTGTCGTAGCCGATGCGCTTGATCACATCGCGGGCGACATCGATGTAGTCGACATGCGCGCCGGTGGTGATCTCGCCGGCCAGCACGACCAGGCCGGTGTTCACCAGGGTCTCGGCGGCCACCCGCGAGAACTTGTCCTGGGTGAAGATAGCGTCGAGAATCGCGTCCGAGATCTGATCGGCCACCTTGTCGGGGTGGCCTTCCGAGACCGATTCAGAGGTGAACAGGAAATCCTTGGCCAATTGGCTTCTCCGTGGTTGCATGCGCACGAGGGGTGTGCGCGACATATCCGGCCTGCGAGGCCGTCTTCGGAGAAGCGGCGACGCTTTAGCGGATTTACCCATCCGCAACTGGCCAGGCCAGCCGCGGCAGTCGCCCCGCAAGTTGTCATTTAAACCGGCGACTCTTTTCATTATAAAACACGCCCGCGCCCTCCTGCGGCAATACCCGCCTGCCTGTCCTGCCGGATGCTGCCGCTCGTCTGCCGCCTGATCGCCCGCCTGCCGCTGTCGGGGCTGCGCGCGCTGGGCGCCCTGCTCGGTCTGCTGGTGTACGCCGTCTCGGCGCGCTACCGCGGCCGGCTGCACGCCAATCTCGCCCGCGCCGGCTATCCGGCGTCGATGCGGCTGCGGGCAGCCCGCGAGGCCGGCGTGACCGCCGCGGAGCTGTCCTGGATCTGGTTCCGGCCCGCGGCCCAGACCCTGGCGCGGGTGCGCTGCCGCGACCACTCGGCGCTCACCGAGGGGCTTGCCGCCGGCCGCGGCGTGCTGCTGCTCACCCCGCATCTCGGCGGCTTCGAGGTCACGCCGCGCTGGCTGGCGGCGCTCGGGCCGATCACCATCATCTATCGCCAGGCCCGGCAGCCGGCGCTCGAGCGGTTGCTCAAGGCGGCGCGCAATCAGTCGGCCATGGCGGCCGCTCCGGCCGGGCTGGGCGGACTGCGGGCCATGCGCCGCGCGCTGCAGCGCGGCGAGATGGTCGGCCTGCTGCCCGACCAGGTGCCGGGCGCGGGTGACGGCCGCTGGGCGCCGTTCCTGGGCGCGCCCGCCTACACCATGACCCTGCCGCAGCGGCTCGTCGCGGTGAGCGGCGCCACGGTGGTGCTGGTCAGCAGCCAGCGCTGCCCCGGCGGCTGGGATTTGCGCTTCGCGCGCTTCCAGGGCGAGCCCACGCCCGAGGCGGTCAACCGGGCGATGGAGGACCTCATCCGCGAGTGCCCCGCGCAGTACCTCTGGAGCTACAACCGCTACAAGCAGCCGGCCGGCGCGCCGGCGGCCGCCGATCGCCCGGCGGGCGCGGACGCAGCCGATCCAGCGGCCCGCCCATGACCCGCGAGCCCCTCATGCGCGCCGGACTGTGGCTGCTGCGCCAGGTGGCGCGGCTGCCCGACCGCTGGGTGCGCGGCCTGGGCTTCGGGCTGGGCGAGGCGCTGTGGTGGCTGGCCTGGCCGCGGCGCCGGGTGGCGCTCACCAACCTCGCGCTGTGCATGCCGGCGCTGTCGCCCGCCGATCGTCAGGCGATCGCCCGACGGCACTTCCGCTGCTTCGGCGCCGCCTTTCTCGAGTGCTTCGTGTTCTGGCATGAGCCGGCGGCGAGGGTGCGCGCGCTGGTGCGCCAGATCGATCGCCACCACCTCGATGCCCTCGCCGGCCGGCCGGTGATCCTGCTCGCCCCGCACTTTCTTGGCCTGGACGCCGGCGGCCTGCGCCTGCTGGTCGATCGGCCGGTGGCCGCCCTGTACGCCAACCAGAAGAGCCGGGCGATGACCGAGACCATGACCCGCGGCCGCACCCGCTTCGGCACGCCGCTGATGTTCCTGCGCAACCAGGGCCTGCGTCCGGTGGTGCGGGTGATCCGCGAGGGCGTGCCCTTCCAGTTCTCGCCCGACATGGACCTCGGCGCGGCCGATGCCCTGTTCGTGCCCTTCTTCGGCGTGCCCTGCGCCACCGTGCCTTCGCTGGCGCGGCTCGCGCGCCTGACCGGGGCGGAAGTGGTGCCCATGGTCACCCGCATGAGCGCGCGCGGCTACGAGGCGGTGTTCCTGCCGCCCTGGCAGGACTTTCCGAGCGATGACCTGGAAGCCGACACCCGGCGCATGAACGCGTTCATCGAGGGCTGCGTGCGCGAGCGGCCCGAGCAGTATCTCTGGACCCACCGCCGCTTCAAGACCCGCCCGCCGGGTGAGCCCCCGGTCTATCGGCGATAATGCGGCGATGCGGCTGACATTCACCAAGATGCACGGCGCGGGCAACGACTTCGTCGTGATCGACGGCGTCCGCGCGCCGGTGTCGCTCACCCGCGGCCAGTGGCGTTTCCTCGCCGACCGCCACTTCGGCGTGGGCGCCGACCAGATGCTGCTGGTCGAGCCGCCCGATGAGCCGGGCATCGATTTCCGCTACCGCATCTTCAATGCCGATGGCGGCGAGGTCGAGCAGTGCGGCAATGGCGCCCGCTGCTTCGTGCGCTTCGTGGTCGATCAGGGCCTCACCGCCAAGCGGGCCATCCGGGTGCGCACCCTGGGCGGCGTGATCGAACCCCGCCTGGAAGACGATGGCCGGGTGACGGTGGACATGGGTCCGCCGGTGTTCGAGCCCGCGCGCGTGCCCTTCCTGGCCGAGGGCCTGGGCGTGCTCGTCCAGGGCCACGATCTTCTCTACCGCCTGCCGGTGGCCGACCACCACTGCCTGATCTCGGTGCTTTCCATGGGTAACCCGCACGCCGTCCAGGTGGTCGATGACATCGAGCGCGCCGCGGTGCTCTCCGACGGTCCCCTCATCGAAGGCCATGCCGCCTTCCCGCGCCGGGTGAATGCCGGCTTCATGCAGGTGCTCGCGCGCGACCGCATCGCGCTGCGGGTGTACGAGCGCGGCGTCGGCGAGACCCTGGCCTGCGGCTCCGGCGCCTGCGCGGCGGTGGTCGCCGGCATCCGGCGCGGCCTGCTCGACGACCGGGTCGAGGTCGACACCCGCGGCGGGCGCCTGGCCATCGCCTGGCAGCCCACGACGCCCGGCGCGCCGGTCCTGCTCACCGGTCCGGCCCTCACCGTGTTCCAGGGCGAGATCGATCTGCCGCCGGCCTGACCCGCCCGCCGGCGCCGCCCACCCCGACTTCCACCCGCCCTCACCCCCAGCCCGATGCCCATGCACCCGAACCCGATCGGCGCCGAGGATGTGGCGCAGTACCTGCGCACCCATCCCGAGTTCTTCGAGTCGCACACCGAGCTGCTCGCCTCCATCTCGGTCTCGCATCCGCATGGCGGGCGCGCGATCTCGCTCCAGGAGCGTCAGCTCGAGGTGCTGCGCGAGCGCCACCGCGCGCTCGAGATGCGCCTGGCCGACCTGATCCGCATCGGCCAGGAGAACGACGCCATCACCGACAAGCTGCAGCGCTGGAGCCGGCAACTGCTGCTGGTGGCCGAACCCGCCGCGCTCGCCCAGGTGCTCATCGACGGGCTGCAGACCGGCTTCAGCGTGCCGCAGGTGGCGCTGCGGCTGTGGCATCTGCGCGAGGCCTACCGAGACCTGCCGGCCGGCGCGCCGGTCGAGGTCGAGGCGGTCACGCTCACCAACAGCATCCAGCAGCCCTACTGCGGACCCAATGTCGACTTCCAGGTGGCCGGCTGGCTGCCCGGCGGCGGCGAGACCACCCGTTCGATCGCGCTGCTGCCGCTTCGCAAGGGCCTCGATCCCAATGCCTTCGGGCTGCTGGTGCTCGGCTCGCCCGATCCCGGCCGCTTCCAGACCGGCATGGGCACCGCCTTCCTCGAGCGCATCGCCGAGACCGCCAGCGCGGCGCTCTCGCGGCTCGTCACCTGATCATGGCCGGCGCGGCCGCCCCGTTGCTGGCCGACATCGCCCGTCACCTCGACCGGCTGGCTCGCGAGCGCGCCTGCTCGCCGCGCACCGTGGCCAGCTATCGTGCCGATCTCGCGCTGCTCGCCGGCCTGCTCGAGCCCGGCGAGACGCAGTGGTCGGGCCTGGACGAGGCGCGCCTGCGCCGCTGGGTGGCGGGCCAGATGCGCGAGGGCGCGTCGCCCCGATCCATCGCCCGGCGGCTGTCGTGCTGGCGCGGCTTTCTCGACGAGCAGGTGCTGCAGGGCCGCCTGCCCGCCAATCCCGCCCGCGGCCTGCGCGCGCCGCGCGCGCCGCGCCGGCTGCCGCGCGCGCTCTCGCCCGACCAGGCCGAGGCGCTGCTGGCCAGCCCCGCCGAGGGCTTCGAGGCGCTGCGCGATCAGGCCCTGCTCGAGCTGCTCTATTCCTCGGGCCTTCGGCTTTCCGAGCTCACCAGCCTGGACGCCCGCCCGGCCGAGCGGCCGGGCTACCGATCCGCCGGCTGGCTCGACCTGGCCGAGGCCGAGGTCCAGGTGCTCGGCAAGGGCGGCAAGCGGCGCACCGTGCCGGTGGGCGCCAAGGCCCGCGAGGCGCTCGCGCGCTGGCTCACCGAGCGCGAGGCCTTCCTCGGCCTGCATCCCGGCGCCGATGCCGACGCGCTCTTTCTCAGCCGACGCGGCGCGCGGCTGGCCAACCGCACCGTGCAGGCCCGGCTGCAGCGCCTGGGCATCGACCGCGCGCTGCCGGCCCGGCTGCATCCGCATGTGATGCGCCACTCCTTCGCCAGCCACCTGCTGCAGTCGAGCGGCGATCTGCGCGCGGTGCAGGAGCTCCTCGGTCACGGCAGCATCCGCAGCACCCAGGTCTACACCGCGCTCGACTTCCAGCGCCTGGCCGGGGTCTATGACGCGGCCCATCCCCGGGCCCGGCGGCGCTGACGCCATGGTCGACACCGTCACTCTCAAGCCCGGCAAGGAGCGTTCGCTGCTGCGCCGTCATCCCTGGGTGTATGCCGGCGGGGTCGCGCGGGTGCAGGGCAATCCGTATGTGGGCGACACCGTTCGGGTGCTCGGCGCCGACGGCCGATTCCTCGGCTGGGGCGCGTTCAGTCCAGACTCCGCGATCCGCGTGCGGGTGTGGAGCTTCGACGAGACCGATCGCATCGACGCCGGCTGGTTCGCCGCGCGCATCCGGCGCGCGGTCGCCGCCCGCGCGCCGCTCGCGGCCGACACCGACGCGGTGCGCCTGGTGTTCGGCGAGGCCGACGGCCTGCCCGGCCTGGTGGTCGACCGCTACGGCGACCAGCTCGTCATGCAGCTGATGGCCGCCGGCGTGGAGCGCTGGCGGCATGACATCGCCGCCGCGCTGCTCGCGGTCACCGGCCTGTCCGACCTGCACGAGCGCTCCGACGCCGCGGCGCGCGAGCGCGAGGGCCTGCCGCCGCGCGAGGGCACGGTGGCCGGGCGTCCGGTGGGCGATCGCCTGCCCGTGACCGAACACGGCGTGCGCTACCTGGTCGATGTGCCGGGCGGGCACAAGACCGGCTTCTACATCGACCAGCGCGACAACCGGCGCGAGGTGGCGCGGCGCGCGGCCGGCCGCGCGGTGCTCAACTGCTTCTGCTACACCGGCGGCTTCACGCTCGCGGCGCTGGCCGGCGGCGCGAGCTCGGCGCTGTCGATCGACTCCAGCGGCCCGGCGCTTGCCCGCGCCGCCGAACAGCAGGCGCTCAATGCGCTGCCCGCGGCGCCCTGCGAGTGGCGCGAGGCCGATGTCTTCGAGGCACTCAAGGCGCTGCTGGCGCAGGGCAGGCGCTTCGACCTGATCGTGCTCGATCCGCCCAAGTTCGCGCCCTCGGCCCACCATGTCGAGCGCGCCGCGCGGGCCTACAAGGAGATCAACCTCAAGGCGCTGCGCCTGCTCGCGCCGGGCGGGCTGCTGTTCACCTTCTCGTGCTCGGGCGCGATCGATGTCGATCTGTTCCAGAAGATCGTCGCCGGCGCGGTGATCGATGCCGGCGTCGACGCGCAGCTGCTGCGCCGGCTGCAGGCCGGCGAGGATCACCCCATGCTGATGACCCATCCCGAGGGCGAGTACCTCAAGGGTCTGCTGCTTGCCCGCTCCTCGGCGGGCTGAGCGGGTCCGTCAGGCATAGAATCCCGCCCTGCCATGACCATCGCCCTCCCGGACCTCACCGACCGCGCCCGCGAGCTGCTGCGCGCCCGCGAGGTGCGCATCACCCAGCCGCGGCTGCGGGTGCTGGCCGAGCTGCTCGGCGCTGCCGAGGCGCTCAGCCACCTCGAGGTGCAGCGCCGCCTCGAGCAGGCGCCGGCGGCCGAGCCCATCGACCGCGTGACCCTCTACCGGGTGCTGGAATGGCTGGTCGACATCGACCTCGCCCACCGCGTGTCGGGCCCCGATCGGGTGTTCCGCTACTCGGCCCGTTCCGGCGGCCATGTGCTGCACGGCCACTTCCGCTGCGCGAGCTGCCAGCGCATGTTCTGCCTCGAGGAGGCGCCGGGCATGGACCGCCTGATCGGCGCCATGCTGCCGGCCGGCTTCACCGGCGAGCAGGTCGAGCTCACCGTGTCGGGCCGGTGCGGGCACTGCGCCGGCGCCGTGTCGGGCGCCGATGCCCGCGGCCCGGCTTGAAGCCGGCCGTCCCGCCCCCATCTCATCGGGCTGTTCCAGGAGCCTTCGCATGACCACCAAGCATGTCCCCGTCACCATCCTCACCGGCTTCCTCGGCGCCGGCAAGACCACGCTGCTCAATCGCATCCTCAAGGAGCAGCACGGTCACCGCATCGCGGTCATCGAGAACGAGTTCGGCGAGGAGGGCATCGACAACGATCTGCTGCTGCAGGAGCGCGAGGAGCAGATCGTCGAGATGAACAACGGCTGCATCTGCTGCACCGTTCGCGGTGACCTGGTGCGCATCCTCAACGACCTGCGCCAGCGCCGCGAGTCGGGCGAACTCGCCTTTGACCGCGTGATCATCGAGACCACCGGCCTGGCCGACCCCGGTCCGGTGGCCCAGACCTTCTTCCTCGATGACGACATCGCCGACGCCTTCCTGCTCGACGCGGTGATCACCGTGGTCGACGCGCGTCACGGCAACCAGCAGCTCGACGAGCACAAGGAGGCCGTCGAGCAGGTGGGCTTCGCCGACCGCATTCTCATGTCGAAGGTCGACATCACGCCCGAGGCCGACCGCGAGGCGCTGCGCCAGCGGCTGGTGCGCATCAATCCGCGCGCGCCGATCCGCCCGGTGAACTTCGGTGACGCCGACATCGCCGACATCCTCGACATCCGCGGCTTCAACCTCAATGCCATCCTGGAGATCGATCCGCAGTTCCTCACCAGCGACGAGCACGAGCACGACGAGGCGGTGCAGTCCTTCGTCTACCGCTCCAACCGGGCCTTCGATCCGGTCAAGCTCGAGGACTTCCTGGGCGGGATCATCCAGGTTTACGGGCAGGACATGTTGCGGTATAAAGGCGTGCTTTTCATGAAGGGGTCTGACCGACAGACCGTCTTCCAGGGCGTTCACCAGATGATGGGCGCCGACATGGGCCGCAAGTGGCAGCCCGGTGAAAAGCGCTCCAGCAAGATGGTCTTCATCGGAAGAAATCTGCCGAAAGACATGTTCATCAAGGGATTGGAGCAGTGCCTGGCCTGATGCCGGCCCGATCCCCAACGGCAGACCGGAAGCACGACATGGCATCCAGCAAAGACAGGAAACCGCTCACCGAGGCCGAGCTGCTCAAGCTGCCGGAATCGGACTACATGAATGACGCGCAGCTGGCGTTCTTCCGGCAGCGGCTTCAGCAGATGGAGCGCGACATCCTGCACAACGCCGGCGAGACCACCGAGCACCTGCGCGAGACGGTGATCGTGCCCGACCCGGCCGATCGCGCCACCATCGAGGAAGAGCACGCGCTCGAGCTGCGCACCCGCGATCGCGAGCGCAAGCTGCTCAAGAAGATCCAGCAGTCGCTGTCGCGCATCGAGGCCGGCGACTACGGCTACTGCGAGGAAACCGGCGAGCCCATCGGCATCCCGCGTCTGCTCGCGCGGCCCACCGCCACGCTCTCGCTCGAGGCGCAGCAGCGCCGCGAGCTTCGCCAGAAGCTCTACGGCGACTGAGGCCCGGCGGCGCGCCCGGTCCGGCGAGGCCAGGCCGCGCCGGCGCGCCCCCTTCCCCAGGCGCGTCCGCGCCGATCAGAAGCTCGCCCGCAGGCCCGCCATCACCGTGCGGCCCGGCTGCGGCACGCGGTCCTTCACGAACGAGGTGTGCGGCCGGATGGTCTCGTTCAGCAGGTTGCGTCCCTGCAGGAAGAGGGTGAGGCCGCGCGCGTCCCCGCCCCGGGCCCGCCACGCGATCTCGGCATCCACCCGCGTGTAGCCGTCGGTGCGTGTCTCCAGGGCCGCGATGCGGTTCTGTCCCGCCACCCGCATCGCCGACACGAAACCGCTCCACGCGCCGTGTTCGATGTCCAGGCTCGCGCCGACCCGCGTGGGCGCCATTCGCGGCGCATTGCCCTCGCCGTCGATCCGGCCGCGGGCGGTGTCGCCGAAGAGCCGCAGGCCCCAGGGTGATCCGGCGGGCTGCCAGGTCAGTTCGGCCTCCAGACCGTTGAAGCGCGCCCCTGCCTGGGTGTAGACCAGCCGGGTGAATTCACCTGCGCCGGGTGCGGCGGCGGAGTTCTCGATGTGGTTGGCGGCGTCCACGCGGTCAGCGATCCCGTCGCCGTTCTCGTCGGTGGTGCGGCCGTGGATGTAGTTGCTGAACCGGTTGGCGTAGAGGCCGGCCTTCCAGCGCAGCGCGCCGGTCGTGCGGCGAACCGACAGGTCGAGGTTCATCGAGCGTTCCCGGCTCAGCGCGGCGTCGCCGATCTCGAGCGTGGCGGTGGCCGCATGCGGTCCGTTGGCGTAGAGCTCCTCGGCCGCCGGCGCGCGCTGCGCCATCGCCAGGTTCAGCCCGATGCGATGGGCCGCGTCCAGCGGCAGGCTGACACCCGCCGAGGCGGACTGCAGCGAGAAGTCGCGGCCGGGCAGGCCGGTTGCCGCGTCGGGTCGCAGCCGTGCCTGTTCGCCGCGCCAGCCGAACTCCAGCCGGGTCGGACCGAGGGCGCGCTCGCCCACATAGAACAGGGCGTCCTGGCGCTCCTGGTTGCCGGGCAGGTAGGCCTCGTCGCCGGACACCCGCAGGGTGCGTTCCCGGCCCTGCCAGCCGAACACCCCGCGGACCTGGGCGATCGGCTCGTGGGTGAGCTCCACGCGGCTTTCGCGGCCGCTGCTGCGGAAGGCGGTGCCGACCTGCCCGCTGCCCTCCACCTCGTCGTGCCGGTAGCGGCCATCGGCCAGGGTGGCGCGCAGGCGCGCGATGCCCGGCAGGGGGCGCTCGACGATCGCCAGCGCGTCGGTGCGCTGCTGCTTCAGACGGATCGAGACATCGGCCTCGGTGGGAATGCCGTAGCGCGAGCCGAGCTCGCCGTGCGCCAGGCCCAGGGTCAGCCGATCACCCACCCAGGACAGGCCGGCATGGCCGCCTTCGCCGCTGAACCGGCTGTTGGGCAGCCGGGCCGCGGTCGAGGCGGGATCGGCCGCGTCGATCCGGCCCGGGATGCGGTAGTCGCCGGCGCGACGCTCGAAGCCGCCGATCGACCAGTTCAGTCCGCCCTGGCCGCCCGAGACGCCCAGCGCGCTCTGATGACCGTGGTTGCCGGGGTCGGCCGTCAGCAGCGCGCCGCCCTCGGGGGCGCCCAGCCGTTGCGGCGGGATGCGGCCGGTGCCGATGTTCACCAGACCGCCGATCGCCGCGCCGCCGTAGAGCAGGGTGGCGGGGCCGCGCAGCACCTCCACCCGCCGCGCGGCCAGGGGGTCGATCGCCACCGCGTGGTCGGGGCTGGTGGCCGAGGCGTCGAAGCTGTCCAGGCCGTCCTGGGTCACCCGCACCCGCGCGCCATCCTGGCCGCGGATCACCGGTCGGCCGGCCGCCGCGCCGAAGGCGCTGGAATGCACGCCCGGCTGGCCGGCGAGCGTGCTGCCGATGGCGGTGTCGAGGGCGCGCTGCAGGTCCTGCCCCTGGAGCACGCTGACCGGGCGTGTGGCCCGTACCTCGGCGGGCGCCAGCGGGTCGGCGGTCACCCGCACCTCTTCCAGGCTCACCACCGGGCTGCCCGGTCCGGCAGCGCCGCCCTGGGCCAGGGCCGGGCCCAGCCACAGGCCGAGCAGCGCGACACCCCAGCGGTTTCCCATCCGTCCAGACATCAGTGCAACCGGGTTGTATTCTTGGAGAGGCGCGAGTCTAGCCGAGGCCGGCTCTTTCTTGCAACAAAGTTGCGAAGATGAGCGGTGCGTCCGGTCCGACCGCCGGACAATCGCAAGGCGTCGGCCTCCGGGGCGCGGTGCTAGACTGGCCGACCACCCCCCGGGAGAAGGTGCTCCGTGGTCTTTTCGCTGTTCTCGCGCCGTGACAAGCCGCCTGCCGATGCCCGGCGGGCCGTCGCGCCCGCACCCGCGCGACCGGCGGCCGAGGGGCGCAAGGCGGCGCCGGTGTCGGTCGAACACCAGCGCGCCATGGCGCGTCGCGCCGCCGAACAGATCGACCGCATCGAATCCGAGATGATCG
>JAGWVN010000186.1 GCA_018970865.1 Betaproteobacteria bacterium
TGCTGCGGCTGTTCCCTGTGCGCGCCGCCTTCGCCCTGCACAACTGGCCGGCCCTGCCCGCCGGACGCTTCGGGGTGCGGGTGGGGCCGATCATGGCCAGCGCCAACCGCTTCGAGATCCGCGTGAACGGCCGTGGCGCCCATGCCGCCCAGCCGCACACCGGCATCGATCCCATCCCGGTGGCCTGCGCCATCGTCAGCCAGCTGCAGCTGCTGGTCTCGCGCTCGGCCGATCCCCTGGACAGCGCGGTGCTCACGGTGGCGCAGATCGAGGCCGGCAGCACCGAGAACATCATTCCGGCCCGCGCGGTGATCAAGGGCACCTGCCGCACCCTGCGGCCCGAGACCCTGCAGATGCTGGTCGACGGCCTGCACCGCGTGGCCACCCATGTGGCCGCCGCCCACCAGGCGAGCGCCGAGGTGGTGATCCGCAACGGCTATCCCTGCACGGTGAACGATGCCGTTCAGGCCCGCTTCATGGCCGATGTCATGGCCGAGGTGGCGGGCGAGCCGCAGGTGGAGCGCGACATCGCGCCGGCCATGACCGCCGAGGACTTCGGCTACATCCTCGAGGCGGTGCCGGGCGCCTACGGCTTCATCGGCAACGGCGCCGACGGCCGGCCCGGCCCCAACCTGCACAGCCCCGGCTACGACTTCAACGACGAGTCGCTGGCCCTCGGCGCGAGCTTCTGGGATCGGCTCGCCCGCCGCTGGTTCGAGCGCACCCCGGGCTGAGAGCCCGGCGCCGGTCGCGGCAGGGCCTGCCGGCGCAGGCCGGCGCGCTCACTCGATGGTGGCGCCGCTGCGGCGGATGATCGGCGTCCAGACGCGCAGTTCGTCCTGCATGAACCGGGCGAGCTGCTCGGGGCTGCCGCCGATGGGCTCCATGTACTGCGAGTGCATCCGCTCGCGCACGTCGGGCAGGGCCAGCACGGCGTTGATCTCGCGGTTCAGTCGGCCGATCACCTCGGCCGGGGTGCCCGCCGGCGCGAGGATGGCCATCCAGGCCACAGCCTCCACATCCGGGAAGCCGGCTTCCTTCAGGGTGGGCACCTCGGGCATCAGCGCGCTGCGCGCGCCGGTGGACACCGCCAGCGCCTTCAGGCGTCCGGCGCGCACCTGCGGCATCACCGCCACCGCGGGCACGCAGCTGAACTGGACATCGCCCTGCAGCACCGCGGTGATCGCCGCCGGCGACGAGGGATAGGGGATGTGCACCGCGAAGCTGCCGGTGCGCACCTTGAGCAGCTCCACGCCGAGATGCGACAGGCTGCCCACGCCGATCGACGAGAAGTTGAAGCCCCCGGGCCGCGCGCGCATGGCCGCGACCAGCTCCTTCATCGAGCCGATGCCGGCATCGGCGCGCACCGCGCAGACATTGGCCTGGCCGCCGGCCAGCACCACCGGCGCCAGTTCACGGAACGGATCGTAGGGCAGCCGGCTGTAGAGCACGGTGTTGTTCACCAGCGGCCCGTTGGTGCTGATCACCAGGGTGTGGCCATCAGGCGCCGCCTTGGCCACCGCGCCCGTGCCGACATTGCCGCCGGCGCCGGCGCGGTTCTCGACCAGCACCGGCTGGCCCAGGCGCGGCGTGAGCCGCTCGGCCAGGATACGGGCCATGACATCGGGCGAGGAGCCGGGGCCGTAGGGCACCACCAGGCGCACCGGGCGTTGCGGCCAGGCCGGGCTCTGGGCCTGCGCAGCCGGCAGCATCAGGCAGGCGGTGGCGGCGAGCGCGAGCGCGCGCAGATGTCGTCGAATCGGGCTGGGCATGGCGGTCTGGCGGTTGCGGTAGGTCAGGATGGCGGGCGGATCACGCCGACCCGCGATGGGTCGCGGTAGATGACCCGCATGGGCAGGCCCGCGGCCTGCCAGCGCTGGAAGGTCTCCAGCCGCATGTAGGCGCCCGCAGCCGGCAGCGAACGCCACAATCCGGCGAAGGCTTCCTCGGTGGGCAGGTTGCGGCCGGGTTCAATGCGCTGGCCGGTGGCGAACTCGTCCACATAGTTGACCATGGTGACCGGCCGGCGCAGGTAGTAGGGCAGCGACTGGTCGTGCGTGCTGACCGTGAAGATCGGCGCATCGGCCGGCAGGGCCCTGCGGAACGCCTCGGCGAGCTCGCGGGCGGTCTTGTCCTGCGCGACCGTCTGGTGCCCGAGCATGATCAGCTGGGTGCCGATCAGTCCGCCGAACGCCATCACGACCATGGCCGCGCCGGCGCGCGCGCGGCGCGCCGCGATGGCCGCCACGGCGCAGAACAGCGCGATGACGACCAGGCCCGCCACGATCCAGTTGCGGTAGGCAAGCTCGGTGTCGGGCCAGGCCCGGCCGTCGGCCGCCGTGCCCTGCGTGAACGAGACCAGCGCGATCGCCCCGGCCAGACTCAGCCCGGCCATGAGCAGGCCGTGCACCGACAGCCGACGCGCGCTCAGGCGCAGGGCGTGCTGACCCACCAGCAGGGCCAGCG
>JAGWVN010000100.1 GCA_018970865.1 Betaproteobacteria bacterium
GCCCGCGCCGCGAGGGCCGCGCTCAGCGCTCGCTGAGCGCGGCGGGCCGGCGGGCCGCATCGCGGCCGGCGGCGCGTTCGGCCGGCGCCACCACGGGGCCCTGGGCGGGCTCACCCGCGCCCGGCCCGGCGTCGGCCGCCCGCACCGCGCGGGCCCAGTGCCACGACTCTTCCGCGCAGGTGCTCACCCAGTCGATGCCACCATAGAGTTCGGCCAGTTCGGAGGCCGCCTGCATGTCGCGCTTTTCCAGGCGGCGCACCAGGTCGAGCATCGGGTGCCAGGGGCCGTCGCCGTTGACCAGCGCGCGAGTGGCCGGCTGCGGCAGGTGCAGCGGGGCAAGCGCCTCGCCGATCGGCATGCGCAGCATCACATCCAGCAGCGACAGCAGGCCGGTGGTGAAGAGCGGGGTGGCCGGGATCGACTGCGCCTCGCCGAGCAGCTCCATCAGCCGGGCGCGCGCCAGCGCCACTTCCTGCAGGGCCCGCGAGCTCGGCCGCTGCGCCGCCTGCGCCGTGAGCAGCTGGGTGAGCCAGCGGAACAGCCCGTCGCGGCCGATCATCATCACCGCGTCGTCCACCGAGTGCGCGGTGCGCGGCAGCGCGTACCAGGCGCTGTTCACATGGCGCAGCAGCTGGTAGCTCAGCCCGATGTCGGCACGCAGCTCGGCCGCGATCTCCGAGAGCTCGGCATCGCGCAGCACCTGGTTGATCAGCGCGCACACCCGTTGCACCTGCGGCGGCAGCGCCCGGCTGGGCTGCGGCCCGCGGCCGGCCTGCAGCGAGCCGGCGGCGAGATCGACCGTGCTCTGCAGCGCATCCTCCACCGAATCGATGTCCGGCAGGCCCACCGCCACCAGCAGCAGCCCCGCGGCGTCGCGGCGGCAGTCGGCTGCCGCCGCCGCCAGCCCATCGGCGTCCAGACCGCTGCAGTCCACCAGGGTGAAGGCGGTGCCGGCCAGCGCGTGGCCGCAGCCGCCAAGCTGCGCGCCGCGTGCGCGCAGGGCCGCCATGTCCGCGGCGACCGACTTCAGGTCGCGCGGCAGCACATCGTCGAGCGCGAGCAGCGCGCCCTCGGGCACCGCGGCCAGCACCGCGGGCTGGCTGAGCACCGCGAGCGGCATCGCGGCAAGCGCGAGCTGGCCCTGGGCGAGCGCGCCGCGCATGGCCTCCAGCACCGCGAGGGCGTCGGTCGCCGGCCCGGCCTGCGGACGCCGCGCGGCCTCCCGGCCGCGGCGGGGCGGCGCCAGGCTGAACTCGAAGCCGGCCACTTCGCCCTGGCGGTTGAGCAGCGGACGCCTGGCCACGGCGGCAGCCCTGGCGGCGGCGGCCTCGACGGCGGCGGCAGCGCCCGCTGGGGGCGCGCTGGCAGGGTCGGGTCGGGCAAGGGCGGGCGTGCCGGCCTCGGTCGCGACGGCAGCGCGACCGAACAGGCGGCGCCACCACGACAGCGCGGAGCCTCTGGGGCCGGGTCGGTTCATGGCAGTGTCCTGGTTCGGTGCTGGATGGGATGGCGGTTGCCGCAGGGGCGCCGACGCGGGCGCACCCGGGCAGTTGCCACCGGGATGGTGGGATTGTCGACCCTCCCGTGGCCAGCCGCCATGCGAAATGCCCGGTATTGCCGCAGCTGGTTCGTCCCCCGGCGAGATCGATTCCGGCTAACCTGCCGGTTTTGCCGGAGGGACCGATGCCCAAGGACGCCGTCTCGCCGCGGCACATCCGCCTCACCTCGCACCCGGTCAGCGGGGGCGCGGGCGCGCCGCCCCTGCGCTGGGGCGCGGCCACGGCGGCCGAGCGCGGCCCGGTCATCGGCTCCACCACCGACCGCCTGCGGCGCAATGTGATCGGCACCCACTCCGGCTCCTACGGCGTGTATCGCGCGCTCGCGGTGGCCGCCGGCGCGCTGCAGCGCGACCATCGCCCGGACCTCTCCAACACCGCGCCCACCGACGCGATCGGCCCCCATCCGCAGTGGGCCGACCCCGAGCGCATCGTCTCCATCGATCCCTGGGGCGCCGTGGTGGCGCAGGCCTTCGCCGCCGAGATCGCCGCCGGTTGCGATGTCCGGCCCACCATCGCGGTCACCAAGGCCCACATCGACCTCCCCGAGGTCCGCACCGCCATGGCCTTCCAGCGGCTGCGGCCCGACGGCCGGGTGCTGCTCGAGAACGGCTCGGCGGTGGTCACCAAGGCCGCCATCGAGCCGGTCTGGTGGCTGCCCGGGGTGGCCCGGCGCTTCGGCGTGGCCGAGACCGAGCTGCGCCGCGCGCTCTTCGAGGAGACCGGCGGCATGTACCCCGAGCTGGTCACCCGCTCCGACCTGCAGGTCTTCCTGCCGCCCATCGGCGGCCAGACCCTCTACATCTTCGGCGATCCGCGCCATCTTTCCGACCCCTCGGTGCCGCTCACCGCGCGGGTGCACGACGAGTGCAACGGCTCCGATGTCTTCGGCTCCGACATCTGCACCTGCCGGCCCTACCTCACTCACGCCATCGAGGAGTGCATCCGCGGCGCGCAGCAGGGCGGGGTGGGTCTGGTGGCCTACAGCCGCAAGGAGGGCCGGGCCCTGGGCGAGGTCACCAAGTTTCTCGTCTACAACGCCCGCAAGCGCCAGCCCGGGGGCGACACCGCCGACCAGTACTTCGCCCGCACCGAGTGCGTGGCCGGCGTGCAGGACATGCGCTTCCAGGAGCTGATGCCCGATGTGCTCCACTGGCTGGGCATCCGCCGCATCCACCGCCTGGTCTCGATGAGCAACCTCAAGTACGACGCGATCACCGGCTCGGGCATCGAGATCGGCGAGCGGGTGAACATTCCCGACGAGCTCATTCCGCAGGACGCCCGGGTGGAGATGGACGCCAAGGTGGCCGCGGGCTACTTCACGCCCGCCGCCGTGCCCGACGCGCAGGCGCTGCGCGAGACCCGGGGGCGCGGCCTGGGCGAATGAGCGTCACGGCTGCCACCGCGGGCGGGTCCCAGGCCTCCGAGGCCATCGCCGCGGCCGCGCTGCTGCGCCGGACGGCCACCGTCCGCCAGCGCGCGGGCGCGCTGCTGGCGCGCGCCCGCGGGGGCGGCAGCGAGGGCTTCCGGGTGGATGACGCCGCGCTCGAGGCCGCCGCCGCGCAGGTGGCCGAGGTCACCCGCCGCCGCTACCCCGACCTGCGCATTCCCTATCACAGCCGCTGGCGGCACTTCGAGCCGGGCGGCGTGTCGCGCCTGGCCTGGATCGACGAGGCCCTGGCGGCTGGCGGCGCTGCGCCCGACGCCGCCGAGCGCGCCCGCGCGCAGATCGACCTGGTGGTGGTGAGCGTGCTGCTCGATGCCGGTGCGGGGCCGCGCTGGATCTGGCGCGAGGCGCGCACCGGTCTGGCGCTCGGCCGCTCCGAGGGGCTGGGCCTGGCCAGCCTGCAGGCCTTCCTCGACGGCCTGTTCTCCAGCGACCCGGCCTGCCCGGCGCGCTGCGACGCGGCCGGCCTGGCGGCGCTCCAGCCCGGCGCGCTGGCCGCGGCCTTCCAGGCCGGCCCCGACAACCCGCTGGTGGGCCTGGAAGGCCGTGCCGCGCTGCTGCATCGGCTGGGACAGGCGCTGCGGGCGCGCCCCGATGTCTTCGGCCCGCTCGGCCGCCCGGGCGCGCTCTTCGATCATCTCTGCGCCGCCGGCCATGGCCGGGTGGCCGCCCACGACATCCTCTCGCTGCTGCTCGACACCCTCTCGGGGATCTGGCCGGCAGGCAACCGGGTGGGCGATGTCCCGCTCGGCGACTGCTGGCCGCATCCCGCGGCCCGCGGGCCCGGCGCCTCCGATGGCTGGATGCCCTTCCACAAGCTGTCGCAGTGGCTGAGCTACTCGCTGCTCGAGCCCTTCGAGTGGGCCGGTATCCCGGTCACCGGCCTGGCCGAGCTCACCGGCCTGCCCGAGTACCGCAATGGCGGCCTGCTGCTCGATCACGGCGTGCTTCGCCTGCGTGATCCCGCGCAGGCGGCGCGCCGCCACCCCGCCGGTTCGCCGCTGATCGTCGAGTGGCGGGCGCTCACCGTGGCGCTGCTCGACGAGCTCGCCCCGCGGGTGCTGGCCCGTCTGGGCCCGGGCGCCGCCGGCCTGCCGCTGGCCTGCGTGCTCGAGGGCGGCACCTGGGCCGCGGGCCGCGAAATGGCACGCGACTTGCGTGACGGAAGCCCGCCGCTGGACATCGACAGCGACGGCACCGTCTTCTAGACCTGCCCCGATACCCCTCCGGAATCCACCGATGAACCCTGTTCCCGCCAATGTCCGCCTGATCGACCATCCGCTGGTGCAGCACAAGCTCACCCTGATGCGCAAGAAGGAGGCCAGCACCAACAGCTTCCGCCGGCTGCTCAACGAGCTCGCCATGCTGATGACCTACGAGGTCACCCGCGATGTGCCGATGCAGGCCGTGACCATCGAGACCCCGCTCGAGACCACCACCGCCCGCGTGATCGACGGCAAGAAGCTGGTGTTCGTGTCCATCCTGCGGGCGGGCACCGGCATCCTCGACGGCATGCTCTCGGTGGTGCCCGGCGCGCGCGTCGGCCACATCGGCCTGTACCGCGACCCGGCCACGCTGGTGGCCGTCGAGTACTACTTCAAGATGCCGCAGGACATGCACGAGCGCGATGTCATCGTGGTCGATCCCATGCTCGCCACCGGCAACTCGGCCATCGCCGCGGTCGACCGCATCAAGGAGCTCTCGCCGCGCTCGGTCAAGTTCGTGTGCCTGCTCACCTGCCCCGAGGGCATCGCCGCCATGACTGCCGCCCATCCCGATGTGCCGATCTTCACCGCGGCCATCGACCGGCAGCTCAACGACCACGGCTACATCCTGCCCGGCCTGGGCGATGCCGGCGACCGGATCTTCGGCACCAAGTGATTCCGTCACCCCGTCGGCAGGCGCTCGCGTGCGCGACGGGTCCTTCCCCGTTCCTCATCGCCAACCCGCAACCCGTCAAGGAGATTCCATGAGCAAGCCCTCCCGTATCCAGCCGCTGAGCCGTCGTCAGCTCCTTGGCGGCGCCGCCGCCGTTGCCGTGGCTGCCGCCGCGCTCGGGCCCCTGCCCGCCGCCGCCCAGGCCAAGATCAAGGTCGCCGCGATCTACACCGTGCCCTTCGAGCAGCAGTGGGTGAGCCGCATCCACAAGGCCCTGAAGGCCGCCGAGGCCCGCGGCGAGATCGAGTACAAGGCCTCCGAGAATGTCGCCAATGCCGACTACGAGCGGGTGATGCGCGAGTACGCCAACGGCGGTAACCAGCTGATCGTGGGCGAGGCCTTCGCGGTCGAGGCCGCGGCCCGCAAGGTGGCCAAGGACTTCCCGAACATCTCCTTCCTGCTCGGCTCCTCGGGCAAGCCGCAGGCGCCCAACTTCAGCGTCTTCGACAACTACATCCAGGAACCGGCCTACCTCACCGGCATGGTCGCCGGCGGCATGACCAGGTCGAACAAGATCGGCATGGTCGGCGGCTTCCCGATCCCCGAGGTCAACCGGCTGATGCACGCCTTCATGGCCGGCGCCAGGGAGACCAATCCCAGGGTCGAGTTCACCGTCACCTTCATCAACAGCTGGTTCGATCCGCCCAAGGCCAAGGAGGCGGCCTTCGCGATGATCGACAAGGGCGCCGACGTGATGTACGCCGAGCGCTTCGGCGTGAGCGACGCGGCCAAGGAGCGCAAGGTCCTGGCCATCGGCAATGTGATCGACACCCAGCCGCAGTATCCCGAGACCGTGGTGGTGTCGGCGCTCTGGCACATGGAGCCGAGCATCGACCGCGCGCTCAAGCTGGTGAAGGAGGGCAAGTTCACCGCCGAGGACTACGGCCCCTTCTCGATGATGAAGCACAAGGGGTCCGAGATGTCCAAGCTCGGCACCTTCGAGGGCAAGGTGCCGGCGGCGATCATGACCCGGGTCAAGGCCCGCGAGGCCGACATCCTGTCGGGCAAGTTCGTCGTGAAGGTCGATGACACCCAGCCCAAGTCCACGGCCCGCTGAGGGCGGTGGGGTCGGGGATACGGTCCTCGAACTGATCGACATCAGCAAGCGCTTCGGCGAGCTCCTGGCCAACGACGGCATCAGCCTGACACTGGCCCGCGGCGAGGTGCTGGCGCTGCTCGGCGAGAACGGCGCGGGCAAGTCCACGCTGATGTCGATCCTGTTCGGGCACTACACCGCCGACAGCGGCCGCATCCGGGTCTTCGGGCGGCCGCTGCCGCCGGGCGACCCGCGCGCGGCGCTGGCCGCGGGCGTGGGCATGGTCCACCAGCATTTCACGCTGGCCGACAACCTCGATGTCCTCGACAACATCATGCTCGGCAGCGAGCCGCTGTGGCGCCCGTTCACCCGGCGCGCCCCGGCGCGCGCGCGCCTGCTCGACCTGTCGCGCCGGTTCGGCCTGCCGGTCGATCCCGATGCGCCGGTGCGCAACCTCTCGGTGGGCGAGCGCCAGCGGGTGGAGATCCTCAAGGCGCTCTACCGCGGCGCGCGCATCCTGATCCTCGACGAGCCCACCGCGGTGCTCACGCCCCAGGAGGGCGAGGCGCTGTTCGCGGTGCTCGGGCAGATGGTCGCGCAGGGGCTGTCGATCATCTTCATCAGCCACAAGCTCGGTGAGGTGCTGCGGGTGTCGCACCGGATCGCGGTGCTGCGCGCAGGCCGCCTGGTGGCGCAGGCGCCCGCCGCCGACTGCACCCAGGAAAGCCTCGCGCGCTCGATGGTCGGCCACGACATCGCGGCGCGCGAGCGCCGACCCGCGCCCGCGCCCGGGCCGGTGGTGTGCGAGCTCGATCAGGTGGTCACGCGGCCGCAGGCCGGCGCCGCGCGCGAGCGGCTGGCCGGCCTGTCGCTGCGCCTGCGCGCCGGCGAGCTGCTCGCGGTGGCAGGCGTCTCGGGCAACGGCCAGCTGCATCTGGCCGAGCTGCTGTGCGGCGTGCGCTCGCCGGTCTCGGGCACGGTGCGCCTGCAGGGCGCGCCGCTGCGCGCCGACCCGGCCTGGCTGGTCGCCCAGGGCGTGGCCCGGGTGCCTGAAGACCGGCACGCCGTGGGCGTGGTCGGCGACCTGCCGGTCTGGGAGAACGCGGTCTCCGAGCGCCTGCGCTCGCCGGCCTTCTCGCGGCTGGGCTGGGTGCGCCGCGCCGCGGCCCGCGCCCAGGCGGCGCGGGTGCTGCAGGCCTTCGATGTGCGCGGCGCGGGCGCGGGCGCGCCGGCCCGCGCACTCTCCGGGGGCAACATGCAGAAGCTGATCCTCGGTCGCGCGCTGCTGCCGCCGGCCGGCGCGGCTGCGCCGCGGCTGATCGTCGCCCACCAGCCCACCTGGGGCCTGGACATCGGCGCGGTCGACTATGTGCAGCAGCAGCTGCTGCAGGCGCGCGATGCCGGCGCGGCGGTGCTGCTGGTGTCCGATGACCTCGACGAGGTGCTCGCCCTGGGCGACCAGGTGGCGGTGATGCACGACGGCCGGCTGGTCGCGCAGCGCGCCGCTGCCGACTGGACCCGCGAGGCGATCGGTCTGGCGATGGCCGGAGCGCACCATGCGGCTTGAGAAGCGCGACGGCACTTCGCTGGCGGCGCTGCTCGCCGCGCCGCTGGGCGCGGTGGCCTTCACCCTGCTGGCGGCCACCGGGCTGGTGCTGTGGGCCGGCGCGCCGGTGGGCCGCACCTGGCTGCTGATGCTGCAGGGCGGCTTCGGCTCGGCCTTCGCGCTCACCGAGACCCTCACCCGCGCCACGCCGCTGATGCTCACCGGCCTGGCTGCCACCGTGGCCTTTCGCGCCCGCCTCTACAACATCGGCGCCGAGGGCCAGCTCTACGCCGGCGCGATCGCCGCGGTGGCGGTGGGCGGCCTGCATGGCGGCAGCGGCTTCGATGCGCCGCCGGCGCTGCTGCTGGCGGGCGCGATGCTCGCGGCGGCGCTGGCCGGCGCGCTGCTGCTGCTCGGCCCGGCGCTGCTCAAGTCGCGCCTGGGCGTCGACGAGGTGGTCACCACCCTGCTGCTGAACTTCATCGTGCTGCTCGGCGTGTCGGCCCTGCTCGACGGCCCGATGAAGGACCCGCTCGCGATGGGCTGGCCGCAGAGCGTCGGCCTGAACCCCGAGATCGAGCTCTCGCGCCTGGTCGAGCGCACCCGGCTGCACAGCGGGCTGCTGGTGGCGCTCGCCGCCGCGGTCACGCTCTGGGGCCTGCTGCGCTTCACGGTCTGGGGCTTCGACATCCGGGCCACCGGCGCCAATGCCCGCGGCGCGGCCTTCGCCGGCGTACCGGTGGGCCGCACGGTGGTGCTGGTGGCGCTGCTCTCGGGGGCGCTGGCCGGCCTGGCCGGGGCCATCGAGGTGGCCGGCCGCACCGGCTATGTCACGCTCGACATGTCGCCCGGCTACGGCTACAGCGGCATCGTGGTGGCCATGCTCGCCGGCCTGCATCCGCTGGGCGTGGTCGGCGCCAGCGTCTTCGTGGCCGGCATCCTGGTCGGCGCCGACTCGATGAGCCGCGCGGTGGGCGTGCCCACCTACCTTGCCGACGCCATGGTCGCCATCGCCCTGATCGCGGTCCTGGTCGCCGGCCTGCTCACGCGCTACCGGGTGCGCTGGCGATGAGCGAACTCGCCGATCTGCTGGGCAATGCCGCCTTCTGGGTGGCGGTGCTGCGCATTGCCACGCCGCTGGTGCTCGGCACCCTGGGCGTGCTGCTGTGCGAGCGCGCCGGGGTGCTCAACCTGGGCATCGAGGGCATCATGGTCGCCGGCGCCTTCACCGGCTGGCTGGCGGTGCACGCCGGGCTGCCGCTGTGGGGCGGGGTGGCGGTGGCCGCGGGGGTGGGCGCGCTGCTCGGCCTGCTGCACGCCGGGCTCACCGTGGGGCTGGCGCTCTCGCAGCATGTGGCCGGGCTGGGCATCACGCTGCTGGCCACCGCGCTCAGCCACTTCGGCTACCGGGTGAGCTTTCCCAAGGTGAACACGCCGCCAACCATCACGCCCTTTGCCGAGATGAGCTGGCTGCCGGTGCCGGTGCTCTCGGCCCAGACCCCGCTCACCCTGCTCGCGCTGCTGCTCGTGCCGGCGATCGCCTGGCTGCTCTACCGCACGCCGGCCGGGCTGGCGCTGCGCATGGTGGGCGAGAACCCGCAGGCCGCCGAGGCCCAGGGCGTCGGCGTGCTGGCCACCCGCACCACCGCGGTGGTCGCCGGCTCGGCCCTCATGGGCGTGGCCGGGGCCTTCCTGACCCTGGCCGCGTTCAACTCCTTCTACTTCAACATGGTCAACGGCCGCGGCTGGATCTGCGTGGCCCTGGTGGTGTTCGCGTCGTGGCGGCCGGGCAAGGCGCTGGTCGGCGCGCTGCTGTTCGCGTTCTTCGACGCCCTGCAGCTGCGGCTGCAGCAGGCCGGCGGCGCCGCGCTGCCCTTCCAGCTCTACCTGATGCTGCCCTACCTGCTGTCGATCCTCGCGCTGGTGCTGGTCGCCCGCCGCGCCGCCTACCCGCAGGCGCTGATGAAGCCCTATCGCAAGGGCGAGCGCTGAGCCGTCACGCCTCACCCGACTCCCGGAGATCTCCCCATGAGCCAGCCCGACCTGATGCTGCGTCATGTCAACCTGCCCGATGGCCGCGTCGATGTCGATGTCGCGGTGCGCGACGGGCGCATCGTCGGCATCGGCCCGGCGCTGCCCGGCGAGGCGCATGAGACGGTCGATGGCGGCGGCATGCTGCTCAGTCCGCCCTTCGTCGACGTCCACTTCCACATGGACGCCACGCTTTCCTACGGCCTGCCGCGGGTGAATGCCTCGGGCACGCTGCTGGAGGGCATCGCCCTGTGGGGCGAGCTCAAGCCGCTGCTCACGCAGGAGGCGCTGATCGAGCGGGCCATGGCCTACTGCGACTGGGCGGCGGCCCGCGGGCTGCTCGCCATCCGCACCCATGTCGACACCTGCGATCCGCGGCTGCTCGCGGTCGAGGCGCTGCTCGAGGTCAAGCGGCGGGTCGCGCCCTGGATCGACCTGCAGCTGGTGGCCTTCCCGCAGGATGGCGTGCTGCGCTACGACCCGGCGCGCGATCACCCCGGCTGCCGCGACAGCGCGCTCGACCTGCTGCGCAAGGCCCTCGACCTGGGCGTCGATGTGGTCGGCGGCATTCCGCACTTCGAGCGCACCATGGACGCCGGGCGCGAGTCGGTGCGGCTGCTGGCCGAGGAGGCGGCGCGCCGCGGCCTGCGCATCGACATGCACTGCGACGAGACCGACGATCCGATGTCGCGGCACATCGAGACCCTCGCCTTCGAGACCCACCGGCTCGGCCTGCAGGGCCGGGTCAACGGCTCGCACCTCACCTCGATGCACTCGATGGACAACTACTATGTGTCCAAGCTGATCCCGCTGATCGCCGAGTCGGGGGTGTCGGCCACGGCCAATCCGCTGATCAACATCACCATCCAGGGCCGGCACGACACCTACCCGAAGCGTCGCGGCATGACCCGCGTGCCCGAGCTCCTGGCCGCCGGCGTGACCGTGGCCTTCGGCCACGACTGCGTGATGGATCCCTGGTACAGCCTGGGCAGCGGCGACATGCTCGAGGTGGCCCACATGGGTCTGCATGTGGCGCAGATGACGGGCCAGCAGGCCATGCGCCAGTGCTTCGCCGCGGTCACCGAGGCGCCCGCGGCGATCATGGGCCTGGAAGGCTACGGCCTCGCCGAGGGCTGCCATGCCGACTTCGTGCTGCTGCAGGCCCGCGATCCGATCGAGGCCATCCGGCTGCGTGCTGCCCGTCTGGGGGTGTGGCGCCGCGGCCGGCTGATCAGTCGCACCGCGCCGGCTACCGCGCAGCTGCACCTGCCCGGCCGGCCGTCTCAGGTGGACTGGCTGGCCGCGCGGCGCGGCTGATCGGGCGCGACGCGTCTTCCGCAGCCTGGCCGCGGGTTTTTCCGCCGGCCGAGATCGCCGGGTTGCTGCAGCCGGTCAGTCGGCGCGGATGCCGGCTTCGGCGATCAGCCGCCGCCAGCGGTCGGTCTCCTCGCGCAGGAAGCGGCCGAAGGCCTCGGGGCCGGTGGGCTTCGGGTCGATGCCCAGGGTCTCCAGGCGCCCCCGCAGCTCGGGCTCGGCCAGCGTCGCGGCCAGTTCGCGGCTGAGCCGGGCCAGCGCCGGCGCGGGCGTGCCGGCCGGCGCCAGCACGCCATACCAGCTCACCGACTCGAACTCCGGCAGCGCCGCCTCGGCCAGGGTGGGCACCTCGGGCAGCAGCCGGTTGCGCTCGATCGAGGTCACCGCCAGCGCGCGCACCTTGCCGGCGCGGATCATCGGCAGCGCCACCGTCACGCTGGTGAGGGCCACCGGCACGGCGCCGCCCACCAGGTCGGCCAGCGCCGGCGCCTCGCCCTTGTAGGGCACATGCACCAGGTCCAGTCGGGCCCGTCGCTTGAGCAGTTCCGTGCTCAGGTGCGAGCCGGTGGCATTGCCGGCCGAGGCATAGGCGAGCGGCGGCGAGGCCGCGCGCGCGGCCTCGAGAAACTCGGTCGCGGTGCGCGCCCGAACCGAGGGATTGACCAGCACCACGAAGGGAAAGCTCCCCACGCCGCCCACCGGCACGAAGTCGCGGCCGATGTCATAGGGCAGGTTGGGCAGCAGCGAGGGATTGACCGCGGCCACGCCCTGGTAGACCAGCACCAGGCTGTGGCCGTCGGCGGGCGCGCGCGCGGCGGCCTGCATGCCGATGACGCCACCGGCGCCCGGGCGGTTCTCGACCACCATCGGCTGGCCGAGCCGTTCGCCGAGCCGGCTGGCGAGGGCGCGCGCCAGCGAGTCGGTCAGGCCGCCCGCGGCGATCGGCACCAGCAGGCGCATTGGCCGGGTCGGGAAGTCCTGGGCCTGCGCGGCGCGGCTCAGGCCGAGGGCGAGCGGCGCGGCGAGCGCGCGGGTGAGGCGGCGGCGGGTCGGATCGGCGGGATGCGGACCGGTCAGGGTCGATCGGGTCACCAGCGGATCGGTCAGGGTCGGGCGCATGGGGCGACCTCGTGGAGGCGGTCGCAGCCGACCGATGCCGAATCATGCCGCAGGCGCCGCGCCCGGGCCGGTCGATTCGGGTACATTTCGACGCCCCCTCCGGAGATTGCCGTGTCCTCCCGTTCCCCTCTCGATGCCTCCCGCCGCCAGGCCCTCGCGGCCCTGTCCGTGCTCGGTCTTGCCGGCCTGAGCGGCGCTCGCGCGCAGGCCCAGGGCTTCCCCTCGCGCACCGTCACGCTGATGGTGCCCTTCCCCCCGGGCAGCGCCACCGACGCGGTCGCCCGCGCGCTCGCGCCGCAGGCCTCCAAGGCGCTCGGGCAGCCGGTGGTGGTCGAGAACCGCCCCGGCGCGGCGGGCACCATGGCCGCCAGCATCGTGGCCCAGTCCAACTCGCCCGATGGCCACACCATCGCGATCGCGCCGGCGTCCATCTTCCGGGTGCCGCATGTGCAGAAGGTCAACTACGATCCCCTGCGCGACCTGACCTACATCATGGGCTTCTCGGCCTACACCTTCTCGCTGGTGGTGCCCGAGAGCTCGCCCTGGAAGACCATGGCCGACTTCGTCGCCTTCGCCAAGGCCAACCCCGGCCGCATCCAGATCGGCGCCAGCGGCACCGGGAGCACCGGCCATGTGGTCACCCATTTCCTGAGCCTGAAGACCGGCGCCGAGCTCACCTTCGTGCCCTTCAAGGGCGGCTCCGAGGTGCTGCAGGCCTTCATCGGCGGCCACATCAATGCGGTCATCGATGGCGGCTGGGCCCAGATCGAGAAGCAGGGCAAGGGTCGGGTCCTGGTCACCTTCCAGGAAAAGCGCGTGCCGCGCCTGCCCGATGTGCCCACCGCGCGGGAGGCTGGCTTCGATCTCGTCGCCAGCAGCCCGATCGGCCTGGTCGGCCCCAAGGGCATGGATCCGCGGGTGGTCAAGGTGCTGCACGACGCCTTCAAGGGCGCCCTCGCCGATCCCACCTACCGCAAGTTCCTCGACACCTACGATCTGGTCGACGCCTATCTGCCGGGCGACGAGTACCAGAAGCTGGGGGCGAGACTGTGGGTCGAGGAAAAGCGCAACTTCGACGCGCTGGGCTTCAAGGCCCAGTGAGCCGCCGGCGCCGCCCCCGCGCGGCCCGCCGACGGGCCGCGTCGTGAGCGGCTCGCGGCCGGTGCCGGCCGAGATCGCGCGCGAGGTCTTCCGCCAGCTGGCGCGCATGCGCCGGCCGCCCACGCCCGAGAACTACACCCGGGTCTACGCCCAGCAGGCCGGGCTCACGATGGCCCAGGTGCAGCCGGCGGCCGCCGCCATGGAGGCGCTGGCCCGCGGCCTGCTCGCCGACGCGCCGCGCGCCGAGTTCAGCCGCGAGCTGCGTCAGGCCCTGGAGGCGGGGCAGTGGGCGCAGGCGCAGCGCGCCATCCGCAGCGCGCTGCTGCGGGCCGGGTCGGCCGATCCGGCCGAGCCCGCCCATCTGCCTGTGCCCGCGCATCCGCCCGCGCACCCGGCCGCGCCCGCCGATCCGGCCACGCCCCCGGTCCATCGCCCCGAGGTCCTGCTCGAGCTGCTCACCCAGGCGCTCTCGGCGCTCATCGATCAGCGCACCGGCTATCCGCCCGAGGTGGCGGTCGAGGCCTCGCTGCTGGCCGATGCGCTGCGCCTGGCGCAGACCCCCGAGGCGTTCGACGAGGCCGCCGGCCGCCTCGCCGAGTTCTGGCCCGCCCTGGCCGAGCGCGCCGACGGCCCCGCGCCCACGCTGCGCGCCCTGCACGATCTGGCCCGGCTGATGGTGCGCAACATGGGCGATCTGGTGGTCGACGACGACTGGGTGCGCGAGCAGACCGCGGCGCTGCAGGCGCTGCTCGAGCGGCCGCTTGGCCCCGAGGTGCTGGCCCAGGCCGCGCAGAGCTATCGCGAGTTCGTGTTCCGCCAGGGCACGGTCAAGCATGCGGTCGATGGCGCAACCCGCTCGGTGCGCGAGCAGACCGCCTCGCTGGTCGACCGGGTGGGCGCGCTGTCGGCGCGCACCGGCGAGTATCCTGCGCGCATCGCCGACTATGCGCGGCAGATCCGCGAGGCCGACGGGCTGCCGCAGCTCAGCGGCCTGCTCGATGCGCTGCTGGCCGAGCTCGAGGCCATGCAGGCCGGCTTCGCGCAGGCGCAGCGCGAACTCCTCGAGACCGGCGAGCAGATGCTGCGCCAGGAGCAGCAGGTGCGCGCGCTGCAGGCCGAGCTCTCGCGCGGCGAGCTGCTGCCCGCCGATCCGGTCACCGGGTCCCTCAACCGCCAGGGTTTCGAGCGGCAGGCGGCGCTCGAGCTCGCGCGCGCCGACCGTCACGAGGCGCCGATGTGCCTGGCGGTGCTCGATGTCGACTCCCTGCGCGAGCTCGACGCGCGGGTCGGCGCCGGCGCCAGCGACGAGGCGCTGCGCGAGCTCGCCCTGGGCGCGCGCCAGACCTTGCGCCCCACCGACACCCTGGCGCGCTGGAGCGATCAGGAATTCCTCATCCTCATGCCCGACACCGCCCCCGACGAGGGCGAGCGGCAGATGGTGCGCGTGCAGCGCGAGCTCACCAAGCGTCTGTTCCTGCGCCATCGCGAGCGGGTGCTGATCACCTTCTCGGCGGGGGTTGCCGCCCGTGGCCCTGGCGAGAGCCGCGAGTCGCTGGTGGCCCGCGCCGAGCAGGCCATGGCCGCGGCCCGCCAGTCGGGTCGCAACCGCGTGCAGCGGGCGCCCGACCCCGAGCCGCCCGCCGATGCGGGCGCGCCAACCCCCGGCGCTTCGACCCCGGACGCTTCGATCCCGGGCTGAGCGCTCGTCGGTCCGGAACATCAGCCGATCGAGCCACCACCGGCCTGCCGGCCGACCCGTCGCCCGATCCGCTTTCCCGCCGCCCGTCTTTGTCGGGCCCGCCGCAGGCGGCTACCCTCGCCGACGGGCGCCGGCGAGCAGACCGGCCGCCGCACCGGGCGATGCCGTCGCGCGCCGCCCGCCACGACATCCACTGGAGGGGAAACCATGAAAGCGCATCACCGGTCACGCCCGGCGCGGGTCATGCTCGCGGTCCTGTCCGCCGGCCTGGCCCTTGGCCTGTCGGCCGCCACGCTCGGGGCTCGCGCGCAGCCCTTGCCTGCCGCCTCGCCCGAGTCGGTGGGCATGTCCTCGCAGCGCCTGGCGCGCATCACCGAGACCTTCAACGCCGAGGTCGCGCAGGGCAAGCTGCCCGGCGCGGTGGTGATGGTCGCCCGCAAGGGCAAGCTGGTGTATTCGCAGGCCTTCGGCAACCTCAACAGCGCCGCCGGCGGTCCGATGAAGACCGACTCGCTGTTCCGCATCTACTCCATGACCAAGCCGCTGGTCTCC
>JAGWVN010000187.1 GCA_018970865.1 Betaproteobacteria bacterium
CGGGCGGCGCCCATCGGGTCTGTCAGCGTGAGCCGCGCAGCCGCGGATCGAGCAGGTCGCGCAGGGCGTCGCCGAACACATTGGTGGCGTAGACCACCACGGTCAGGCACAGCCCTGGTGCCAGCGCAAGCCACGGGCCCTGGAACATGTAGGTGCGCCCGCCGCCCGAGAGCATGCCGCCCCAGGTGGGCGCCGGCGGCGGCACGCCAAGCCCCAGGAACGACAGGCCGGATTCGGCCAGGATCACCGCGCCCACCCGGGTGGTGAACAGCACGATGATCGGCGGCAGGATGTTGGGCAGGATGTGCCGCCACAGGATGCGGCCGGTGGTCGAGCCGATGGACTGGGCGGCGTGCACGTACATGTTCTCGCGCACCGACACCACCGCGCTGCGGATGATGCGCGAGCCGGCGATGCCCAGCAGCAGGCCCAGGGTGCCGATGATCTGCGGCATGCCGGGGCCGAGCACCGACACCACCACGATCAGGATGATCAGGTCGGGAAAGCTCATCCAGGCGTCGACGAAGCGCTGGGTGACCATGTCGGTCTTGCCGCCGAGATAGCCGGTGAGGATGCCGATCACCACCGAGACCACGGTGGCCAGGGTGGCGGCCGACAGGCCGATGATCACCGAGAGCTGCGCGCCGTACAGGCAGCGCGAGAGCATGTCGCGGCCGAGGTTGTCGGTGCCGAAGGGGAACTCCAGCGACGGCGGCTTGAGGCGGTTGATCGGGCTGATCTCGTTCATGCCGTAGGGCGCCAGGAAATCGGCGAACACCCCGCAGAACAGGAAGATCAGGAACACCACCCCGCCGGCGGCGCCGAGCGGCTTGGTGCGGAACAGGCGGCTGAGGAAGCCGGGGGGCGCGGGCCTTGCCGGGGCGGCGCTGGCGACAGCGGTGGCGCTCATGAACGGACCCTCACGCGCGGGTCGAGCAGGCCGTAGCTCAGGTCGACCACCAGGTTGATGAGCATGACCGCCAGACCCACCACCAGGAACACCCCGGTGATGATCGGATAGTCGCGCTGGTTGACGGCATCGAGCAGCAGCGTGCCCATGCCGGGGATGCCGAAGATCTGTTCGATGATGACCGCGCCGCCGATCACCAGCGGCGCCTGCAGCCCGATCAGGGTGACCACCGGGATGAGGGCGTTGCGCAGCGCGTGGCGGAACACCACCAGGCGCTCGGGCAGGCCCTTGGCCATGGCGGTGCGGATGTAGTCCTGGCGCAGCACCTCGAGCATCATGGTGCGGGTCATGCGCATGGTGACGGCCGAGAGCGCCGCGCCGAGCACCGCCGCCGGCACCAGCATCTGCTGCAGGTTGCCGATGGGGTCTTCGCTGAAGGCGATGTAGCTCACCTCGGGCGACCAGCCCCAGAAGATGGAGGGGATCACCACCACCATGGTGCCCAGCCAGAAGCTGGGAATGGCCAGCAGCAGGATGGAGAAGGAGCGGGCGATGTAGTCGCCGGCGGTGTCCTGGCGGATGGCCGAGTAGATGCCCACCGGCAGCGCGATGCTCAGGCCGATCAGGATGGCGAACAGGCCCAGCTCGAAGGTGACCGGCAGCCGCTCGACGAGGCGGTCGATCACCGGCGTGGCCTGCCACAGCGAGTTGCCCATGTCGCCGCGCAGCAGGTTGCCCACCCAGGTGAGGTACTGCGACCACATCGGCTGATCGAGCCCGAGGGTGCGCATCAGGGCTTCGCGGTCGAGCTTGCTGGCGCTGATGTCGTTCTGGCTGAGCATCATGTCGATGATGTCGCCGGGGATCAGCCGCACCGTGCAGAAGACGATGATGCTGGCGAAGATCAGGGTGGGGATCAGCGCCAGCAGGCGGCGCGCGATGTAGGCCTGCATGACTCAGCCCCGCGGCGCGGGCCGCAGCCGGCGCGTTGGCGAACCCGGGTTTCGAACGGCCGAGCGCGAGCGCTGCCAGACGGGGTGGGGCATGGGTCTCCTCGGTGAGCGGCCCCTGCTCCTTGCTGGAGTCTGTCGGGGTCCGGGTTCGTTTCACTGTAGGTCACAAGCCTCGCGCGGCGCAAGGCGGCGCCGCGGCCGTCATTCCATGGGGCATACCGGAAATTCGAAATCAGCCTCGCCGCCGGCGCCGGCATCGGATGTGGCAAGCTCTCGCCGGCCCTTCACCGCAGGAGAGATTCCATGTCGCTGTTCAATCTCGACGGCAAAGTCGCCGTCATCACCGGATCATCGCGCGGCATCGGTCGCGCCATCGCCGAGCGCATGGCCGAGCAGGGCGCGCGCGTGGTGGTGTCCTCGCGCAAGGAGGCGGCCTGCCTCGAGGTGGTCGCCGCGATCGAGGCCCGTCATGGCAAGGGCCGCGCGATCGCGGTGCCGGCGAGCATCTCGTCGAAGGACGACATCCGGCGCCTCATCGAGGAGACCATGGCCGCCTTCGGGCGCATCGACATCCTGGTGTGCAATGCC
>JAGWVN010000101.1 GCA_018970865.1 Betaproteobacteria bacterium
GAGGCACCAGGGCGCGATCAGGCCCGAGGCGACGAAGGGCTCCGGGGCGGCGGCGCGGCCGAGCGCGGTGGCGATGGTGACCGCCGCAGCGGCGCCCAGGCCGAGTCCGCCGGCGCTCTCGGGCACCACCACCGAGAACCAGCCCAGTTCGGCCATGGCGCGCCAGCGGGCGCGGTCGAAGCCGTCAGCAGTGCCGCGCAGCCGGCGCACGCGGGCGGCGTCTGGCTTGGCGAAACTGGCCGCGGCATCGGCCAGCATGTCGAGCATGTCCTGACTCATCGGCGGGTCCTCAGAGCATCCGGCCCGGCGCGGCGCGCGGGTCGCGCATCGCGTAGCGGCCGCTCTCGACCTGATGGAAGAAGCGTTCGCAGGCGGCGTTGAACAGATCGGGCTCCTCGAGATTGCAGGCATGACCGGTCTGCGGCATGAAGTACAGCCCGGCCGAGGGCATGGCCCGCTTGAGCATCAGCGAGGCATCCAGGCAGGGCTCGTCCTCGTCGCCGCAGATGATCAGCGTGGGCACGGTGCAGGCGGCCATCTCGGCGCCGAAGTCGGCCAGCGAGGGGCGCATCGCCTGATAGCCCTGCAGCGTGCGGGCGGAACCTTCGGCCGAGTGGCTGGCGAGATGGCCGACGAACTCCTCGAAGGCGCGCGGGCTCTTGTTGAGCAGCTGCACGCGGGTGCCGGTGGTGGCCCGCGCGCGGGCGCTGGCCGGCCAGCCGTCGCGCAGCAGCGCCTGGGCCGACTCCCGGGCCTCGTGCGCGAACTGCTCACGGGAGGCGGCCGGCGAGCCCGAGCCGATGCCGGCCAGGGTGATCGAAAGCGCGCGCTGCGGCCAGCGCATCGCGAAGTAGAAGGTGGCGAATGCGCCCATCGACAGGCCCACCAGGTGCGCCCGCTCGATGCCCAGGCCGTCGAGCACGGCGAGAATGCCGGCGCGCTGGTGCTCGTAGGAATAGTCCTCGACCCGCGAGGGCACATCGGAGGGCGGATAGCCGCGGGCGTTGAAGGCGATGCACCGGTATCGCCGGGAGAAGTGCCGCATCTGCGCTTCCCAGCTGCGGTACTCGCCGAGGAACTCGTGAACGAAGACGATCGGCGTGCCGGTGCCGGTTTCCTCGTAGTAGAGCTTCACGCCGTCGGCGGTGGTCACATGGGGCATGGGGGATTCCTCGGTAGGCGGGCGGGCTGGGGCGCCGCGGTGTCAGCGGGACTCGCTGGAGGGCTTGCGCGGCGGGCGAGGGCCCGCGCCAGGCGGCCGCTGATCGCGCTGTGGCGGTCGGCCGTCGCGGCGCGGGCCGGCGCGATCGGCGCGGTCGGCGCGCGGGCGGGAATCTCCGGGGCCGCGATCAGGGCGTCCGGCCGCGGCGCGCTGGCCCGCTTCCTGACGCGCCTGGGCGAGGAGAGCCTCGAGCTGAGTGGGATCGATGCCCTTGAGCACGCAGAAGTTGGCCGCCGACAGACGGGTGTTCTCGTAGTCGTGGAGCAGGCTGGCTCGCCGGCGCATGGCCTGATCCTGTTCCCGCTGCGCGGGGTCTGGTTCCCGGCGCGCGGGGCCCGGTTCTCGCTGCGCGGCGTGCTGTCCGCGCCCCGTGGGGTCCTGCTCGCGCCGCGCCGGGCCCTGGGCGCGTCGCGCCGGATCCTGCGCTCGCCGCGCTGGATCCTGCCCGGAGCGGTTGGGGTCCGGCTCCCGCCGTGCGGGGTCCTGCCCGCGCCGCGCGGCCTGCTGCTCGCGCCGCAGCGCGCCCTGTTCCCGGCGCAGGGCCTCGCGCTCCTGGCGGACCGCCTCGCGCTGCTGGCGCAGCGCCTCGCGTTCCTGCTCGAAGCGGGCCTGCTGGTTGGCGCGGCGGCGCTGTACCTCGGTGGCCGCGGCCTCGCGGTGCTCGGCTGCGATCTCGCCGGCGGGCGCGCCGTCGAGATCGAAGCGCTGCCCGCCACGCGCCATCGCGCTGAGGTAGGCGGTCTGGCCGGTGTGCCGGCGCAGGAATGCCGAGAGCTGCTCTCGCGTGAACACGCCCGGCGCCCGCTGCTGGATGTCGGCCTGGATGCGCAGCTTCAGCGGGCGCGCCGGGCCGCCGAAGAGCGCGGGGAACCGGGTGGCCAGCATCTGCCCGATGGCGCGCACCGAAAGCGCGGCGGGGCCGCCTTGGGCGGCTTCGCCGGGGTCTTGCCCGGGCGACTGCGACGCCTGCCCGTCGGGCCTGCCAGGTGTCGCAGCCTCGGCAGGCGCCGCAGGCTCGGGCTGCGCTGCAGCCTCGGCAGGCGCTGCGGCTTCAGGATGCGCCGCGGCTTCGGAATGAGCCGCGGGCTCGGGATGCGCCGCGGGCTCGGGATGCGCCGCCGGGACCGCCGGCGGGGCAGCCGCGGTGCTGTCGTCTTCGGGGGAGTCAGGCATGGGTCTGGGGCATGGTCGCGCGCGGCGCACGCGGTCCGAGAGGATCGCACCGATCGGTGCGCTGCTCAAATCGGCGCGGTCGCGGCGGGCATCGCGCCCACCGCGACGCTCGCGGCGTCGGCCCGCTCAGCCGCGGCTCATCGCCTGCACCTTGCGCTGCGCCGGCCGGTCCAGGCAGGCCGCCAGCCAGCCCGCGACCCGCGGGTGGGCTGCGATCAGCGCGGGCGCGGCCTTGGCCCAGGCCAGCACCGAGGCGAGGTTGATGTCGGCCACGGTGAAGCGCGATCCGGCCACCCAGGGCTGCTGCGCGAGGTGGGCATCGAGCACCCGCAACGGACCGGCGAGCGAGCGCTCGGCCTGATCGGCGAGCGCCGGGTTGCGCCGCTCCGCCGGCATGATCAGCCGATGGAAGAGGATGGTCAGCGCGTCCTTCTCGCATTCGGTCATCACCCAGAAACTCCATCGCAGCACCTGCGCCTCCTCGGCAAGATCGGCGGGCGCCAGGCTGCCGCCGAAGCGGCGCGCGAGATAGAGGTTGATGGCCATCGATTCCCAGACCACGATCGCGCCGTCTTCCAGCACCGGGATGTGGCCGTTGGGATTGAGCCGCAGGAACTCCGGGGTGCGGGTGGCGCCGCCCTGGTAGGTCTGCGGCACATGCTCATAGGGCACGCCGAGTTCCTCGAGCATCCAGAGGGCGCGGGCGGCGCGCGAGCTGGCGATGCCGTGAATCCGCAGGGTCATGATCGGCTCCGTGTCGTGAAGGGTCGCGCGGGATTGTGCCCGCGTCGGCACCGGTCACCGCTGCCGCGGTCCCCCGAGCGGAACACGCCGGCGCGCCGCCTGCCCGGAAAAGTCACAGCTGCTTGAACAACCCCCGGCTTCCCTCGACGGCCCTCTGGCACTATGCTGCGCCTCCGCCGGGTGGGACCGAGAGCCGCCCGATGCGCGCCCGCCGCGCCGCGCGGCCCCCGTCACCCCAAGGACACCCAAGATGACCACCCGGATCGACAAGCACGGCCTGAAAGTGGCCGATTCGCTGTGCAGGATGATCGAGGACGAGGCCCTGCCGGGCACCGGCGTGAGCGCCGACCAGTTCTGGCGCGGCCTGTCCGAGCTCATCCACACCCTCGGTCCGAAGAACCGCGCGCTGCTGGCGCGCCGCGACGAGCTCCAGACCGCGATCGATGCCTGGCACCGCGAGCGCAGCGGGCAGCCCCACGATCCCGCCGCCTACCGCGCCTTCCTCGAGCGCATCGGCTACCTCGTGCCCGAGGGCCCCGACTTCCAGGCCGAGACCGCCAATGTCGATCCCGAGATCGCCACCATCCCTGGCCCGCAGCTGGTGGTGCCGGTGATGAACGCGCGCTACGCGCTCAATGCGGCCAACGCCCGTTGGGGCAGCCTCTACGATGCGCTCTACGGCACCGACGCGATGGGCGATCTGCCCGGTCCCGGCGGCTACGACGAGGCTCGGGGCGCGCGCGTGATCGCCTGGGCCAAGGGCTTCCTGGATTCGGTCGCGCCGCTGTCCGGTGCCCGCCACGCCGATGTCACCGCCTACCGGGTGGCGGGCGGGGCGTTGCAGGCCGTGACGGCTGCCGGCAGCGTCGGCCTCGTCGACCCGGCCCTGTTCGCCGGCTATCGCGGCGATGCCGCAGCGCCATCCGCGGTGCTGCTGCGTCACAACGCGCTGCACATCGAGATCCTGATCGACCGCCGCCACTCGATCGGCGCCACCGATCCCGCCGGGGTGGCCGATGTGCTGCTCGAGGCTGCGGTCACCACCATCATGGACTGCGAGGACTCGGTCGCCGCCGTCGACGCCGACGACAAGGCGCTGGCCTACCGCAACTGGCTGGGCCTCATGAAGGGCGATCTCGTCGAGAGCGTGACCAAGGGCGCCTCGCGCTTCGACCGCAAGCTGAATCCGGATCGCGAGTACACCGGCGCTGATGGCCGCCCCGTGACCCTCAAGGGCCGCTCGCTGATGCTGGTACGCAATGTCGGCCACCTGATGACCAACCCCGCGGTGCTCGACCGGGACGGCCGCGAGGCGCCCGAGGGGCTGCTCGACGCGATGTGCACGGTGCTGATCGCCATGCACGACCTGGGCAAGCAGGCCGGGCTGCGCAACTCCACCCGGGGCTCGGTCTATGTGGTCAAGCCCAAGATGCACGGGCCCGACGAGGTGGCCTTCGCCGACGAGACCTTCACGCTGGTCGAGAAGGCGCTGGGCCTGCCCGCCGACACCGTCAAGATCGGCATCATGGACGAGGAGCGCCGCACCACCGTGAACCTGAAGGCCTGCATCCGTGCGGCCCGCCGCCGGGTGGCCTTCATCAACACCGGCTTCCTCGACCGCACCGGCGACGAGATCCACACCTCCATGCTCGCCGGCCCGATGGTGCGCAAGGCCGACATGAAGGCGCAGGCCTGGATCGCCGCGTATGAACTCTGGAATGTCGATGTCGGCCTGGCCTGCGGCCTGGCCGGCCGCGCCCAGATCGGCAAGGGCATGTGGGCCATGCCCGACCTGATGGCCGCGATGCTCGAGCAGAAGATCGGCCATCCGAAGGCCGGCGCCAACTGCGCCTGGGTGCCCAGCCCGACGGCGGCCACGCTGCATGCCACCCATTACCACCAGGTGGATGTGCTCGCCCGCCAGGCCGAGATCGCCCGTGGCGGTCGCCGCGCCTCGCTCGACGACATCCTGCGCATCCCGGTGGCGGTGAACCCGGCATGGAGCGCGCAGGAGAAGACCGCCGAGCTCGAGAACAACGCCCAGGGCATCCTCGGTTATGTGGTGCGCTGGGTCGACCAGGGCGTGGGCTGCTCCAAGGTGCCCGACATCAACAATGTGGGCCTGATGGAAGACCGCGCCACCTGCCGCATCTCCTCGCAGCACATGGCCAACTGGCTGCGTCACGGCGTGGTGGGCAGCGACGAGGTCATGGCGGTGATGAAGCGCATGGCCGCGGTGGTCGATCGCCAGAACGCCGCCGACCCGGCCTACCGGCCGATGGCGCCGGGCTTCGATGGTCCTGCCTTCCTGGCGGCCTGCGACCTGGTCTTCAAGGGCGTGGAGCAGCCCTCGGGCTACACCGAGCCGGTGCTGCATGCCCGCCGGCTCGAGCTCAAGGCCCGGGCCGCCTGAGCCCGGGGCCGCGGTGGCGGATGATCGCGCCGGGCGCGCCGGCATGAGCGCGCAGGGCGGCGCGACATGAGCGCCTCGGTCCGCCTGCAGTTCCTGCTGCCGCGCCTGGCCCTCACCCAGGCGGCCGGCTGGCTGGCCTCCCGCCGCTGGGGGGCTGCCACCACCTGGGCGATCCGTCGCTTCATCGCGCGCTACCGGGTCGACATGAGCGAAGCGGCCGACCCCGATCCGCGCGCCTATGCCAGCTTCAACGCCTTCTTCACCCGCGCCCTGCGCGAGGGCGCGCGGCCCTTCGCAGCGGAAGGCCTGCTCTGCCCGGTGGATGGCGCGATCAGCCAGTTCGGCCCGATCGAGGACGGCCGGATCTTCCAGGCGAAGGGCCATCATTACGACGCCACCGCGCTGCTCGGCGGGGACGCCGCGCTCGCAGCCGGCTTTCGGCATGGCCACTTCGCCACGCTGTATCTCAGCCCGCGCGACTACCACCGCATCCACATGCCCTGCGCGGGTCGGCTGCGCCGCATGGTCCATGTGCCGGGCGAGCTCTTCTCGGTCAACCCGGCCACGGCGCAAGCCGTGCCGGGCCTGTTCGCGCGCAACGAGCGGGTGGTGTGCGTGTTCGACGGCGAGCAGGGGCCCTTCGTGATGGTGCTGGTGGGCGCGACCATCGTGGGCAGCATGGCCACGGTCTGGCATGGCGTGGTCAATCCGCCCCGACCGGGCGCGGTGCGCGCCTGGGACTACGAAGCGGCCACGGCGCCGGTGCTGGCCCGCGGCGCCGAGATGGGCCGCTTTCTGCTGGGCTCGACGGTGGTGATGCTGCTGCCGCCCGGGCCCTGGCGCTTCAACCCGGCCTGGGCGCCCGCCGGCCCGATCCGGCTGGGCGAGCCGATGGCGCGGCGGGAGGACTGAACCCGCCGCAGACGAGCAGGCGCCGCGGCTGCGGCGGCTGCCGCGTCTGTCTGCGGCGAACGGCCGGGCTTACTCGGCCTTCCAGTTGGGCTTGCGCTTCTCGGAGAAGGCCTTGGGCCCTTCGATGAAGTCCTGGCTGTTGCGCATGCGGATGACCGCGTCGTAATCGACCTTGTAGGCGGTGGCGAGGTCGGCGATGGCCAGGCCCTGCATGGCCGACTGCTTGGTGGCGCGGATCGACATCGGCGAGCACTCGAGGATCTGGGCCGCCCACTTGCGGGCTTCGGCGAGGGCGCCGCCCTCGGGGGCCAGCGCGGTGACGAAGCCGAGTTCATAGCCTTCGCGCGCCGGCACGTGGCGACCGGTGAGCATCATGCCCATGGCCCGCTTCAGGCCGATGGTGCGCGGCAGGCGGTGCACGCCCCCGGCGAGCGCGGCCAGGCCCACCCGGGGCTCGGGCAGCGCGAACTTCGCGTTCTCGGCGGCGATGATGATGTCGCAGGCCAGCGCGATCTCGAAGCCGCCGCCCATGGCCACGCCATTGACCGCCGCGATCACCGGCTTGAAGAGATTGAAGCGGGAGGTGAGCCCGGCAAAGCCGGAAGCGACGAAGCCGCGCTTGCCGCCAGCTGCCTGGAACTTGAGGTCATTGCCGGCGCTGAAGGCACGGTCGCCGGCGCCGGTGACGATGGCCACCCACTGGTCGGGGTCGGCATCGAACTCGTTCCAGACCTGTTCCAGCTCGAGGTGCGCCGGGTAATGCAGCGCGTTCATGACCTCGGGGCGGTTCAGGGTGACGATGGTGAGGTGGCCTTCTCGTTCGACCTTGCAGAATTCGGGCATGGGGCTCTCCTGGGGCGGGTGAGGCCGCAGTGTATGCCCGGACGCGCGGCGGCTCAGCCCGGCGCGGCGAAGAATCGGCACAGGTCGATGCGCCGCTCGATCTCGGCGGTCATCTCGGCCCAGGCCTGGTTGTCGCGGGCCTTGAAGCGGCGCTGGAAGGATGGCTCCTGGAGTTTCTCGGGCAGGGCGTCGATGGCGGGAATGATGTCGGCCTCGCCGGCGATGCGCGCCACGCGGGCCTGCCATCGCCGCGGATCGGCGATCGCGGCCTGGGCGAAGCGCACCCCGCTGCGGTCGGCGGCCAGATCGGCAAACGAGAAGCCGGAGCCGCCGCGCGAGTCGAGCACCTCCTTGAAGACTCCGATCGCGTCGGCGGTGCCCGAGCCGGCCTCCAGGGTGATGGCCGCCGAGACCAGCCAGTGCTGGGCCAGGTCCTGCCGACCGCGCGCCACGGGAATCACCGGCTTGCCCGGCGGCACCGAGATGCCCAGCAGCCGTGCCGCGAGTTCGGGTTTCTCGCTGGCATGGACGGCCAGGGCGAGCATGGCGGCCCGGTTCTCGGCGCGCGCGTCGCCGCCGCGCGCGGCCGCCTCGCCAATGACCGACTGCAGCACCGTGACCAGGCCCGGTCCGGCTGCGGCGCCCAGGCGGGCGGCGATGTGCGCGAGATAGTGGTCGACCCGGGCGCGCTGTTCGGCGCCGAGCACGCCGCCCGAGCCGCCGGCACCCCGCAGCTGCCCGAGCAGCTCGGCCTGCGGCTGGATCCGCAGGTTGACCAGGTCGCGTCCGATCTCCCAGCCGCTGGTGGCGGCAAGCGCGGCGCGCAAGGCCGTGAGGGCCTGCGGCGACAGGACGAACCGCTGGCCCAGCGACCAGAGATGGTCCAGCACCCAGCGGTTGATCGGCACGCGACCGATGCTGCCGGCCACCGCCTGCAGCTGGCCCTCGCGCGATTCCAGCCGCAGCCCCACCGTGGTGGCCTTGCCGAGCGGGCCCGCCGGCACCCGCAGCGACACCCGCAGCCAGGCAGCACCGTGCTCGAGGCTCACCCGCGCGCCGATGCCGTGATCGGGCAGGGCTCGCTGCAGTCCCTGCTGAAGCAGCAGGTCGATGTCGCGCGGGTGGAGCGTCAGCGGGACGGCCGAGACGGAGGGCCTGCGCGGATCGGGCACGCCCACCTGGCGGCGCAGGCGCTCGAGATCGGCCACCGTGAGCGCAGGCGCCGGCCCGGGATGGGGACGCTCATCGAGCACCATCACCGAGAGCACCAGCGTGGCGAGAACCAGCTGGGCAAGCAGCACCATGAGGACGATCGCGAGGCGCGACATCAGCGCCCACCCTGCGGGCCGCGCCCCGCCTGTCGCGATGATTGACCCGCCCTGCCTGCCCACCGATACTCCAGCGCCATTTCCGTCTCCCGCGAGCCGCCTGCGATGTTCCCCTCCGATGCCCGCCGTGGCAAGCCTGTCGGCCCGATGGACACCCGCGAGGACGCGCCGGCCCCTGGCTGGCGGCTTGCCGTCTACACCATCATCTTCGAGGCCGACACCCGCGCCGGACGGCTGTTCGACCTCGCCCTGATCTGGCTGATCCTGGCCAGCATCGCGGTGGTGGTGCTCGACAGCGTCGCCCCGATCCGGGCCCGCTTCGGCCCGGCCCTGAACGCCGCGGAATGGGTCTTCACCCTGATCTTCACGCTCGAGTATCTCGCCCGGCTGGCCTGCGTGCGCCGGCCGATGCGCTATGCGCTCAGCGTGTTCGGGCTGATCGACCTGATCGCCCTGCTGCCCACCTGGCTGGCCATCCTGATGCCCGAGCTGAGCGCGCTGATCGATGTCCGGGTGCTGCGCCTGCTGCGGGTCTTCCGCATCCTGAAGCTGGGCGCCTATGTCGCCGAGTACGGCGCGCTCGGTCGCGCGCTGGCCGCCTCACGACGCAAGATCCTGGTGTTCCTGTCCTTCGTGCTGATGGTGACGCTGGTGATGGGCACGCTGATGTATGTGGTGGAGGGCCCGGCCCACGGCTTCACCAGCATCCCGGTGGGCGTGTACTGGGCGATCACCACCCTCACCACCGTGGGCTTCGGCGACATCACCCCGAAGACCGATCTCGGCCGGCTGATCGCCTCGGTGATGATGCTGCTGGGCTGGGGCACGCTGGCGGTGCCCACCGGCATCGTGAGCGCGGAGTTCACGGCCCTGCGAACCCTGCGCGAGCCCACCACCCGCACCTGCCATGAGTGCCTGAGCGAGGGCCACGCGGCCACCGCGAAGTTCTGCCGCGATTGCGGCGCCGAACTGCCGCCCTACCGCAACGACCTGGGCGCCTGAGCTCAGCGGCCGGGCTCGGGCGGCCCGCTCACCTCGAAGCGCCAGTGCTCGCCGCTGCGGCGGATCCAGCCACCGGTGGGCGAGGCGAAGTGCGTGCCCAGCACCAGCACCGGCCGGTCGGCGTGGCGGCTGAGAAACTCCCGGCGCGTGAGCCGCGCCGCCTCGGGGTCGGAGTCGAAGTTGTTGCGGATGTCGGGCTCGCTGCACTGGATGGGATGGTGCATGAGGTCGCCGGTGATCACGGCCTGCGCGCCCTCCGACTGGATGCGCACGCTGACATGGCCCGGGGTGTGGCCGGGCGTGGGCTCGAGCCAGACCTCGTCGGTGAGGCGATGGTCCATCTCGACCAGATCGGCAAGGCCGGCCTCGACGATCGGACGCACCGAGTCGCCGAGGATGTCGTCGTCGTCGGGGCCGGGCTTCTCGGCCGACCAGTGGCCCCACTCGACGCGGCCGAACAGGTAGCGCGCATTCGGGAAGGTGGGCACCCAGCGGCCGTCGACCAGGCGGGTGTTCCAGCCGACATGGTCGACATGCAGATGGGTGCACAGCACGGTGTCGATCGACTCGGCCGGCAGGCCGGCCTCGGCCAGGCGCTGCAGGAACGGGGTCTGCAGTCGGTTCCAGCCCCTCACCCGGCGCGGCTTGTCGTTGCCCACGCAGGTGTCGACGATGATGCGTTTGCCCTGCGATTCGATGATGAACGCATGCACCGAGGCGAAGAGCTTGCCGTCCTCGGTGGCGAAGTGCGGGCGCAGCCAGGCGTGGCGCCGAACGAACTCGGGATTGGCCGCCGGGAACAGGAACATGCCCGAGGTGGGCACGCCGTCGGATTCGACCACCTTGGTGATCCGGACGGCGCCGATCTGCCAGGTCTTCATGCGGATCTCCGGGTGGCGCTCTGGCCGTCGCGCGGCAGCTGGTTGAAGGGCACGCCCTTGTCGACCCGGACATCGCCGGGCAGGCCGAGCACCCGCTCGGCGATGATGTTGCGCAGGATCTCGTCGGTGCCGCCGGCGATGCGCATGCCGGGCGCGTACAGGAAGGCTTCCTGGAACCAGGCCTGCATCGGCGTGAGCTCGGCGTCCATCACCGCGCCCGACATGCCGAGCAGGTCGGTGCCGAAGGTGGCGATCTCCTGCAGCTTGCCGGCGCTGACCACCTTGGCGATCGAGGCCTCGGGGCCCGGTGTCTGGCCGCGCGAGAGCGCGGTGATGCTGCGAAAGCGGGTGTACTTCAGCCCCTGCGTGCGCACATACCAGTCGGCCAGGCGTTCGCGCACCGCGGCATTGGCGAGCGCCGGCTCGCCGTCGATCTCGAGCCCGCGGGCGAGCGCCAGGATGTCGGCGCTGTCGGGCCCCGGCGCCTCGCCCACCGCCAGACGCTCGTTCATCAGCGTGGTGATCGAGACCTTCCAGCCCGCGCCCACCGCGCCCAGGCGCTGCGCGTCGGGGACGCGGACATCGGTGAAGAAGACCTCGTTGAAGTTGGAGGTGCCCGAGATCTGCCGGATGCGGCGCACCTCCACGCCAGGCGACTTCATGTCGAGGAAGAACATGGTCAGGCCGTCGTGCTTGGCGGCACTGGGGTCGGTGCGCACCAGCAGCAGGCCCCAGTCGGCGTAGTGCGCGCCCGAGGTCCAGATCTTCTGGCCGTTGATCACCCAGTCGTCGCCATCGCGCTCGGCGCGGGTGCGCAGGCCGGCCACATCGGAACCGCCAGCGGGCTCGGAGAAGAGCTGGCACCAGATCTCCTCGCCGCGCAGCGCCGGGCGCACATGCCGCTCGAGGTGGGCCGGGCTGCCATAGGCGATCAGCGTGGGGATGCACATGCCCAGGCCGATCTCGAAGTAGCCGCGGGGCACCGCGAAGCGCGCCTCCTCCTGGCTGTAGATCACCTGCTGGATGGGCGTGCCGCCGCGGCCGCCGAATGTCGGGTCCCAGGTGATGCCGGCAAAACCGGCGTCGGCCTTGCGCGCCTGCCAGGCCTTGCCGCGGGCGAGCGCCTCGGGACCTTCGGCATAGCGGGTGCGCTGCGCCGGCTCGTCATCGCGGCGCGGCGTGGCGTTGGCCTGCAGGAAGGCCCGGGCCTCGGCGCGGAAGGCGGCTTCGTCGGGGGTGTCGTTGAAGTCCATGGCGGTGTCCTCGGCTCAGGCGGCGGCCTGGCCGCTCCAGAGCGTGACCAGGCGGTTCTTCCAGTGGGGGTTGCTGCCAAGCTGCGCGGCCAGCAGGCGGGATCGGCGATAGAACAGGTGGCAGTCCATGTCCCAGGTGAAGCCCATGCCGCCGTGGGTCTGGATGTTCTCCTTGGCAGCGAGGTGGAAGGCGTCGGTGGCCGCCACGCGGGCGGTGGCAGCGGCCAGCGGCAGCTCGGGCGCCTCCTGGGCGAGCGCCCAGGCGCCGTAGTAGGCGTTCGAGCGGGCGAGTTCGTTGGCGATGTAGACATCGGCGAGCTTGTGCTTGATCGCCTGGAAGGAGCCGATCGGCCGGCCGAAGGCGTGGCGGTCCTTCGCGTAGGCGGTGGCCGCCTCGAGGCAGGCGCTGGCGCCGCCCACCTGCTCGAAGGCGAGCAGCACCGCCGCGCGATCGAGCAGGCGTTCGATGCCCGCCCAGCCCGCGAGGCCGCCGCCCAGGGGTTCGGCGGGCGCCGCCTCGAAGCGCAGCCGCGCCTGGTTGCGCGAGGGATCTAGCCCGCGCAGGGGGCTGCGCGTGACGCCCGGCCCGCCAAGCTCGACCAGATGGAGCCCCGGCGCGCCCTGCTCGTCGAGCGCGGCCACCACCGCGATGTCGGCGGCCTCGCCATCGATCACCGGCCACTTCTCGCCACTCAGCCGGCCGGCCTGCACCCGCGCGCCGATGCCGCCCGGACGCGGATTGCCGGCGCCCTCGGCGAGCGCGAAGCAGCCGATGCGGCTGCCTTCGGCGATGCCGGGCAGCCAGGCGCGGCGCTGGGCTTCGCTGCCGTGGCGCAGGAGCGCATCGGCCGCCAGGCATGCCGAGGACGAGAAAGGCACCGGCGCGAGCACCCGGCCGACCTCCTCGGCCAGCACGCACAAGGCCTCGGCGCCCATGTCTGCGCCACCGTATTCCTCGGGCAGCGCGGCGCCGAGCCAGCCCATGTCGGCCATGCCCTGCCACAGGCCTCGGTCGTGGGTGTCGGCGCCATCGAGGATGCGGCGCACCGCGGCCGGCGGGCAGCGATCGGCGAGAAAGCGCCGCGCCTGCTCGCGCAGCAGCTTCAGGTCATCGGAGAAATCGAAGTTCATGATTCGCGCTCCGCGGCCTGCCGGCCGCTGGTTGGACAGCCCGCCGGGCGGGTGCGGACGATGGTAGCGGAATCGGCGGCCGGTGCCGCCTGCTGAAACCCGAGGCGGGTCCGATCGGTGCCACGCCGGCGGCGGGTTGCAGCCAGGAAAATCTCAGCCCGGCATCCGGCGCTCGAGGCCGGACCAGCACAGGGGATAGTCGGCCTGACGCCAGGGCGCCTGCAGCGCCTGCGTGGTGGTGAGCAGGGGCAGCCGCGTCTCGAGCATGAAGGCCATGGTGTCGGTGATCCGCTGGGTCTGGCGGGTGTCGGCCTGCAGCGCCTTGCGCACGGTCTCGGCATCGGGCCCGTGGGGCACCATGCTGTTGTGCAGCGAGGCGCCCCCGGGCAGGAAGCCCTCGGCCTTGGCATCGTAGGCGCCGTGGATCAGGCCCATGAACTCGCTGGCGATGTTGCGGTGGAACCAGGGCGGCCGGAAGGTGTCCTCCATGACCAGCAGCCGCGGCGGGAAGATCACGAAGTCGATCGCATCCACGCCGGGGGTGTCGGAGGGCGACTGCAGCACCAGGAAGATCGAGGGATCGGGATGGTCGAAGCTGATCGAGCCGATGGTGTTGAAGCGGCGCAGATCGTACTTGCTGGGCGCATGGTTGCCATGCCAGGCGATCACATCGAGCGGCGAGTGCCCGATGGCTGCCGACCACAGGCGGCCCAGCGACTTGGTCACCAGCTCGAAGCGGCCCTCTCGGTCCTCCCAGGCCGCCACCGGCACGAGGAAGTCGCGCGCCGCGGCCAGGCCGTTGGCGCCGATCGGGCCGAGGTCGGGCAGCTGGAAGGGCGCGCCGAAGTTCTCGCAGAGATAGCCGCGGGCACCCGGCGTCGGGCCGTCGGGCAGCTCGACCCGCAAGCGCAGACCGCGCGGGATCAGCGCGATCTCCTGGGGCTCGAGATCGATCACGCCGAGCTCGGTGACCAGCCGCAGGCGGCCGAGCTGCGGAATGACCAGCATCTCGGCGTCGAGGTTGGCGAAGAAGCGATCCGACATCGAGCGGTTGGCCCGATAGGCGTGGATGCCGCAGCCCGCCTGCTGCACCGGGCTGCCGGTGCCGGCCATCGTGAACAGCCCCTGGATGAAGTCGAGGGATTCCTCGGGGGCGGGCAGCGGCGGGGGGCTCCAGCGCAGGGGTTCCGGCGGCGCCTCGGTGTCGGTGAAGTGCGAGATCAGCGCCGGCGCGGCGAGCAGCTGCTGGCGCAGCGGACCGGCTGACGGCCGCAGCCGGTAGGTCCAGGTGCGCCGGTTGTGGGCGCGCGGCGCGGTGAAGGCGCTGCCCGAGATCTGTTCGGCGTACAGACCGTAGGGGCAGTGCTGCGGCGAGTTGCGCCCCACCGGCAGCGCGCCGGGCAGGGCCTCGGTGGCGAACTGGTTGCCGAAGCCGGCGAGATAGCCCGTGGGGCGGGCCTCGACGCCCGGTGATGGCTGCGGGCCGCGGTCGGTGGTCATGGACGGTCTCCGGTGAGCGCTCTGGCGTCATGGTAGCCCGGTGGCCCGCGGGGGCTTTGCTAGACTGCCCCGACCATGCCGATCCTGCGCCTGCTGCGATCCTGGCTGTCCCGGCCGCGGGCCGAGCCAGCGCAAGCCGAATCGCTGCCGGCCGAGCGGGCGCTCTCGGCGGCCGACGGATTCCTGTTCGAGCTCGACCTCCTCGCGGGCCGCTTGCGGCGCGGCGAGCCGGCGGCGCGCCTGGGACTGTCGCGCGACGAGCCGGCCGCCGACATCACCGCACTGTTCCGCGCGGTGCCCCTGCCGCAGCGCGAGGCGGCCCTTCGCGTCGCCGCGCAGGCCATCACCGGCGGCGGCGCGGTCCTCGATCTGGAAGTGCCGGTGGCCGTGGCGGGCGAGGGGGACGCCTTGCGTCACCTGCGCATCGTGGGCCGCCTCGCGCGTGATGGCGGCGGGCGTCTGGTCCGGGTCGACGGGCTGTGTCTCGAGATCACCGAGGCCCGGCGCGCGCGTCGCGCGCTCGAGCGGGTCTCCACCCGGTTCCAGCTCGCCGCGGATGCCGGTCGTCTCGGCCTGTGGGAGCTCGACCTGCGCAACCAGACCGTGATCCAGACCGATCTCTGCGCGAGCCTGTTCGGCATGCCCTCGGGCGAGCCGGCCCCGGTGGCGGCCTACCTCGAGCGCATCCATCCCGACGACCGCGGCGAGGTCGAGAAGGCCTTCCTCGCCACCATCGACCACGGCCGCGACCTTGGCCTGGTGTTCCGGGTGGTGGCCGGCCCACGGCTGCGCTGGGTGCGCACGGCGGGCCGGCTGGAGCGCAACGACAGCGGCCGCGCGGTCCGGGTGGCTGGCGTGA
>JAGWVN010000188.1 GCA_018970865.1 Betaproteobacteria bacterium
AGCGCGGCCCGGAACCGCTCGTCGCGCAGGCGCGAGACCGGCTCGTCGTCGTCGGCCATCTGATGGCGGTCGAGGAACCCCTCTTCGGAATCCTCGGAACCCATCTCGTCGAGGTAGATCAGCTGCGATCCCCGCGCTTCGGTGAGCATCACATGGTAATCGGCGATGGAAAGCCCCATGTCGGCGGCGATCTCGAGATCGGTGGGCGGGCGCTTGAGGCGCTGTTCGAGCCGGCGGACCGAGGTCTCGATGGTGCGCTGGTTGCGGCGCACCGACCGCGGCAGCCAGTCGGTGCCGCGCAGCTCGTCCAGCATGGCGCCGCGCACCCGCTGCATGGCGAAGGTCTCGAACTGGGCGCCCTGGTTGGCCTGGTAGCGAGAGAGCGCGTCGAACAGGCCGATCATGCCGGCCTGGACCAGGTCATCGAGCTCGACATTGGCCGGCAGCTTGGCGATCAGCTGCGCGGCAATCCGGCGAACCAGCGGACCGTACTGGTCGATGGCCGCATTCCGGTCGAGCGTCCCGCGGGCGGTGTACATGCAGGCCGGCCCCGATCAGTGAATCGCGCGCGCCGAGGGCGTGAAGGCCGGAAGCAGCCACTCGCGCGCGGTACTGGCGATGCCTTCGAAGGCCCGGGCAGCCGGGCCCTGCGCCGCCAGCGCGAAGACGCTGGCTCGGGATCGCACCGCCAGCTCCAGCCCGGGATCGCCGCCGACCGCGCCGCCGAACATGACGGCGGCATCGAGGTACCGGGCCGACACCGCAGCCAGACGCCGATGGAGCTCCTGGGCCTGCCGCTCGGAGGCGACACCGTCGAAGATCACCCGGAACCGGGTGAGCGAGAAGGTGCGGACCAGCGCCTTGAGCCAGGCATAGGTCAGGGTGAGATCGGCTTCGGCCGGCCCGCACAGCAGGGCGGTCTCGGTGGTTCGGGAGGGCATGAGACTTCCGAGCAGGGCAGCGGGCGCATGGAACACGGCGACATCATAGCCTTCCCGGAGCGACGCCACCGCGCTGAAGACCGCTTCGGCCGCCAGGGGATCGGTGCTGAGCGGGCCCAGACCGCGCGAGGCCGGCAGGAGCGGCACGCCCTCCGCGCTGCGACACAGCACCTGGGCGACACGGCACCGGCCCTCGATCAGGTCGTCGAGCTCGAATCGCGGCTCCAGACCGACCAGCGCCGAGACGCCGGCCCGGTGGGCATCGATGACCACCGGACGCGAACCGGTGCGCGCCAGGGCCGCGGCCAGATTCAGCGCGAAGACGGCGCTGGCGTCCGGCCGGGTATCGGCCACCACCGGCAGCAGCCGCAGGCGGCGCGGGTTGAACAGGCGCCGCAGTCCGCTCGCCTGATCGTGGCTCGACTCAAACATTGGCCCTGCGACCGGCCGGCTGGCGCCGCGCGCTGGTGGTGGCGGCGAACATCATGCCGAGCATCTGCTCGTCCATTTCGAAGGTCGGCACGCTCTGGGCCGTGAGGGCGCGCTCGACCAGGGCCCGCGGATCGGCCCAGTGCCAGTCCTCGGGCACCCGCTGACCGTCGGCAATGCCGAGCACCCGCATCTTGTGCCGCACCGCGCAGTCGAGCGCAGCCGCGGGACGCACCGCCTCATCCATCTTCGAGATGATCATCCCGGCCGACTGGTGCCCGCGGTAGGCCTGAACCACCTCTTCCATGGTCTCGACCTGCGTGGCGGCATTGACCACCAGCAAGCGGCTGACCGACTGGCCATCGAGCGAATCGAGCATCTCGTCGACGCGCTCGTCGCGCTGGCTGATGCCGGCGGTGTCGATGAGCACGAGCTTCTTGCTCTGATAGAGCTGCAGGAAGTCGTTGAGCGAGGGCGCATCATGCGCGACATGCACCGGCACGCCCAGCATGCGGCCGAAGCTGCGCAGCTGATCCTGGCCGCCGATGCGGTAGGCATCGACCGTGATCAGGCCGATCGACTGGGTGCCGTGGCGCAGCGCGAAGCGGGCGGCGATCTTGGCGGTGGAGGTGGTCTTGCCCACGCCGGTGGGTCCGACCAGCGCGAACACGCCACCGCCCTCGATCAGCGAGCCCGACGGGTCGCAGCGCAGGTTGCGCACCAGCGCCTTGCGCAGCCAGCTGGCCGCCTGGCTGTCATCACAGCCCTCGGGCAGACGATCGACCAGCGCGCGCGCCAGCGCCGGCGAGAAGCCAGCCACCAGCAGGGACTTCAACAGCCGGTTGCGGACCGGCTGCCGCCGGGTGGATTCGAACCAGGACAGGGCCTCGAGCTGGCCGGCGATGAATTCCTTCATCTGCCGCAGCTCGGCCATGACCGACTGCTGGACCGACTCGGTGATCGACTCGCGGGCATCGCCGAGCGCATCGGCGATCACGGCCGGGGAGACATCGGCCGCCGGCCGGGCGGCGCGCAGCGGCC
>JAGWVN010000102.1 GCA_018970865.1 Betaproteobacteria bacterium
GGCGATCACGCCGTGCCGCAGCGCCACCGCCGCCGGGTCGCCCGCGGCCCATCGGCAGGCGAAGGCCCCCACAAAGGCATCGCCCGCGCCGGTGGAATCGACCACCGCCACCGCGGGCGGCAGGCAGCTCAGCGCCGGCTGCCCGCGCTGGAGCAACAGCGCACCGCGCTCGCCCAGGGTGACCACGGCGGCCAGCCGCACCCGACCCAGCAGCGCGCTGGCCAGGGCCAGCGGCCCGGTGGGCGCGACCCGCAGGGCCTCCGCCGACGGGCTGCCCGGCGAGGGCTCGCCGCAGACCGGCGGGCCAGCGCCCGCGTCGCCGGCCAGCAGGGCCGCCTCGCCCTCGTTGGCCACCACGATGTCGGTCAGTGACCAGAGCGAGGCCGGCAGCGCGGCGCGCGCCGGCGCGGTGTTGAGCAGCGTCGGCACCCCGTGCGCGCGGGCCATGGCGAACACCGCCTCGGTGAGTTCGAGCGGCGTCTCCAGCGTGGCCAGCACCAGAGCCGCGGAGGCGATTCGCGCGCGGACCCGCTCGGCATCCGCGGCCTGCAGCCCCTGATTGGCGCCGGGGGCGATCACGATCCGGTTCTCGCCCCCCGACTCCACCAGGATCATGGCCTGGCCGGTGGGCTCGCCGGCGATCACCCGGACCGCCCCGGCATCGATGCCTTCGGCAGCCCAGAGCGCGCGGGCAGCGGCGCCCGCGGCATCGTCGCCCACCCCCGCGAGCAGGGCCACCCGCGCCCCGCAGCGCGCTGCCTGGATCGCCTGATTGCTGCCCTTCCCGCCGGGCGCCTCGAGCGCGTCGCGCCCGGCCAGGGTCTCGCCGGCGGCGGGACAGCGGTCGACCACCACGCTGAGGTCGCGCATGTAGCTGGCGAGGGCAAACACTCGGGGCGGGGCGCTCATGCCGTTCTCCGGGCTCGGTGGGCACGGGCGCGAGGCCCGGACCGCAGGGACTATGCCGAGCCGGCGCCAGGCTCGTCAAACGAGCCCGGCAAGCGCCAGAGTGGCGCCCTGCCATGCCCCTGTCCCCGTGCTTCGCGCTGGTGGATGTCGAGACCACCGGCCTCTCGCCCCAGCACCACCGCGTGATCGAGGTCGCGGTCATCCGCGTGCAGCGCGTGGGCGACACCTGGCAGGCCAGCCCGTGGCATTCCCTGATCGACCCGGGCGTGCCCATCCCGGCGGCGATCAGCCGCCTCACCGGCGTCACCGCGGCCCGCTGCGCCGGGGCGCCGGCCTTCCCGGCACTGGCCGCCGAACTGCTGCGCCAGCTCGAGGGCGCGGTCTTCGTCGCGCATCAGGCACGCTTCGACTACGGCTTCGTGCGCGCCGAGCTGGCACGCGCCGGCCACGCCTTCTCGGCGCGCACCCTGTGCACCGTGCGCCTGTCGCGCCTGCTGGAGCCGCAGGCTGAGGACCACACCCTCGACGGCCTGCTGGCCCGCCACGGGCTGACGGCGCCCGAGCGTCACCGCGCGCTGGGCGATGCCCGCGCGCTCTGGGATCTGGTGCAGGCGCTGGCCGCACGGCACGGCGAGCGCGCGCTGCGCCTGGCTGCCTCCCGGCTGCTGCGCCATCCCGGCCTGCCCTCGCACCTGCCCGCGCAGGCGCTCGACGAGGTGCCCGCGGGGCCGGGGGTCTATGCCATGCTCGGCGCCCGGGGCCAGCCGCTCTATGTGGGCCGCAGCAGCCACCTGCGCCGACGCCTCGCCAGCCACTTCAGCACCGACCCCACGCGCGAGCGCGCCGCCCGGCTGGCCGCCGAGACCCACCGGCTGGAGTGGCGGCGCACCGCCGGCGAACTCGGGGCGCGTCTGCTCGAGGCGCAATGGATCCGCGAGCGCCAGCCCAGCCACAACATCGCCCAGCGGCGGGTCTGGCCCTGGTTCGTGCGGCTGCCCGCCGAGGGCCGTCGCGCCGAGTTCCTGCGTGGCGATCGGCTCGCGCCCGGCGAGGAGTGCGGGCTGTTCGGCCCCTTCGGCTCGCGCCCGGCCGCCCGTGAGGCCCTCGTCGAGGCGGCCACCCGCTCGGGCCTGTGCCTGGCGGTGCTGGCTCTGGAGCGACGCGCATCGGGCGAGCCCTGTTTCCGCCGCCAGCTCGGACGCTGCGCCGGGGCCTGCGTGGGACAGGTGCCGGCAGGCACCCAGTGGCAGGCACTGGCCGAGGCGCTGGCCGAGTGGCGCGTCCCGCCCTGGCCGGCATCGGGCCCGGTCACGCTGCGCGAGGACGACCCCGCCGGCACGGCGCAGTGGCATGTGCTCTGGCACTGGCGTCATGTCGGCTCGGCCGACGATCCGCAGGTCGCCGAGGGCTTGTGCAGCCTCGCGCCGGCAGAGCCGCTCGATCCCGGCATCTATCGCCTGCTTCGGCGCCTGCTGCCGGCCGATCCGCGATAATCGGGCATCCACCCCAATCCGGAGCCCCTCATGTCCGCCAGCACCCCGAGCGCCTCGCCATCCGCCGCCGACCCCCGCGTGCCGCGGGACGGCCTGAGCCTGGTCCGCGGCGACACCCAGGTCGCCCTGCTTGAGCTCACCATTCCGCAGTTCCTCGCCCGCGCGGTCGAGCGCGGCGGCGATCGCGAGGCCGTGGTGTTCCGTGAGCAGCAGGTGCGCTGGAGCTGGCGCGAATTCGCCGCCCGGGTCGATGAGCTCGCCGCCGGCCTGCTCGCGGTGGGCATCGAGCGCGGCGACCGGGTGGGCATCTGGTCGCCCAACCGGGTCGAGTGGCTGGTCACGCAGTTCGCCACCGCGCGCATCGGCGCCATCCTGGTCAACATCAACCCGGCCTACCGGCTGGCCGAGCTCGAATACGCGCTGAACAAGGTGGGCATGAAGGCGCTGGTGAGCGCCGACCGCTTCAAGACCAGCGAGTACCTCGAGATGCTGCGCACCCTGGCGCCCGAGCTCGCGCAGTGCGCGCCCGGCCAGCTGCGCAGCGAGCGGCTGCCGCATCTGCGCACCGTGATCCGCATGGGCGAGGCCCGCACGCCGGGCATGTTCAACTACGCCGAGGTGCTGGCCATGGCCAGCCCGGCGCTGCATGCCCGGCTCGACGCGATCACCGCCGCGCTCGACCCGCACGACCCGATCAACATCCAGTTCACCAGCGGCACCACCGGCAGCCCCAAGGGCGCCACGCTCACCCACCACAATGTGGTCAACAACGGCCGGTTCGTGGCCGAGGCCATGCGCCTGGGCGCCGCCGACCGGCTGTGCATCCCGGTGCCGCTCTACCACTGCTTCGGCATGGTGCTGGGCGTGCTGGCCTGCGTGACCGAGGCCTCGGCCATGATCTTCCCCGGCGAGGGCTTCGATCCGCTGGCCACGCTGTCGGCGGTGGCCGATGAGCGCTGCACCGCCCTGCACGGCGTGCCCACCATGTTCATCGCCCAGCTCGATCATCCGGCGTTCAGCCGCTTCGATCTCTCGACGCTGCGCACCGGGATCATGGCCGGCTCGCCCTGCCCGATCGAGACCATGAAACGGGTGGTCGCCCAGATGCACATGCACGAGGTGACCATCGCCTACGGCATGACCGAGACCAGCCCGGTGTCCTTCCAGAGCGCCACCGACGACCCCCTGGAGCGCCGGGTGAGCACCGTGGGCCGCATCCAGCCGCATCTCGCCGTGAAGATCGTCGATGCCGACGGCAATCTCTGCCCGGTGGGCGTCAAGGGCGAGCTCTGCACCCGCGGCTACTCGGTGATGAAGGGCTACTGGAACGACGAGGCCCGCACCGCCGAGACCGTGCGCGACGGCTGGATGCACACCGGCGACCTGGCCACCCTCGACGAGCAGGGCTTCTGCAACATCGTCGGCCGCGTGAAGGACATGCTGATCCGCGGCGGCGAGAATGTGTTCCCGCGCGAGGTCGAGGAGTACCTCTTCCGCCACCCCGCCATCCAGGATGTGCAGGTCTTCGGCGTGCCCGATGCGCGCTTCGGCGAGGAGGTCGCCTGCTGGGTGGTGCTCAAGCCCGGCCAGAGCGCCACCGAGGAGGACATCCGCGCGTTCTGCCGCGGCCAGATCGCGCACTACAAGGTGCCGCGCTATGTGAAGTTCGTGAGCGAGCTGCCCATGACCGTCACCGGCAAGCCGCAGAAGTTCGTGATGCGCGAGGCCATGGCCCGCGAACTCGGGCTGCAGGAGCAGAAGACCGCCTGAGCGGCGGGCCTCGCCCAGGGCGCCCCGGGGAGGGCGGCGCGCCTTGCGCGGCGCGCCACGCCCGCAGTCAGCGCGTGTCGATCGGCACGGGGTTGGCGGCCAGCTCGCGGGCGGCCGCTTCGCCAAGATCCCAGTACAGCCCGGCCATGATGCCCAGGCCCTCGTCGACGACGGTCACCGGCACATTCTCGTTGGGCGCGTGATTGGCCGAACCCGGGTAGGAGTGCGGCACCCACACCGTGGGCAGGCCGAGCACCTCGGTGAACACATCGTTGGGCAGCGAGCCGCCCAGGCTCGGCAGAATGGCCGGCGCCGTCCCGGTGGTGTGCTGCACCGATTGCGCCGCCCACTGCACCCAGGGATGCGAGGGATCGATGCGCGAGGCCCGGAACATGGTCTCGCGCGAGGGCGCGATCTTCACCATCGACAGGCCCTGCCGGTCGAGGAACTGGCGCAGCTGCCCGAGCAGGCGGTCGGGGTCGACCCCCACCACATAGCGCAGCTGCATGCGCGCCCAGGCCTTCGGCGGTATCGCGTTCACCGGCTGGCGCGGGTTGCCGGTCTCGAAGGCGAGCACCTCGCAGCTGCACCAGGCAAACACCCGTTCGGCAGGCGTGAGGCCGGGCTCGCCCCACCAGGGTTCGATCTCGGGATCGCCGGGGCCGGGCTCGAAGGCGAGCTGGCCGACCGCGCGCCGCACCGAGTCGGGAATGGATTCCGGCACCCAGCCCGGCACGCGGATCTGCCCGTTGGGACCGACCATGGCCGCGATCGCATGGGCGAGCAGCACGCCGGGGTTGGAGATCAGCCCGCCCCAGTTGCCCGAGTGGTGCGCGCCGGCGCGCGACTCGATGGTCAGGTCAAAGCCGAGACCGCCGCGCGAACCCAGAAACAGGGTGGGCTTGCGCCGGGCGATGCGCGGGCCGTCGGAGGCGAGCAGCAGGTCGGCGCGCAGCCGGTCGGCATGGGCCTCGCACAGTTCGCGCAGTCCCGGCGAGCCGGTTTCCTCGCCCATCTCGATCAGCCAGCGGGCATTGAAGCCGAGCCGGCCCCGCACCGCCAGCAGCGCCCGCATCGCCTCCAGGTTGAGGGTGTGCTGGCCCTTGTTGTCGACCACGCCGCGGCCGTACCAGATGCCGTCGCGCTCGGTCAGGCGCCAGGGCGACAGGCCCTCGTGCCAGCGATCGTCCTGGCCGCGGATCACATCGCCATGGCCGTAGCCGAGCACGGTGGGCAGGGCATCGTCCTCGTGGCGCTCGGCCACCAGGAAGGGCGCCTGCGCCTTCGGATGGGTGAGCACCTCGCAGGTGAAGCCCAGTTCGCGCAGCGCCGGGATCATCTCCTCGTCGAGATAGCGGCGCATCTCGGCGGCGCGATCCGGGTTCTGGCTTTCGGTGGGCATCGCCACGCGGCGCGAGAGGGTGCGAAAGAGCTCGCCCGAGGCGAGCGTCTGGCGGGCCTTGTCGATCACGGCTTGTCGGGTCATGCGGGCTCCTGGCGAAAGGCCGGCTCGGGCTGGCCGCCGGCACCGGCTCGCGCGACAGACCGCCCGAGCCACGCGCCGCAGGGTACGCCGGCGTCAGCCGCAAGGCCAGCGTTCAGAACCCGAGATCCTGATCCCCCGCATCGACCGCGGGGCGGCGGCCTGCCCGCGCCCGCGGCTGCGGCTCGCAGCGCACCCGCGCCGGATCGAAGCCCTGCAGCAGCGATCGCGCCTGCTCGGGCGTGGCCCCCAGCCAGGCGTCGACCATCCCGGGCTCGAGCAGCACCACCGAGCGCTTCTCGTCGCCAGGCGCATGGAAGCGACGCATGACCGGATGCTGATCGGCATTGATGGTGAGCATCGTGAAGGAGAGCAGCGCTTCGCCCTGCGGCGAGCGCCAGCGCTCCCACAGTCCGGCCAGCGCCAGCGGCTGGCCATCGGCGCCTTCGATGCGCCAGCGCACCGCGCGACCGGTCTCGTAGCAGGGCTCGAACACCGCATCGGCCGGCACCACGCACCACTGCCGCTGCCGCCAGGCATGACGGAAGCTGGGCTTCTCGCTCACGGTCTCGCTGCGCGCGTTGTAGCACTGACGCCAGTTGCGGCCGTCGCGCGACCAGGGCGGCACCATGCCGAACACCGCCATCGCCGCGTGCCGGCCCTCGCCATCGGCCACCACCACCGGCGTGGCCTGGCCCGGATAGGCATCGGCCGGGTAGTCATCGCGACCCGGCCGCACCCCGAAGCGGGCGCTCAGCCGGTCCGGGCGGGTGGGGGCGTAATTGGCGCACATCGCCGCAGGCTAAACTGCCGCGATGACCATCGTCCACCCCATCCAGGCGATCACCCTCGACCTCGACGACACCCTCTGGCCGGTGCTGCCCACGCTGGTACGCGCCGAGGAAACCCTGGCCGACTGGCTGCGCCAGCATGCGCCGACCACCGCCACCGCCTTCACGCCGGCCAACCGCCAGGCAATCCGCAAGACGGTGCTGGCCGAGCATCCCGATCGCGCGCACGACATGAGCTTCCTGCGCCACGAGATGCTGCGCCGGGCGATGCTGGCGGCGGGTGACCCGCCGGCGCTCGCCGACACCGGCTTCGCGGTGTTCCTCGCCGCGCGTCAGCAGGTCACGCTCTACCCGGATGTGCGGCCGGTGCTGGCGGCCTGGGCCGCCCGCTACACCCTGGTGGCGGTCACCAACGGCAATGCCGACATCGCGGCGGTGGGTCTGGGCGACCTGATCAGCCACTGCGTGAGCGCGCACGAGATCGGCTGCAGCAAGCCCGATCCGCGGATGTTCCACGCGGCCTGCGAGCGCGCCGGCGTGGCGCCCGGGACGGTGCTGCATGTGGGGGACGACTGGCAGCTCGATGTGCGCGCCGCGCGCGCCGCCGGCCTGCAGTCGGCCTGGCTCAAGCGCCCCGACCTGAAGCATCCTTCCGCGGCGCAGGCCGACGAGGCCGCGCATGCCAGCGCCTTCGAGAGCCTGCACGCCATGGATGCGCACCTGCACCCGGCTGCCTGAGCCGACGCCCGGCGCACGCACCTGCACCCGGCCGGCTGAGCCGACGCCCGGCGCACGCGCCTGTCCCGGCATGGCGCACACGGCGCCCCTGGCGTTGGGGCCAGCGGTGGCCCGGGCGCCGCTCAGATCGTCAGCCGCAGTCCCAGCCGCCAGGTACGCGGCGTCATCGGATGCAGATGGCGGTCATCCACCGCAGCCGCCTCGCCGCGCAGACGCGACACATACTGGTACTCGATGTCGTTGGCCTGGCGGTTGGCGAGATTGAAGCCGTCGAGCACCCACTCGATGCGCCGGTCCAGGCGCCAGCTCAGGCGGGTATTGACCAGGCTGAAGCCGGCAGCGCGCTGGCTGCCGTCTTCGGTCAGCGGACGCGGGCCGATGTGGCGCCACTGCAGGCTCGCCGACCAGGGCCCGAGCTCGCGCACGCTGACCGAGGCCGAGCCCACGCGGCTCACCGAGCCGGGCACGCGCGTGCCGGCATCGCCGTCGGCATCGAATCGCGCCCTTGACCACGCAAGATCGGCCTCCAGGACCAGCCAGGGCCGCGGCTGCCAGCGCTGCCCCCACTCCACGCCCTCGCGGGTGCTCGGCCGGCTCGGCTCGGTGATGCCGGCGTCGCCGACGAACACCAGCTCGGAGCCGATGCGCAGCTGCCACAGCGCGAGCGTGGTGCGCCAGCCCGGCAACCACTGCGCGCGCAGACCGATCTCGCGCCCGGTGGTGGGCACCAGCCCGCTGACCGGCGTCACCGACGCGCCGGTCAGCGGATCGACGCGCATCGTCACCCCGCGGCCATCGTTGCTGTGAAAGCCCCGCCCCCAGTGGGCGAAGAACTCGGTGTGCGCCCACGGTCCGAGCGCGGCGCTCAGACGCGGCGAGACCCGTGCCGTGGCGGCATGACCGCCGTTCTGCGGCAGGCTGGCATCGACCCGCCAGTCGGCGCGGTCGGCGCGCAGGCCAGCCGTGGTGCTCAGCCAGGGCAGCCACTCGACCCGGCTCTCGCCGTAGACGCCCAGCGCGCCTTGCCGCACCCGGTCATCGCGGACCGTGCCGAGGGTCTCGCGCAGCCGCGTGTCGAACAGCCCCACCCGGATCCGGTCCTCGCGCCACTGCACGCCCAGCGCATGCCGCGCCGGCAGGCCCATCATCTGCGCCGACCAGACCCGCGCGAGCTGCCCGCCCGCGGTGAGGCGTTCATCGCGCTGCAGGAACTGGTCGCCGTTGACCGGATCATCCAGGGCATAGGTGAAATTCGAGAAGAGATTCAGGCGCGACCGGATCAGGTAGACCGAGCCCTGCAGGCTGCCCGCATCGTCGGCGCGCCACCACTGCGCCGACAGGCTCTGCCGCAGGGCGTCGCCGCCATCGGACGGGTCGATCGCCCCGAAGCGGCCGATCAGGCCGGCATCGAGCGCGCGCTGCGGCACCTGATCGGTGGCCTGCCAGCGCGACTGGTAGGCCATCGCCATCACCCGCGCGCCCTGCCCGGCATGGCCAGCAGACCAGGACAGCAGTCCGTTGACGCGGCGCAGGCCCTGCGGGTTGTCCCACGGTCCGTCATCGCGCTGCAGCTCCAGCGCGCCGAGCAGGCGGCTGTCGGGCTGCGGGCTGCCCGAGCCCGCGAGCACCGCGCGGCGATGGCCCCAGGCGCCCAGGCCGATCTGCGCGAAGGGCTGCGCCAGCGCATCGCGCAGGCTGATCCGCGCGCTGCCCGCCGAGGCGAAGTCGCCGTCCTCGGCCCGGTACGGGCCCTTGCGGTAGTCGATGCGTTCGATCAGCTCGGGGATGAGGAAGTTCAGGTCGGTATAGCCCTGCCCGTGCGCATGGGTGGGCTGGTTCACCGGCATGCCCGCCACCCAGGTGGCGAAGTCGGTGCCGTGGTCGAGGTTGAAACCGCGCAGGAAGTACTGGTTGGCCTTGCCGTCGCCAGAGTGCTGGGTGACCACCAGTCCGGGCACCGACTCGAGCACATCGGCCGCGCGCAGCAGCGGTCGCGCCGACAGGCTGCGCGCGGTGACGCTGCCCTGGCTCGCGGCCTCGGGAACGGCTGGGGCTCCGCGGCCGGTGACGACCACCGCGGGCAGCGGATCGGCGGCAACGGGCGGCTCGACCGCGTCGGCTGCCCGCGCTGGCGGCATCGCTCCCGCGCCAAGCATGAACGCGGCCACGCAGGCGGCCAGGCGGGCTGCCAGCCGACAGGGTTTGAACATGACGCTCTCCGGATGACATCGAACAAGCCCGACCCGCCGGCGCAGCGCGGCGCGGGCGGGAGGCGGGCGGACGGTACCGACGGTCAGCGGATCGTCGACGGGCAAGCCCTGACGATCGCGTCGCGTACGGCTGTTCAGGTCCGGCGGGTGCGGGGTGGCCGCTGAGGCGGCGGCTGGCTGACGGAACGCCAGCTCAGGACGAGACCGGGCGGCTGCGTTTCCTGCCCTGGCCCCGAGCTCTCGGCAAGGCGCGATGGCAGCGCCGGCTGCGCCGCCGCCCCGGCTGACTGGATGTCGGTCAGCTCCTCGTCATGCTCATGGTCGAGCAGCACCGAGTCATCATCGGCGGCGTGGTGGTGCCGCGCGCTGTGGTCGTGGTGATGGGCTTGCAACTGCGGCGCATCGTAGCCCTGCTCGATTGCCGGATCTTCCCAGACATGGGAGTGCGAAGGCCCGAGCGCCGCCAGCCAGGCCTGCGCCGCGCCGTGCCAGGGCAGCAGGAGGGCCAGCAGCACCGCAATCAGACGCAAGCGACGGCACATCGGTCAACCGATGACCTGGAAAACGCTCATCGGCGGATCATACCTCGCCAACATCGGACGGCTCGCTGCGAAGCAGTGACCCCCAGGAGGCGAAGGGCAGTACGCCGGGGCTCGTGCCGAGCCCTCTGAACCCATAGCCGCCGGTGAAGAGCAGGCAGGACACCTCGGCACCGAACGCGCACGCGGCATCCACTGCGCTGTCACCGATCAGCAAGGCCTCGTGGGTCTCGGCTTGCAGACCCGCAATGGCATGCAGCAGCGGCACGGGCGAGGGCTTGCGCTCCGCGCAGGTATCCGCACCCACGACCAGCTCGAACGATCCGAGCAGCTCAAGCGCCTCGAGCAGCCTCACCGCCTGGGCTTCGAGCTTGTTGGTGCAGACCGCGAGCCGGACGCCCCGTCCGCAGAGCCGATCGAGGATCGATCTGACCCCGGGATACGGCGCCGAGCGAACCGCGAGGGCCTGCTCGTAGCAAACCGCGTAACGATCGACCAGCCGCGGCCGCAGGGCAGGCGCAAGGCCAAGGTGATCGATGGCGGCGTCGACGCTGCCCTCGAGACCGCCATGCAGCGACCCCCGGACGAGGTCTTCGCTGACCCGCCCCAGCCCTTCGCCAGCCAGGGCCTGATTGAGCGCATCGGTCAGATCCGGCAGGGTGTGAACCAGTGTCCCGTCGAGGTCGAATACCAGCGCCTGACGCTGCCAGAACAGGTCTGCCGCGTTCACAGCGGGAATCGCGGCGAGGCGTCGGCGAAGTCGTGCAGATGCACCACGCTGCCCTCGAGCCCGGCCAGCACGACCGCATACTGCGGCGGCTCCAGACTGCCCGGTACGCGCTCGGTCTGCGTCAGCGACAGCGCGACCTGATGGTTCGTGCCGCGCACGGTGGAGAAAGGCACGCCCAGCCAGCTCCCTGCCATCGGTCTGTGGAGATGGCCGAAGAACAGATGGCGGATCCGTCGAAGATGCGGCGTGATCGCTTCCCGCAGGGGCCCGGGTTCGCGAAGGCTGATGCGGTCCATGGCACCGATGCCCACCGGAAACGGCGGATGGTGAATGTAGAGGTTCACCGGCTGGGAGCCACTCGCAGCCAGCTCATCGGCCAGCCAGCGCGCCCGCGTCTCGCAGAACACGCCCCAGGAGACTCCGGGCTCGTTGCTGTCGAGTACCACATGACGCATCGCACCGTCATTGAAGGCGTACTGCACATAGCCGCCCTCGATGGTCGGCACCTCGGGGAAGGCATTGACGAAGTGGCTTCGGTCGTCATGGTTGCCGATGAGCAGCCGCACCGGGATGGTCAGCGCCGCCAGCTCCTCGCGCAGCGCCTGATAGGCGGCAGGCTCACCCCAATGAGCCAGATCACCGGTGATGATGGCGAAGCCGGCATCGGGATGCTCGCGATTGATGCTGTCGATCGCCTGCCGCAGGCGCCAGGCCGGGTCGATGCCATAGAGTGCCCGACCCGCCTCGACCAGATGGGTGTCTGTCAGGTGGATGTGCTTGAACATGGTTCAACCCTTGCGCGGCAGCAGTGCCTGGACATCACCCACCATCTTCGCGAGCACCGCGTCGGCCGGCGCCTTGCGGCTCACCACGGTCTGCAGGTGATCGTTGATCACATCGGTGATGCGCAGCGCGTTCTGGCCGGGGAAGGCATACCAGCCGGTGATCACGTCCTGCTGGCGGATCGAGATCTGGTGGTTGGGGTTCTGGGCATAGAAGTCGGCCAGCATGTCCTTGCGCTGGGCCGGAATGGTGGTGGCCGGCATGTAGCCGGTGGCCTTCACCATCATGGTGGCGCCGACCGGACCGCACGCGAACTTGATGAAATCCCAGGCCGCCTTCTGCCGGGCAGCATCCTTGGTGAACATCATGGCCACATTGCCGCCGGCGGGCAGGCGCGCGCCCGGGGCCGAAAGCGGATAGCGGCCGCACACCAGCGGGAAGCGTCCGCCGATCTCGCGGTTGAAGCGGCCAAGCTGGGCGGTGGACTGCATTGCAATGCCCATGCGCCCGGCAAAGAAGTCCTGGAACATGGTTGCGGGCTGGATGTCGGGCATGCGGCCATCCTCGACCATGCGACGCAGTGCGCGCATGGCGGCCTGGCCTGGCGCCTCGCCAAAGCTCACCTTCGATTCATCCGCACTCATCATGCTGCCGCCGTGACTGAAGACCAGGCCCTGCCAGGACCAGTTGCCGGTGATCGTCCAGTCGAAGAACAGGCCGGTGCGGTTGCGGCCAGCGTCGTGAATGGCGGCAGCGAGCTTGTCGACCTCCTCCCAGGTCGCGGGCAGCTTCTCGGGGTTGCCGCCCGCTTCCTTCACCAGTTGCGCGTTGTAGTACAGGATGGGCGTGGACAGCGAGAAGCCGATGCCGGTCTGCGCCCCACCCACCTGCCCAAGCGACAACAGGGACGGAGAAAAGCCCAGCTCGCGGGTCTGCGGGTCGGCGTCCATGAACGGCTTGAGGTTGACCGGGATATTCCTCTCGGCGAGCGTGCGCTGCCGGTTCAGTCCGTGGAAGGCGACATCGGGCAGGGTGTTGGTGATCGCATCGCGCAGGTTGCGCTGCATGATCCGCTCGTAATCCTCCTCCGGCGCACGCAGGCTGATCTTCACCTGCGGGTTGCGCGCCATGAATTCCCTGGCGATCGACTCCATCAGGTCCTTGAACAGCACCGGGATCGAGTACGCCACCGTGAGCTCCACCGGCGCGCTCTGGGCTCGGATGATCGCGGGCATGGCCAGCGCGCCGGCCGAGGCGGCGCCCAGCGCGGTGAATCGACGACGGTCAGGGTTCTTCATGGAAGCAGGCTCCGTTTCAGGGTAGGAAGTCATTTCACGGCGGTCATGGTCACGCCGTCGATGAACCATCGCTGCGCGACCAGGAAGGCGATCACCAGCGGCGCGGTGATGACGGTGGCGGCCGCCATCAGCGGCCCGTAATTGGTGCCGGCTTCGGCGTTGCTGAAGAACACCACCCCCAGCGGCGGGGTGGCCAGGGTGTCGGTCTGGATGACGAGCAGCGGCCAGAAGAAGTCGTTCCAGTTCCAGACCAGCGACAGCAGCCCGAAGGCAACCAGTGCGGGCAGCGCAGTGGGCAGCATGATTCGCCACACGATCGCGAATTCGCCCAGCCCGTCGAGCCGGGCCGCGCTGATCAGGTCATCAGGCACGGTCTGGAAGAACTGGCGCATCAGGAAGATGCCGAATACAGAGATGGTCGAGGGCAGGATGAGCGCGGCGTAGCTGTCGAGCAGTCCGAGTTTCCACAGCCCGATGTAGAGCGGGATCGCCGGCACCTGAGGCGGAACCAGCAGGGCGAGCAGCACGAACAGGAAGCTGGTTTCACGGCCGCGCCAGCGCAGCTTTGCCAGCGCGTACGCGCACGGCAGCGCGAACAGCGCCTGCGCCGCGAAAATGCAGGCGGTCACGAACAGGCCGTTGAGCAGAAACCGCCCCAGTGGTTGCCGGCTGAATGCCTGCCGGTAGTTCTCGACGGCATGCCAGTGCTCCGGCAGCAGCCGGAATTCCGGCGCGAAGATCTCGCCCGGCGACTTCAGGCTGATCGAGACCATCAGCACGAAGGGCGCCACCATCAGGAAGGCCCCCGTCAACAGCAGGGCATGCCGGAGCCACTGGAAGGGCAGTGAGGACTTTCGGGCGGGCATCAGGTCAGCTCCCGTCGCGGCGCCGGTCGAGCAGGCGGGTCTGTGCCCAGGTGAGCAGCAGCACGAAGGCCAGGAAGACGCAGGTGAGCGCCGCCGCGTAGGCCGAACGCAGAAAGGAAAAGCCTTCCTGGTACATCTGGTAGAGCAGCACCGAGGTCGCCTTGTTCGGTCCGCCCTCGGTCAGCACCGCCACGGTGTCGAACACCTGGAAGGAGCGGATCGCGGTGATGGTCACGACGAAGACGAGCGAGGGGCCGAGCATCGGCCAGGTGACCCGGCGGAACCGCTCCCAGGCGGAATCCACGCCATCGACCGAGGCAGCATCGTAGAGATCACCCGGAATGGCCTTCAGACCGGCAAGAAACAGCACCATGTTCAGACCCACCGCCTGCCAGATGCCGATCAGGCCGAGGGCATACAGGGCGGTATCCGGGTTCTTCAGCCAGTCGGGGCCGGTGATGCCCACGGCGGCCAGCGCCTGGTTGATCAGTCCGGCCGTGGGATGCAGGGCGAACTGGAAGACCAGCGCCATCGCCAGCAGCGTGGAGGTAACCGGCAGGAAGAAGAGCGTCCGGTACAGCCCCTTGAGGCTCTCGCCAGCCTCGATCAGCAGGGCCACGCCCAGCCCGAGGAACACCGATGCCGGCACCGTGAAGGCAACATAGGCCAGGGTGTTGCGCAGGCTGATCCAGAACACCCGGTCATCCCAGAGTTCCCGGTAGTTGGCGAAGCCGGCAAAGCCGATGTCGGGCGAGCCGAAGGTCCAGTCGGTCAGCGAAAGCCCCACCACCACCACCGCCGGACCGAGCAGCATCAGCCACATCAGTACGACCGCGGGCCCGGCGAGCAGCCAGGCCGCGATGGACTCGGCGCGGCCCGCTGCCTGCCTCGATCGCGCCGATGCGGTCACAGGGGGTGCAGCGACGGCCATCTCAGGCATGGGCAAATCCCGCCTGGGCGCGCGGCGCCGTCGTGCTCGGCCGCACCCGTCGTCCGGCGAGGTCGAACACGAGCACGAAACAGGCGGACGCGCACAGGTCGATCGATTCGCCGATCGTCAGCCCGCGCGCCCGTTGCGGTTCGACCCGGGCCACCACCGGGCGCGTTTGGTCGGCAATGTCGACATGAACCAGGGTCTCGCCGCCAAGCGCCTCGAGATGGCGGATCCGCCCACGCAGGCCGCAGTCA
>JAGWVN010000103.1 GCA_018970865.1 Betaproteobacteria bacterium
CATCTGGCTGGGCGGCAACATCGAGATCGTGTCGCGCGCCCGCATCGAGATCGAGGCCATGCGCCTGATGGTGCTCAAGGCGGCCAAGGCCATGGATGTGCTCGGCAATCGCGAAGCCCGGGTCTGGGTGCACATGGTCAAGGCCATGGTGCCCGAGCGGGTGTGCCACATCATCGACCAGGCCATCCAGATGCACGGCGCCACCGGCGTGTCACAGTGGACGCCGCTTGCCCGCATGTATGCGCGGGCGCGCACCCTGCGCATCGCCGACGGTCCCGATGAGGTTCACCACCTGGTGGTCGGCCGCAACGAGACCAAGCGCTTCGAGAACTCCGAGGAGGATGTCACCTCCACGATGGTCTGGCGCAGCTGAGCGCCGGTGGCTGGCCGGGGGGCGGGCTCGCGCCCCGGCCGGTGATCGTGCCGGCTGGCAGAAGCCAGCCCTGCCGGCAGGCTTCGAGAGGCTGGGCCGGCTCCTTCTGAGCGGTTCAGCGGGCCCCGAAGCGGGTTTCGCCGAACAGCGCCTTCTGGGTGGCCGGCTGAGACCGCCAGTACTGCCGAGGCGCTTCCACGCTGGCGCCCAGCGCCGCCGCTGCCCGCCACGGCCAGCGCGGATCCTGCAGGAAGCCGCGCGCGATCGCGATCATGTCCGCCTTGCCCTGGCTCAGGATGTCCTCGGCCTGCTGCGGCTCGGTGATCAGGCCCACCGCCATCACCGGCATCTTCACCACCGCGCGGATCGCCTGCGCGAACGGAACCTGATAGCCCGGTCCGAGGCTGATCTTCTGCTTCGGGCTGATGCCGCCGCTGGACACATCGATCCAGTCGGCGCTCAGCCGCTCCACCGCCCGCGCGAAGGCCTGGCTGCCTTCGATATCCCAGCCGCCGTCGATCCAGTCGGTGGCGCTGATCCGCACGCCCATGGGCTTGTGCGCCGGCCATGCCGCGCGCATGGCCGCGAACACCTCCAGCGGAAAGCGCATGCGGTTCTCCAGGCTCCCGCCGTAGCCGTCCGTGCGCTGGTTGGCGATGGGGCTGAGGAATTCATGCAGCAGGTAGCCGTGGGCGGCATGCAGCTCGATGGCGTCGAAGCCGGCCCGGTCCGCGCGCTGCACCGCCTCCACGAATCGGTCGCGCAATCGGACGAGGCCGTCGGCGTCGAGCGCCAGGGGCGCCGGCTCGCCCTCGAGCTGCGGGATGGCCGAGGGGCCCACCGGACGCCAGCCGCCGGCCTCGGCCGGGACCAGCTGACCGCCCTCCCAGGGGCGGCCGCTGGAGGCCTTGCGCCCGGCGTGGCCAAGCTGCAGGGCGAGCGGCATCGGTGAGACCTGACGCAGCGAGCGCACGAGCGAGGTCATCGCGGCCTCGGTGGGCGCGTCGTACAGTCCGAGACAGCCGGCGGTGATCCGGCCGATCGGTTCGACCGCCGTGGCCTCGACGATCAGCAGGCCGGCGCCACTGATGGCCAGCTGGCCAAGGTGCACGGTGTGCCAGGGCTGGGCGATGCCATCGACGGCGGAGTACTGGCACATCGGGGCGATCACGATGCGGTTCGGCAGCCGGAGGCTGCGAAGGGCGAGGGGGGAGAAGAGGGCGCTCATGGCTTGAAATATAGCCTGTGGCCCCTACCTGCCAGACAACCAACCATTCCGGAGTGCCCTTCCATGCGTCTGGACAAGCTCACCACCCAGTTCCAGCAGGCCCTGGCCGATGCCCAGAGCCTCGCCCTGAACAACGACCACCAGTACATCGAGCCGCTGCACCTGGTCTCGGCCCTGCTCGGCCAGCCTGACGGCTCCGGCCGGGCGCTGCTCGAGCGCGCCGGGGTGCGGCTGCCGGCGCTCAAGACCGGGCTGGACGCCGCCATCAAGCGTCTGCCGCAGGTCACCGGCACCGCCGGCGATGTGCAGTTCGGCCGCGACCTGGTCAACCTGCTCAATCTCGCCGAAAAGGAGGCCACGCGCCGCGGCGATCAGTTCATCGCCACCGAGATGTTCCTGCTTGCCCTGGCTGACGACAAGGGCGAGGCCGGCCGGGTGGCCCGCGAGGCCGGGCTCGACCGCAAGGCGCTCGAGCGGGCGATCGAATCGGTGCGTGGCGGCCAGCCGGTGGGCAGCGCCGAGGCCGAAGGGCAGCGCGAGGCGCTCAAGAAGTACACCATCGACCTCACCGAGCGCGCCCGCGCCGGCAAGCTCGACCCGGTGATCGGCCGCGACGACGAGATCCGTCGTTCCATCCAGATCCTGCAGCGCCGCAGCAAGAACAACCCGGTGCTGATCGGCGAGCCGGGCGTGGGCAAGACCGCCATCGTCGAGGGGCTGGCGCAGCGCATCGTCAACGGCGAGGTGCCTGACTCCCTCAAGAACAAGCGGGTGCTGGTGCTCGACATGGCCGCGCTGCTGGCCGGCGCCAAGTACCGCGGCGAGTTCGAGGAGCGGCTGAAGTCGGTCCTCAAGGAGGTGGCGCAGGACGAGGGCCAGACCATCGTCTTCATCGACGAGATCCACACCATGGTGGGCGCCGGCAAGGCCGAGGGCGCGATCGACGCGGGCAACATGCTCAAGCCGGCGCTCGCCCGCGGCGAGCTGCACTGCATCGGCGCGACCACGCTCGACGAGTACCGCAAGCATGTCGAGAAGGATGCCGCCCTCGAGCGCCGCTTCCAGAAGGTGCTGGTGGGCGAGCCCAGCGTCGAGGCCACCATCGCCATCCTGCGCGGCCTGCAGGAGCGCTACGAGCTGCACCACGGCATCGAGATCACCGACCCGGCGATCGTCGCCGCCGCCGAGCTCTCCAACCGCTACATCACCGACCGCTTCCTGCCCGACAAGGCCATCGATCTGATCGACGAGGCCGCCGCGCGCATCAAGATGGAGATCGACAGCAAGCCCGAGTCGATGGACAAGCTCGACCGGCGCCTCATCCAGCTGAAGATCGAGCGCGAGGCGGTGCGCCGCGAGACCGACGAGGCCTCGCGCAAGCGCTTCGACCTGATCGAGCAGGAGATCGCGCGCCTCGAGAAGGAGTACGCCGACCTCGACGAGCTGCTGCGCGCCGAGAAGGCCGCGGTGCAGGGCAGCGCGCAGATCAAGGCCGAGATCGACAAGCTGCGCGCCCAGATGGCCGAGCTGCAGCGCAAGGGCCAGTTCGACAAGCTCGCCGAGATCCAGTACGGACTGCTGCCTTCGCTCGAGGGCCGGCTCAAGGCGGCGAGCGATGCCGAGGCCGGCCGCGGCGCGGGCGACGCCTCGCGCCCACGCCTGCTGCGCACCCAGGTCGGCGCCGAGGAGATCGCCGAGGTGGTCTCGCGCGCCACCGGCATCCCGGTGAGCAAGATGCTGCAGGGCGAGCGCGAGAAGCTGCTGAAGATGGAGGAGCGCCTTCACGAGCGGGTGGTCGGGCAGGACGAGGCGGTGCGGCTGGTGTCCGATGCCATCCGCCGATCGCGCGCCGGCCTGGCCGACCCCAACCGGCCCTACGGCTCCTTCCTGTTCCTGGGCCCCACCGGCGTGGGCAAGACCGAGCTGTGCAAGGCGCTGGCGGCGTTCCTGTTCGACTCCCAGGACCACCTCATCCGCATCGACATGAGCGAGTTCATGGAGAAGCACTCGGTGGCCCGGCTGATCGGCGCGCCCCCGGGCTATGTCGGCTACGAGGAGGGCGGCTACCTCACCGAGGCGGTGCGCCGCAAGCCCTACAGCGTGATCCTCTTCGACGAGGTCGAGAAGGCCCATCCCGATGTCTTCAATGTCCTGCTGCAGGTGCTCGACGATGGCCGCATGACCGACGGCCAGGGCCGCACCGTCGACTTCAAGAACACCGTGATCGTCATGACCTCCAACATCGGCAGCCATGACATCCAGCGCATGTCCTCCAGCCCCGAGACCAACGACCCGGAGCTGATCAAGGAGGCGGTGATGGGCGAGGTGAAGAAGTCGTTCCGGCCGGAGTTCGTCAACCGGATCGACGAGATCGTGGTCTTCCACGGCCTGGGCGCGAGCCACATCGAGTCCATCGCCCGCATCCAGCTGCGCATCCTCGAGCAGCGCATCGCCGCCCAGGGCATGACGCTCACCGTGACCGAGCCGGCGCTGGCCGAGCTCGCCAAGGTCGGCTTCGATCCGGTGTTCGGCGCGCGCCCCCTGAAGCGCGCCATTCAGCAGCACATCGAGAACCCGGTGTCGCGGCTGATGCTCGAAGGCCGTTTTGCGCCCAAGGATGTGATCCCGGTGGATTTCCGCGACGGGCGCTTCAGCTTCGAGCGGGTGGTGCACTGAGCGGCCGGGCCCGGTTCAGGCGGGCGTGGGCGTGGCAGAATCGCGCCCTTCCTTCCTGACCCGACCCATGCCTGCCAGCCTGCCCGCCGCCGCCGAAGCCCGCGTCCTGTCCTCGCTCACCGCCGAGCTCGCGGTGGCCGCGCCGCAGGTCAGGGCGGCCGTGGCATTGCTCGATGAGGGCGCCACCGTGCCCTTCATCGCACGCTATCGCAAGGAGGCCACCGGCGGTCTGGACGACACCCAGCTGCGCCAGCTCGCCGACCGCCTGGTCTACCTGCGCGAGCTCGAGGACCGCCGGCTGGTGGTCCTCGAGAGCATCCGGGAGCAGGGCCGTCTCGATGACGCGCTCGCCGCGGCGATCGAGGCCGCCGACACCAAGCAGCGGCTCGAGGATCTCTACCTGCCGTTCAAGCCGCGCCGTCGCACCCGCGCGCAGATCGCCCGCGAGCTTGGCCTCGAGCCGCTGGCCGACCAGCTGCTGGCCGATCCGGGCCTCGACCCCGCGAGCGCCGCGGCGGCCTTTCTGCGCGCGCCTGACGAGAAGGGCGAGAACGGCGTGGCCGATGCCAAGGCCGCGCTCGACGGCGCCCGCGACATCCTTGCCGAGCGCTTCGCCGAGCGCGCCGATGTGCTCGAGGCGCTGCGCACCCTGCTCTGGACCGAAGGCTGGATCCACTGCAAGGTCCAGGAGGACAAGCGCGCCGAGGCGGTCAAGTTCAGCGACTACTTCGACCATGCCGAGCCGCTCGCCGCCACGCCTTCGCATCGCGCGCTCGCGCTGTTTCGGGGCCGCCAGCTCGGGCTGCTTTCGCTGCGCCTGGGCCTGGACCCCGAACGCGACGCGCTGGTGCCGCATCCCGCCATGCTGCGGCTGGCCGGCGTGGTGGGCATCGGGGTGGCGATCGGCGGCAGCCGGCCGGCCGACCCCTGGCTCGCCGATGTGGCGCGCTGGACCTGGCGGGTCAAGCTGCTGCCGCATCTCGAGACCGAGCTCTTCGGCCGTCTGCGCGAGGCGGCCGAGGCCGAGGCCATCCGCGTCTTCGGCGACAACCTCAAAGACCTGCTGCTCGCCGCCCCGGCCGGGCGACGCTGCGTGCTCGGCCTCGACCCCGGGCTGCGCACCGGCGTCAAGCTCGCGGTAGTCGATGACACCGGCAAGCTGGTGGACACCGGCACCATCTTTCCGCACGAGCCGCGCCGTGACTGGGAGCGCTCGATCGCCACGCTCGCCGCGCTGTGCGCCCGGCATCGGGTGGCGCTGCTCGCGATCGGCAACGGCACCGCCTCGCGCGAGACCGATCGCCTGGCCGCCGAACTCATCGCCCGCCATCCCGCGCTCGGGCTGCGCAAGGTGGTGGTCTCGGAGGCCGGCGCCTCGGTCTACTCCGCCAGCGAGCTGGCGGCGCGCGAGTTCCCCGAGCTCGATGTCTCGTTGCGCGGCGCGGTGTCGATCGCCCGCCGTCTGCAGGATCCCCTTGCCGAACTGGTCAAGATCGACCCCAAGTCGATCGGCGTGGGTCAGTACCAGCATGATGTCGACCAACGCGAACTCGCCCGTCGGCTCGACGCCGCGGTCGAAGACTGCGTCAACGCGGTCGGTGTCGATGTCAATACCGCGTCGGCGGCGCTGCTGGCCCGGGTCTCGGGTTTGGGCGGCCCGCTCGCCCAGCGGGTGGTCGCCTGGCGCGACGCCCATGGCGCCTTTCCTGATCGCGCCGCGCTGCGCGCGGTGCCGATGTTCGGCGAGAAGGCCTTCGAGCAGGCGGCGGGTTTCCTGCGGGTGCCCGCGGGCGCCAATCCGCTCGATGCCTCGGCGGTGCATCCCGAGGCCTACGGCGTGGTCGAGCGCATCCTGGCGCGTGCCGGCGTGCCGGCCGACCGCCTGATCGGCAACCGGGATCTGCTGCGTCGCCTGCGGCCTTCCGAGTTCACCGACGAGCGCTTCGGTGAACCGACCGTGCGCGACATCATCGCCGAGCTCGAGAAGCCGGGTCGCGATCCGCGCGGCGAGTTCGTCGCGGCCGAGTTCCGCGAGGGCGTCGAGAAACTCTCCGACCTGCAGCCCGGCATGCAGCTGCAGGGCGTGGTCACCAATGTCGCGGCCTTCGGCGCTTTCGTCGACATCGGGGTGCATCAGGACGGCCTGGTCCATGTCTCCGAACTGTCGGAGCGCTTCGTGCGCGATCCCCGCGAGGTGGTCCGCGCAGGGCAGGTGGTCAGCGTGCGGGTGGTCGAAGTCGACCTGCCGCGCCAGCGGATCGCGCTCAGCATGCGGCCCGCGCGCGCCGGTGAGTCGGCCCGCCGTGAGCCCGGTCCACGAGACGGTGCCGCCGGCGGGCGCCCCGGCCCGGATCGGGCGCCCCGGCCCGGATCGGGCGGCCCGGCTCCGGCCGGTCGTGGCGTGCCGGTGTCGGGCCGTGGCGGGTCCGGACCGGGCCGTGGCGCGCCGGGCCGCTCGCCGGCGCCGGCTGCGGGCGGCGCGCTGGCCGAGGCTTTCGCGCGGGCCAGCGGCCGCGACCGCAAGTCCTGATCGGGCCACGCGCGAGCGCATCGAATCGCACCCGGTTTTGTGTTTTACTTGCGCGCGCGTCCGACCGGGCGCGGCTCCCCTTCACTGCCGGGCACTGCGCGGCCGCTGCACCGCGCCTGGCTCCCCCCGCGAGACGCCTCATGAAATTCCGCTTCCCCATCATCATCATCGACGAAGACTGGAAGTCGGAATCCTCCAGCGGCCTGGGCATCCGCGCGCTGGCCAAGGCCATCGAAGACCAGGGCATGGATGTCGTCGGGGGCTTCACCTATGTCGATGTCACCATGGTGGCCAACCAGGCCGCCCGGGCCTCGGCCTTCGTGGTCTCCATCGATGACGAGGAGATCAACGAGGACGGCGACGAGAGTTCGGCGATCCAGGATCTGAAGAAGTTCATCGTCGAGACCCGGCGGCGCAATGCCGACATCCCGATCTTCCTGTTCGGCGAGACCCGCACCTCGCAGCACATCCCCAACGACATCCTGAAGGAGCTGCACGGCTTCATTCACATGTTCGAGGACACGCCGGAGTTCGTCGCCCGCTACATCATCCGCGAGGCGACCAACTACCTGAACTCGCTGGCGCCGCCCTTCTTCAAGGCCCTGGTCAACTATGCCAACGACGGCTCGTACTCCTGGCACTGCCCGGGGCATTCCGGCGGGGTCGCGTTCCTGAAGAGCCCGGTGGGACAGATGTTCCATCAGTTCTTTGGCGAGAACATGCTGCGCGCCGATGTCTGCAACGCGGTGGATGAACTCGGCCAGCTGCTCGACCACACCGGGCCGGTGGCGGCGTCGGAGCGCAACGCCGCGCGCATCTTCAGCGCCGATCACCTGTTCTTCGTGACCAACGGCACCTCCACCTCGAACAAGATCGTCTGGCACAGCGCGGTGGGCACCGACGACATCGTGGTGGTCGACCGCAACTGCCACAAGTCGATCCTGCACGCGATCATGATGACCGGCACGGTGCCGATCTTCCTGCAGCCCACCCGCAATCAGCAGGGCATCATCGGCCCGATTCCGCTCGAGGAGTTTTCGCCCGAGAGCATTCGCCGCAAGATCGCCGCCAACCCGCTGGTCAAGGACAAGTCCGCGCAGCCCCGGGTGCTCACGATCACCCAGTCCACCTATGACGGCGTTCTCTACAATGTGGAGCAGATCAAGTCCACGCTCGGCGACTACATCGAGAACCTGCACTTCGACGAGGCCTGGCTGCCGCACGCGGTGTTCCACCCGTTCTACCACGAGTTCCACGCCATCGGCCCCGACCGCCCGCGCGCCAAGGAGGCGATGATCTTCGCCACCCAGTCCACCCACAAGCTGCTCGCGGGGCTGTCACAGGCCTCGCAGATCCTGGTGCAGGACTCCGAGACCCGCAAGCTCGATCGGTACCGCTTCAACGAAGCCTTCCTGATGCACACCTCCACCAGCCCGCAGTACGCGATCATCGCCAGCTGCGATGTCGCGGCGGCCATGATGGAGCCACCCGGCGGCACTGCCCTGGTCGAGGAATCGATCTTCGAGTCGCTGGCGTTCCGGCGCGCCATGCGCAAGGTCGACGCCGAGTTCGGCAAGGACTGGTGGTTCCAGGTCTGGGGCCCCAATCACCTTGCCGACAACGGCATCGGTCGTCGCGAAGACTGGTTCCTCAAGTCAAGCGATGGCTGGCACGGCTTCGGTCGGCTCTCGGGCGGTTTCAACATGCTCGACCCGATCAAGGCCACGATCACCACGCCGGGCCTCGACATCGAGGGCCAGTTCGCCAGCTGGGGCATCCCGGCGGCCATCGTCACCAAGTACCTTGCCGAGCACGGCGTGGTGGTGGAAAAGACCGGGCTCTACTCGTTCTTCGTGATGTTCACCATCGGCATCACCAAGGGGCGCTGGAACACGCTGGTAACCGAGCTGCAGCAGTTCAAGATGGACTACGACGCCAACCAGCCGCTGTGGCGCGTCATGCCCGAGTTCGTCCAGGCCCATCCGCAGTACGAGCGGGTCGGCCTGCGAGACCTCGCCCAGCAGATCCACGAGAACTACCGCAGCAACGATGTGGCCCGCGTCACCACCGACATGTATCTCTCGGACATGGTGCCGGTGATGAAGCCCTCCGATGCCTTCGAGTGCCTGGCCCATCGTCGGGTGGACCGGGTGCCGATCGATGAACTGGAAGGCCGGGTGACCACCATGCTGGTCACGCCCTATCCGCCGGGGATTCCACTGCTGATTCCCGGGGAGCGTTTCAACCGGGCGATCGTGCAGTACCTGCAGTTCGCCCGCGCGTTCAATCAGCGTTTTCCGGGCTTCGACACCGATGTGCACGGCCTGGTCATCGACGAGGCCGGCCAGTACTTCGTGGACTGCGTCCGCCAGCCCGGCTGACTCAGCGGCGCTCGAACACCAGCCGCGTGCCGCTCGCCAGGTCGTACAGGGTGCGGCGCCGGCGATCGACGAGCGCCCAGGCGAAGGGGACGGCCACCAGCAGGATGGCCGCCGCGTGCACGCCGGCCGCCAGCCCGAGCGCGGCCACCCAGCCGGCGATTGCGGCGAGGTAGCGCACGATGGCCCGTCGGGTGCTGGCCGGCCGGCCGTGCGCGTCGACCAGGCGGACCCCCATGGTCTTCATGGGCAGCGTGCGCCGTCCATTCGACCAGGACCAGACGAAATACACGCCCAGCACCAGCACCATGAAGCCCTGGAAAGCCCAGCGCAGCAGGCCCGGCTGGCCATTGAAGCGGGTGAGGGCGGAAAACCCGTAGGCAAAGAAGAACACCACGCCGAACAGAATGACGCCCTCGTAGGCGACGCACATGAACCGGCGCCAGGGGTCGGCGTCGGGCAATTCGGCGTCGGGCGCGGGCTGGGCCGCGTCGGCGTGCATGTCAGTCGGCGGCGACCGGCGCGCCATCGGCTGGCTGGCCAGCCGGGGCCGCCGCCCGGGCGGCTCTGGCGCTGCTGCCTGTCTTGGGCTGCTGGGCCGAGGCAAGCGGGCGCGCCGCTTCCTTGGCCAGCCCGGTGGGCGCGCCCGCGTGGCGCGCCGCGGTGTTGCTGGTCCAGCCGTTGGCGCGCAGCACCGAGCGTTGCTCGGGGGTCATCTGCTGATAGCTCTCCCAGGTGGCCAGACGCTCGTCGCGATCGAGCGATTTGGCGAGCCGGTAGTTGTCTCGGGCCATGCGGCGCTGCTCGGGGGAGAGCGCAGCCCATTCCCGGATGCGCTGCTGCGCCGCCGCCCGGTCGGCCGGGTTCATGGCGGGCATTTTCTCGGTGAGGGCGAGCCAGGATCGCTTCTTGGCCGCCGGCAGGCCGTTCCAGGCGCTTTGCAGCGGCGCCAGGGTTTCCTGCTGGAAGGTGCTGAGTTCGGCCCACTTGGGCTGGTTGATGGGGAGCACCGAGCGGCTGTCAGGAACCGGCGACGCCGCCCAGCCGGTCGCGCCGGCGAGGGCCAGCCAGACCCCGGTCACGGCCGCAGGCAGCGCAGCGATGACGGCGCGCCGGCGGGGGCGCTGCCCGGATGTCGGGGGGCTGGGCGGCACAGGCATGGCGTCAGGGCTCCCGGCTGTTCTTGAGGAAGACCCCGAAGCCGCGATCGGTGTACGCCGACAGGGGAACCTCGTCGGTGAGCACTGCGCTGTCGATCTCGGCGATCTCGTCGGCGGTCTCGGTGTCGTTCCAGATGGAGATGGCCATCAGGCCGGCGATCAGGGCCAGCGCGGGCAGCAGGGTGAGAACCCATCGCCGCCAGGGGGAGTGGTCGTCCTGGGAGGGCGCACCGGCACCCGCCAGCACGGGTTCACGCAACGGCACCGACTGACGGACTTCGCTGGTGCGCTGGCGCGACAACGCGGCAAGCCGGGCCTGCTCCAGGCGGTGGCTGACCCGGTAGGGGAGGCGGCCGGACGCTTCGTCAAGCGCGGCACGGATTTCGCGGGTGAATTGCTGCTCGTTCATGGTGAGATGCCCCGGGCACGCAGTGCCGCTGACAGGGTGTGGGTGGCCCGGGAACAGTGCGTCTTGACGCTGCCCTCGGAACAACCCATGGCCGCAGCCGTTTCGGCCACATCCATATCCTCCCAGTAACGCATCAGGAAGGCCTCCCGTTGACGCGGCGGCAGCCGCTGGATCTCCTCTTCGATCACCTGCAGCACCTGCGAGCGCTCGACCTCGTCGGCGGCGCTGGCGGAGCGACCGCCTTCGCCGGCCGATTCCAGCACCTCGAGCGGGTCGCGCTCCACGCCATCCTCGCTCTCGGGCACCAGCACCGACAGCAGGGTGACCCAGGCGTTGCGCACCTTGCTTCGCCGGAAATGGTCGGTGATCGCGTTCTGCAGGATTCGCTGGAAAAGCAGGGGGAGTTCACCCGCCGGCTTGTCACCGTAGCGCTCGGCGAGCTTCAGCATGCTGTCCTGGATCAGATCCAGGGCGATTTCCTCGTCGCGGACCGCGTAGACCGCGTGCTTGAAGGCCCTGCGCTCGACCGAAGCCAGAAAGTCCGACAATTCCTGTCGCGTGGCCATGAAAGGGGTGGCGCAAACCGTGGAGGAGCCCGCAAGCCGGCGATGCTAGCAGAGATGCCTGTGTGGCTGCCCACGCGCTTTCCTTGACCCGTCCGGCGCGCCGCCGATATACTCCACCGGTTACCCCCGGCGTCCCGAGGCCGTTTTTCGCGTGCCTCGCGACGCCGTTGTCTTTGTAGTCCGCAGCTCACCGGCTGACGGTCAGTTCGGGCCCGTTTCGCCGCGGCCCGCTCCACAAGAGCGGCGCCGGGCGTCCAATCAACCTCGCAGGTCCCGTGCCAAGGCCTGCGTCGATGCCACTCCCGCGGGAGGGCGTTGGCGCCGGCGGGCGGGCTCCCTGGATCTTGAAAGGGATCACCTCATGGAACTCTCTGGTGCGGACATTGTCGTCCGCTGTCTGCGCGAAGAAGGTGTCGAGCACATCTTCGGCTATCCCGGCGGCGCCGTCCTCTACATCTACGACGCCATCTTCCAGCAGGATGGCCTGAACCATATCCTCGTCAGGCACGAGCAGGCCGCGGTGCATGCCGCCGACGCCTATTCCCGCTCCACCGAGAAGGTGGGCGTCTGCCTGGTCACCAGCGGCCCGGGCCTCACCAACGCGGTCACCGGCATCGCCACCGCCTACATGGACTCCATTCCCATGGTGATCCTGTCCGGCCAGGTGCCCACCCATGCCATCGGTCAGGACGCGTTCCAGGAGTGCGACACGGTCGGCATCACCCGGCCGTGCGTGAAGCACAACTTCCTGGTCAAGAATGTGAAGGACCTGGCCGAGACCATGAAGAAGGCCTTCCACATCGCGCGCACCGGCCGGCCGGGCCCGGTGCTGGTCGACATTCCCAAGGATGTCACCCGCGAGAAGTGCCGCTTCGAATACCCCAAGAGCGTGCAGATGCGCTCCTACAACCCGGTGGTCAAGGGTCACCAGGGCCAGATCAAGAAGGCAGTGCAGCTGCTCCTGCAGGCTCAGCGCCCCATGATCTACACCGGTGGCGGGGTGATCCTCGCCAATGCCGCGCCCGAGCTCAACCGCCTGGTCGATCTCCTCGGCTATCCGTGCACCAACACCCTCATGGGCCTGGGTGGCTATCGCGCCACCGACCGCAAGTTCGTGGGCATGCTCGGCATGCACGGCACCTATGAGGCGAACATGGCCATGCAGCACTGCGATGTGCTGATCGCCGTGGGCGCGCGCTTCGACGACCGCGTCATCGGCAATCCCAAGCACTTCGCGCAGAACCCGCGCAAGATCATCCATGTCGATGTCGACCCCTCCTCGATCTCCAAGCGGGTGAAGGTCGATGTGCCGATCGTGGGCGATGTGCGCGAAACGCTTCGTGACCTGCTCGCCCTGATCGAGCCGCAGGTGGCCGCCGGCGACGGGCCCGACAAGACCGCCCTGGGCGCCTGGTGGGCCCAGATCGAGCAGTGGCGCAGCCGCGACTGCCTTTCCTACGACCAATCGTCTGATGTGATCAAGCCGCAGTTCGTGGTCGAGAAGCTCTGGGAGGTCACCGGCGGCGATGCCTTCATCACCTCCGATGTCGGCCAGCACCAGATGTGGGCGGCGCAGTTCTACCGCTTCGACAAGCCGCGGCGCTGGATCAACTCGGGTGGCCTGGGCACCATGGGCGTGGGGCTGCCCTACGCCATGGGCGTGAAGATGGCTCACCCGGACGCGCAGGTGGCCTGCGTGACCGGCGAGGGCTCCATCCAGATGTGCATCCAGGAGCTCTCCACCTGCAAGCAGTACCACCTGCCCGTCAAGGTGGTGAACCTGAACAACCGCTATCTCGGCATGGTCCGGCAGTGGCAGCAGATCGAGTACGGCAGCCGCTACTCCGAGTCGTACATGGACGCGCTGCCCGACTTCGTGCGACTCGCCGAAGCCTACGGTCACATCGGCGTCCGCGTCGACAAGCCGGCCGATGTCGAGCCCGCGCTGCGCGAAGCCTTCGGCAAGCACCGCGACCGCCTGGTCTTCCTCGACATCCTCACCGACGCCAAGGAGAACGTCTGGCCGATGGTGCAGGGTGGCAAGGGCCTGACCGAGATGCTGCTCTCCTCCGAAGATCTCTGAGACGGAGCCGTGATGAGACACATCATTTCCGTCCTGCTCGAGAACGAACCCGGCGCGCTGTCGCGCGTGGTGGGCCTGTTCTCCGCCCGCGGCTACAACATCGAGACGCTCACCGTCGCGCCCACCGAAGACCGGTCGCTGTCGCGCCTGACCATCGTCACCTCGGGATCTGACGATGTCATCGAGCAGATCACCAAGCACCTCAACCGCCTGATCGATGTGGTCAAGGTGGTCGATCTCACCGAAAGCGCCTACATCGAGCGCGAGCTCATGCTGATCAAGGTGCGCGCGGTGGGCAAGGAGCGCGAGGAGATCAAGCGCATGGCCGACATCTTCCGCGGCCGGGTGATCGATGTCACCGACAAGTCCTACACCATCGAGCTCACCGGCGATGGCAGCAAGCTTGACGCCTTCATCGACGCGCTCGACCGCTCGGCCATCCTCGAGACCGTGCGCACCGGCGCCTCGGGCATCGCCCGGGGCGAGCGGGTCCTGAAAGCCTGAACCGGCGGCCCGCCGACCGGACCGAACCAATCCCCTGGCGTCTGAACCGGCGCCGCGATTCGACAAGGAGATCCCCATGAAAGTCTTCTACGACAAGGACTGCGACCTCAAGCTCATCAAGGGCAAGAAGGTTGCCATCATCGGCTACGGCTCGCAGGGCCATGCCCATGCCCAGAACCTGAACGACTCCGGGTGCAAGGTCACCGTCGGCGTGCGCAAGGGCGGCCCCTCGTGGGACAAGGTCAAGAAGGCCGGCCTCAAGGTGGCCGAGATCGCCGACGCGGTGAAGGGCGCCGACTTCGTCATGATGCTCATGCCCGACGAGCACATCGGCGACGCCTACCGCGAGCAGATCGCCCCCAACATCAAGAAGGGCGCCACCCTGGCCTTCGCCCACGGCTTCAACATCCACTACGGCCAGGTCATCCCGCGCGAGGACATCGATGTGGTGATGGTGGCGCCCAAGGCCCCAGGTCACACCGTGCGTTCCACCTATGCCGGCGGCGGTGGCGTGCCGATGCTGGTCGCCATCCACCAGGACCGCTCCGGCCTGGCCCGCGATCTCGCCCTGTCGTATGCCTGCGCGATCGGCGGCGGCCGTGCCGGGATCATCGAGACCAACTTCCGCGAAGAGACCGAGACCGACCTGTTCGGTGAGCAGACCGTGCTCTGCGGCGGCACCGTCGAGCTGATCAAGATGGGCTTCGAGGTGCTGGTCGAGGCGGGCTACGCCCCCGAGATGGCCTATTTCGAGTGCCTGCACGAGCTCAAGCTGATCGTCGACCTCATCTACGAGGGCGGCATCGCCAACATGAACTACTCG
>JAGWVN010000009.1 GCA_018970865.1 Betaproteobacteria bacterium
GTCTGTTATGAGTCCTGCCGCCGCCCAGCCCGCCTCCCCCGCCGCTCCCGGCTCCGTCGCTCACCCGCCTGCGCTGGTGCAGCCCCTGGTCTCGGTGGTGATGCCCTGCCTGAACGAGGAGCGCACCGTGGCCACCTGCGTGGGCAAGGCCCTGGCCTTCTTCGCCCGCACCGGCATCGCCGGCGAGGTGGTCATTGCCGACAACGGATCTCGCGACGCCTCCATCGCGCTGGCCACCGCGGCGGGCGCCCGGGTGGTGCGGGTGAGCGAGCGCGGCTACGGCGCAGCCCTCATGGGCGGCATCCTGGCCGCGCGCGGCCGCTGGGTGGTGATGGGCGACGCCGACGACAGCTACGACTTCGGCGCGCTCGATGGCTTCGTCGAGCAGCTCGCCGCCGGCGCGCAGCTGGTCATGGGCAACCGCTTCGCCGGCGGCATCGCCGAGGGCGCCATGCCGCCGCTGCACCGCTACCTGGGCAACCCGGTGCTGTCCTTCATCGGACGGCTGCTGTTCCGCAGCCCGATCGGCGACTTCCACTGCGGGCTGCGGGCCTTCGACCGCGAGGCGGTTCTGGGGCTGGGCCTGTCCTCGCCCGGCATGGAGTTCGCCAGCGAGATGGTGATGCGGGCCACGCTCGCCGGTCTTCGGGTGGCCGAGGTGCCCACCACCCTGGCGAAGGACGGCCGCGACCGCCCGCCCCACCTGCGCAGCTGGCGCGACGGCTGGCGGCATCTGCGCCTGCTGCTGATGTTCAGCCCGCGCTGGCTGCTGCTCTATCCCGGCATGGCCCTGTGTGGCATCGGCGCGCTGCTCTCGATGATGCTCACCATCGCCCCGATCCGCATCGGTCCGGTCGGTTTCGACATCCAGACCCTGCTTTATTGCGCCACGGCGTCGGTGCTGGGCCTGCAGATGTGCATGCTCGCGGTGCTCACCAAGGCGGCGGGCGTGCACGCGGGCCACCTGCCCGCCAGTCCGGGCTTTGCCTGGCTGATGCGGGTCTACACCCTGGAGCGCGGCATCCTGCTGGGGCTCGCCCTCCTGGCGGGCGGACTGGCCGGCGTGCTGTCCTCGGTGTGGGTCTGGACCGACGCCGGTCTGGCCGCCCTGGATCCCTCCCGCGCCATGCGCGTCACCATTCCCTCGGTCTCGCTGCTGCTGGCAGGCAGCGAGTGCATCTTCGGGTCCTTCGTGCTGAGCTTCATCACCCAGCCGCGGGCCCGGCTGCGCGCCCGTCCGGTCACCGCGGCCGCGGCTGCCGACGAGGCGCGCTGAGCGCGCGCCCGCCGAGGCCCGATGTCAGCGCGGCGCCTGCCCGCGGCCGCGCTGGCCTGTCTGCTGGCCGTGGCGGCCACCGTGGTCTGGCGGCTGCTCGAAGGGCCGAGCTGGAGCTGGGACCGCGGCCACTACCACGCCTACGCCGGCTACGCCTGGGCCGAGGGGCGGGTCGGCCAGGGCTTCCTGCCCATGGGCGGTCAGAGCTTCCTCAACCCGCTGCCCTATGTGCCGGCCTGGCTGCTCGCCCGCGCCGGCTCGGGCGAGCTCGGCGTGGCGCTCCTGCAGGCGGGCTGGCACGGCCTGGCGGTCTGGTTCGTCTGGCTGATCGCCCGTGATCGACTCGGGCCCGGCCCGGCCGCCTGGCTCGTCGGCGCCCTCGCCCTGCTGACCCCGGTGTTCCTGGCGCTGGCCGGCACCAGCTATGCCGATGGCACCACCGCCGTGCCGCTGGTGGCCGGGGTGTGGTGCTGCACCCGCGCCAGCGCCGGCAGCCCGGCGGCGGGTCGCTGGGCTTTCGCCGGGGGATTCGCGCTCGGGCTGGCGGCGCTGCTCAAGCTCAGCAACGCGCCGGCGGCGGCGCTCGCGCCGGTGCTGTTCCTGGGCGCGGGTCTGGCCGGGCGTCGGCTGCGTCGGCTGGCGGTGATCGGGCTCTTTCTGGCCGGCGGGGTGGCGGGCGCCATCGCCGGCGGTGGGGCCTGGGCGCAGCACCTCTATCGGGTCTATGGCAATCCGGTGTTCCCGATGGCGCAGTTCCTGTTCGATCGGGCGCCCCTGCCGGCTGCGGCGCCGGCCGCGTCCCCCGCCTCGGCCCGCACGGCACCGCCCGCACCGGCTGCGGCGCCGGCGGCCCCGGTCGCCGCGCCTCGGGCCGAGGAGGACTGGCTGGCCGTCTGGCGTCATCGCCTGTTCCTGCTCAAGGTGGCCACCCGCCCCGGCGGCGAGCGCTTCGTGCCGGGATCCCTGGCGCAATGGGCCGAGTTCCCATTCCGGGTGGCCGACCCGCGTCAGCCCGGCAATCTCGCCTATCTGGAGTGGCATGCCCCGGACCCTCGCCTGGCCTTGCTCGTGGTCCTGCTCGCGGCCCTGGCGGTGCAGCGGCTTCGCGCGCGAAGGCCGCGGCCGGCCGAATCGGGCGGGGCTTCGGCGGCCCGGGGCGAAGCCGCGGATCGAGGCCCGCGTCAGACCGCCCCGGCCCGTCGACCCGATCCCGCGGCCGTGGCCGCCTGGCCGCTCTGGCTGTTCACGGTACTGTGGTGTCTGGCCTGGATGCACAGCTCGGGCAACGGCCGCTACGCGGTGGGCCTGCTGCTGCTGTGCGCGGTGCTGCTGGTGGAGGGCGTGCGCGCGCTGCTGCCGGCGGGCCGCGCGCGCCAGGCGGTCCTTGCCGGTCTGCTCGGGGTGCATGCCTTCTACGCCCTGGTGGCGGCCGATCGCCGGGATCTCGGCCAGGGCGAGGCCTGGGCGAAGGCCGATCTCGCGGCCGACATGCCATCATCGCTGCGCGATCAGCCGCATCTGCATGTCGCGCTCTCGCAGTTCTCCTGGACCTACCTCGCGCCGCTGATGCACCCCGACAGCGCCTTCGCCAACCTGTCCTCACCCTGTGAGTACTGCTCGGCGCCCCTTCAGGCCCGCTCGGCCATGCCGGTGCTGGGCGCCTGGCGCGGCCGGCTCCGGCTGATCGCCGCGGCCGATCGGATGGTCGACGGGCAGGCGGGCCTGCTGCCCGTCACCCGGGATGCCATGAATGATCAGCTGGCCGACTTCGATCTCCGGATCGACGAGCCGGCCTGCACGGCCTATCGCGTTCGCCCGCAGGCCGCCGGCGCCTGGCTGGTCGAGGAGCAGGCCGCCGGACAGGTGCGCCGCTTTTCGGATCAGGTGGTGAGCTGCCCGCTGGTCGATGCGCCGGGCGCCCGGGCCGGCGCCGTCGAGCGGCGCAGCCGGTTCGACCCGGTGTTTTCGGCCATCGAGCGGGCCTGCGGCGAGACGCTCGGCCCGTCCACCGGCCCCACCCGCTGGCTGGGCGGCGAGGCCTGGCTGCGCACCTACCCCAGGGTCGAGGCGCACCTCACGGTGGCCCGTGGCCTGGTCACCCTTGGCCGCTACGGGCACCAGGACCGGGTGCTCGGTCGGGCCGACGACCTCGCCGCGCCGGAGGCGGCCATCGACTGCCGGCCGATGCAGGATCGCAGCGGGCGGGGCCAGCCCCCCGACATGGCCGATGTGCTCGGCCGGCCGGGCGCGCGCTGAGGCCGGCGATGAACACCTCCGCGACTGCCATCGTGCCGCCCGGCATCCGGGTGGCGGTGGTGCATGACTTCCTGTTCGAATACGCCGGCTCCGAGCGCGTGCTCGAGGCCATCCTCGCGCTGTTTCCGCAGGCCGAGCTGTTCACGCTTTTCGAGCGGCTGCCCGAGGCCGACCGCCATCTGGTGGCTGGCCGTCGCGTGCACACCAGCTTCCTGCAGCGCATGCCCGGCCTGCCTGGCAGCCTGAAGTACACCGTGCCGCTGATGCCCTTCGCGATCGAGCAGTTCGATCTGTCGGGTTTCGACCTGATCCTCTCCAGCAGCCACGCGGTCGCCAAGGGCGTGATCGTGCCGCCCGACGCGCTGCACCTGTGCTACTGCTATTCGCCGATGCGCTATGCCTGGGACCTGCAGTCGGTGTACCTGCACACCGAGGGACTGTCGCGGGGCCTGCGCGGGCTGGCCGCGCGCCTGATGCTGCATCGGCTGCGGCTGTGGGACCACCGCAGCGCGGCCGGGGTCGACGCCTTCGCCACCAGCTCGGCCTTCGTCGCGCGGCGCATCCTCAAGGCCTGGCGGCGCGAGGCGGTGGTGATCCCCCCGCCGGTGAGCCTCCACCCCCCGCTGGCCCTGCCGCGCGAGCCCGACCTGTATGTGACGGTGTCGCGCCTGATCGGCTACAAGCGCATCGACCTGATGGTCGAGGCCTTCCGGGCCATGCCGCAGCGCCGCCTGCTGGTCATCGGCAGCGGGCCCGATCTCGCGCGCTGGCGCGCGGTGGCGCCGCCGAATGTGCGCTTCGCGGGTTTCGTGCCCGATGCGCCGATGCGCGAGCATCTCGCCCGCGCGCGGGCCTTCCTGTTCGCGGCCACGGAAGACTTCGGCATCTCGGTGCTCGAGGCCCAGGCCCAGGGCACGCCGGTGATCGCGCTCGGCCGCGGCGGCACCGCCGAGACCGTGGCCGGCGAGCACTCCGACCGCCCCACCGGGCTGTTCTTCCATGAATCGACCCCCGAGGCGATCATCGACGCGGTGGCCCGTTTCGAGGCGCTCGATCGGCCGATCGACCCCCAGGCCTGCATCGACCGCGCCGCGGGCTATGCGCCGGAGACCTTTGCCCGCCGCTTCGGCGCCTGGGTCGGGCAGGCCTGGACCGACTGGCAGGCCAGGCTGGCGGGCCCCTCCGGGCCCGATTAGCCGCCCGATCAGCCGCCCGACGCGGCCGCCGGGCCGGGCCAGTCGGCTCGGTTATCATCGCGGCCTGCCGCGGAGACTCCGATGATCGACTTCCTGCACGGGCTGCCCCTGCTCGCCAAGGCTGCCCTGCTCGGGCTGGTCGAGGGGCTCACCGAATTCCTGCCCATCTCCAGCACCGGCCACCTCATCCTGGCCGGCAGCCTGCTCGGTTTCTCGGACGAGAAGGCCAAGCTCTTCGATGTGGCCATCCAGACCGGCGCCATGCTGGCCGTGGTCTGGTACTACCGGGTGCGCATCGGCGCCACGGTGGCCGGCCTGGGCAGTGACCGCCGTGCCCAGCGCTTCGCGCTGAATGTGCTGATCGCCTTCCTGCCGGCCGCGGTGCTCGGCGTGCTGTTTGGCAAGTACATCAAGGCGCATCTCTTCAAGCCGGTGCCGGTGGCGCTGGCCTTCGTCGTGGGCGGGCTGATCATCCTCTGGGTGGAGCGCGGTCAGGCGCGCCGTCGGCCGCGCATCCAGGAGGTCGACGACATGAGCGCGCTCGACGCGCTGAAGCTCGGGCTGGCGCAGGCTTTCGCCCTCGTGCCCGGCACCAGCCGCTCCGGCGCCACCATCATCGGCGGCATGCTCTTCGGTCTCTCGCGCCGGGCCGCCACCGAGTTCTCGTTCTTCCTCGCCATCCCCACCCTCGTGGGCGCGGGCGTCTACGATCTGGTCAAGTACCGCGCGCTGCTGTCGGCCGCTGATCTGCCGATGTTCGCGGTGGGCCTGACGGTGGCCTTCCTGTCGGCGCTGGCCTGCGTGCACTGGCTGATCCGCTTCGTGGCCAGCCACGACTTTCGCGGCTTTGCCTGGTATCGCATCGTGTTCGGCGGCCTGGTGCTGCTCACCGCGCACTTCGGCTGGGTGAACTGGTCGGCCTGAGGCTCGGGCGCCACGCCGGCCTGCGGCCTCACCGCGGCCGATGCGGCCCGGATCAGTCCATGCGGCGCTCGAAGATCAGATCCCGCACCGCATGGCCCAGCGCCAGGCCGCGCGTCTCGAACTTGGTGAGTGGCCGCCAGTCCGGCCGCGGCGCGAAGCCCTCGGCGGTGTTGCGCAGCCTCGGCTCGGCCTGCAGCACCGCGAGCATCTGATCGGCGTAATGCGCCCAGTCGGTGGCGCAGTGCAGATAGCCGCCCGGACGCAGGCGGCTGGCGGCGAGGGCGACCAGCGGCGGCTGGATCAGACGGCGCTTGTGGTGCCGGGCCTTGGGCCAGGGATCGGGGAAGTAGACATGGATGCCGGCCAGGCTGCCGGGGGCGATCATGTCGCGCAGCACTTCCACCGCGTCGTGGCGGATCACCCGCACATTGCCGATGGCCTGTTCCTCGAGCCGGCGCAGCAGCGCGCCCACGCCGGCCGGGTAGACCTCCACGCCGATGAAGTCGGTGTCGGGCCGCGCGAGCGCAATGGCCGCGGTGGTTTCGCCCATGCCGCAGCCGATCTCCAGCACCACGGGCGCCTGCCGGCCGAAGGCGGTGGTCGTGTCGAGCAGCGCGGCCTGGTGGGCGATGCCGTAGCGCGGCAGAAGGCGTTCCTGCGCGGCGCGCTGGCCGGCGGTGAAGTGGATGCGGCGGTTGACGAAGCTGCGGATGTGGTCGGGGCGTGGGCTTTCGGTCATCGGCGGCGGGCAGCGCGCGGGCGGAGCGGGCGGCGTGGGCAGGTCGGGTGGCATGGGCGTTTCGGCCGTGGCGAGCGGGGCGCCGTGGCGACGGGCCGGCCTCGCGGGTTGGTTAGGATACCGGCTCCCCCTCTCCCGGAAGCGCCGATGACCCCCGATTCCCAGATCCTCAGCCGCACCGACGACGGCGTGGCCACGATCACCTTCAACCGCCCCGACAAGCTCAACGCGCTCACCCCGGCCATGCTCGAGGCCTTCTTCGACGCGGTCGGTCAGGCCGCCGCCGATCCGGCCGCGCGGGTGATCGTGATCACTGGCGCCGGCCGCGGCTTCTCGGCCGGCCTCGATCTGGGCGTGATCGGCACCGGCCAGTCCGGCGGCGTGGGCGAGGCCCTGCCACGGCCCGAGCCGCAGTGGGGCGACGACATCGGCCCGCCGCTCGCCGATGGCTTCAGCGCCGGCTGGAACGCGCTGATCCGCTCGCGCAAGCCCACCATCGCCGCGGTCAACGGTCCGGCCTTCGGCTGGGGCTTCATCCTCGCCCTTCATTGCGACATCCGGTTCGCGGCCCGCTCGGCGCTGTTCAACGCCACCTTCGCGCGGCTTGGCGTGCCCGCCGAGAAGGGCATCGGCTGGCTGCTGCCGCGCCTGATCGGCATCGCCCGCGCCGCCGACCTGCTCTACACCGCGCGGCGCTTTGATGGCGCCGAGGCCGAACGCATCGGCCTGGTCAACGCCGTGCTCGATGACGACCAGCTCATGACCCATGTGGCGGGCTATGCCCGTGCGATCGCCGCCAATGCCGCGCCGCGCGCCCTGGCCGCCATGAAGGCGCAGCTCTGGACCGCCGCCGACGTCAGCTACGACGAGGGCTTTGCCGCCGCCAACCGCGAGCAGGACCGCTGCACCGCCACCGCGGACTTTCGCGAGGGCCTGGCCAGCTACAAGGACAAGCGGGCGCCACGCTTCACCGGGCGCTGACGGGGCGCTGACGGGGCCGCGCTGGGCGGCCGCGCCGGCCTTCGCGTAAAATGAGTGGGTCGCGGGTGTAGTTCAATGGCAGAACGGCAGCTTCCCAAGCTGCATACGAGGGTTCGATTCCCTTCACCCGCTCCACACCGCCGCCGCGGGCTTGCCCCCTCCCGCCCATGAAGGCCGCCTACCTCAGCCATCCCAGCTTCACGCGCCACGCGATGGGGGCCGGCCACCCGGAGTGCCCCGAGCGGCTCGCGGCCGTGGCAGACCGCCTGCTGGCCACCGGCCTCCTCGATCTCATGGACCCGGTCGAAGCGCCCGCCGCCACCGATGGCCAGATCACCCGCGCGCACACCGCCCTGCACCTGGCCGAGTTGCGCGCGGCCTCGCCGGCGCAGGGCCTGGTCGCCCTCGATCCCGACACCGCGCTCAACCCGCACAGCATCACCGCCGCGCTGCATGCCGCCGGGGCCGCGGTACGCGCCACCGAGCTGGTGCTGCGCGAGGGCTACCAGCGCGCCTTCTGCGCGGTGCGCCCGCCCGGTCACCATGCCGAGCGCGGTCGCGCGATGGGTTTCTGCTTCTTCAACAATGCGGCGGTGGGCATCCGCCACGCGCTCGACGAACTCGGCCTGCAGCGGGTGGCGCTGGCCGACTTCGATGTGCATCACGGCAACGGCAGCGAGGACATCCTCGCCGACGATCCGCGGGTGCTGATGGTCTCCACCTTCCAGCGTCGCCTGTATCCCTTCAGCGGCGACGAGCCGCGCGGCGCGAACATGCGCAACATCGGCCTCGCGCCCTATTCCGGCGGCGAGGCCATGCGCGAGGCGGTCGAGACCGTGTGGCTGCCGGCGCTGCGCGAGTTCCGTCCCGAGATGCTGTTCATCTCGGCGGGCTTCGACGCCCATCGCGATGACGACATGAGCCAGCTCGGCTGGCGCGACGCCGACTACGGCTGGGTCACCGCGCGCCTGGTCGAGATCGCCGAGCAGCACGCCAGCGGGCGGGTGGTCTCGCTGCTCGAGGGCGGCTATCACCTCCCGGCGCTGGCGCGCAGCGTCGAGCAGCACATCCGGGCGCTGCTGGGTCTGCTCTAGCCGTGCTGGCGCGGCACCGGCTGCATCCCCTCTTCGAGCCTGACCATCTCGTGGTGGTGCTGGGCGCCCGGCCCGCCGACTGGGCCCAGGCCCTGGCACAGGCGCTCACCGACGGGGCGCCGGGGCCACGCCTGCCGGCCCGCCTGTTGCGGCTCGCGGGCCCGGGCCCGGATCACGGCCCCAGCCCCAGCCCCAGCCTCGGCTCCATCTCCAGCGCCAGCCCGGCGCCCGGCACCGCCCTGCTGGCCCTGCTGCTCGTCGATCCGGCCGAGGTGCCCGCGGCCCTGCAACGGGCCGCGCAGCAGGGCGCGCGCCACGCCTGCCTGCTCACCGGCCCTCAGGCCACCGATCCCGCGCCCCGGCAGACCCTGGCTGACTGGCGCAGTCAGGCTCAGGCGCTCGGCCTGCTGCTCTTCGGTCCGGCCACCCTGGGCTTCATCCGCCCGGCCATCGGCCTGAACGCCGGCCGGATGGGGCCCATGCCCCCCGCCGGCGCGGTGGCCCTGGTCTCGCAGTCGGGCGCGCTCAATGGCGCCGTGCTCGACTGGGTGGCCGGCCATGCCACCGGCTTCTCGCTGGTGGCCTCGCTCGGGGCCGAGGTCGCGATCGATCTCGCCGAGGTGCTCGACTTCCTGTGCGCCGACGAGCGCACCCGCGCGGTGGTGGTCTACCTGGAGGCGGTGCGCGATGCGCGCCGCTTCATGAGCGCGCTGCGCGCCCTGGCGCTGGTCAAGCCGGTGATCGTGCTCAAGGGCCAGCGTGGCGACCAGGCCCCCGCACAGGCTCGCACCCACAGCGGTGCCCTGTGCGGCTCCGACGCGGTCTATGCCGCCGCGCTGCGCCGTGCCGGCGCGCTTCAGGTCGGCCTGTTCACCCAGCTCTTCACCGCGGCGCGGCTGCTGGCCACGCAGACCGGGCCGGTGGGCGCGCGCCTGGGCGTCATCGCCAACGGCAACGGGCCGGCCGTGCTCGCCGCCGACCAGGCGCGCTTCCAGCGCCTCGAGCTGCCGCCCCTGGCCGAGGCCACCCGCGAGCGGCTCTCGCAGGCGCTGGCGGGTTCGCCGGCGGGCGAGGGCGGCAATCCGCTCAACCTGGGCATCGATCCGCAGCCGGCGCAGCTCGAGGCCGCGCTGCGCGTGCTCGCGGATGACCCCGGCCTGGATGGTCTGCTGGTGATCGTCGCGCCCTACGACGGGGCCGATGTGCCGGCGCTGACCGAGGCGGTGTTGCGGGCCCGACCGGCGCTGCTCGAGGCCCGCAAGCCGCTCTTTGCCTGCTGGATGGGCGAGCAGCGCATGCGGGGGCTGGGCGCGCCCCTCGAGGCAGCCGGTGTGCCGGTGTACGCCGTGCCGGAATCGGCGGTCGACGCCTGGGCCACCCTGGCCCGCTTTCATCGGAACCAGCGCCTGCTGCACCAGATTCCGCGGCCGGTGCCGGGTCAGCGTCCGCCCGATCTGCGCCGGGCCCGGCAGCTGCTGCGCGAGGCGCTCGACGAGGGCCGCACCGGGCTGGCCGAGGTCGAGTCCAAGGCCCTGCTGCAGGCCTTCCATGTGCCGGTGACCGCCACGCTGCGCGCCGATTCGGCCGAGGCGGCGATCGCCCTGGCCGCGCGGCTGGGATTTCCGGTGGCGCTGAAGATCGACTCCCCCGACATCGATCACAAGAGCGATGCCGGCGGCGTGGTCCTCAACCTGCGCAACCCTGCCGAGTTGCGCGCGCAGTACCACGAGCTGCTCGCCACGGTGCGCGCCGCGCGCCCGCAGGCCCGCATCGACGGCGTGACGGTGCAGCCGATGCGCGAATCCCGCCACGCCCGCGAGCTCTATGTGGGCGTGCTGCGCGATCCGCTCTTCGGGCCGGTGATCGCCTTCGGCGCGGGCGGCACCGGGGTCGAGGTGGTGCGCGATGTCGCGCTCGAGCTGCCGCCGCTGAACCGCTACCTCGCCTCGCGGCTGATCGGCCGCACCCGGGTGGCCGCGGCGCTTGGCGAGCACCGTGGCGCGCCGGCCATCGACCGCGATGCGCTCGAGTCCCTGCTGGTGGCGGTGTCGGATCTGGTCTGCGAGCTGCCCTGGATCGCCGGCATGGACATCAATCCGGTGATCGCTGACGCGCAGGGCGTGGTGGCGGTGGACGCGCGGGTGCTGCTCGATGACCCGCCCGGGCCGCAGCCCGAGCCGCACCGTCACCTGGCGATCCGGCCCTATCCGGCGCATCTCGGCAGCGAGCGGCTCACGCCGCGGGGCGCGCCCTGGACCCTGCGCGCGATCCAGCCCGAGGACGCCGATCTGCTGCAGGCCTTCACCCGCGGCCTGTCGGCGCAGTCGCGCTACTTCCGGTTCATCTCGGCGCTCGCCGAGCTGCCGGCGCGCATGCTGATCCGCTACACGCAGATCGACTACGACCGCGAGCTCGCGCTGGTGGCGGTGGCGCCCGGGCCCGCGCCGCGCGGCGAGCTGGTGGGCGTGGTCCGCTACCTGCTCAACCCCGATGCCGAGAGCTGCGAATTTGCCGTGGCGGTGGCCGACCGCTGGCAGGGCGGCGGGGTGGGCGGCGCGCTGATGCGGGCGATCATCGACGCGGCCCGCGCGCGGGGGCTGCGCCGCATCGAAGGCCATGTGCTGGCCGTCAACACCCGCATGCTCGGCCTGCTGCGCCACCTCGGCTTCCAGATCCGCACCGATCCGGATGATGTGGCCCTGCGCGAGGTCTGGCTCGCGCTCGACGAGGCTCAGGCCCGGTGATAGCCGGTGACCCGCTCGACCTCTTCGCGCGAGCCCATGAACACCGCCACCCGCTCATGCAGCTTGCCCGGCTGCAGCGCGAGGATGCGCTCGTGGCCGTTGGTGGCCGCGCCGCCCGCCTGCTCCACCAGGAAGCTCATCGGGTTGGCTTCGTAGAGCAGGCGCAGCTTGCCCGGCTTGTCGGGCTCGCGGGCGTCGCGCGGGTACATGAACACCCCGCCGCGGGTCATGATCCGATGCACATCGGCCACCATCGAGGCCACCCAGCGCATGTTGAAGTCGCGCCCGCGCGGGCCGGTGCCGCCGGCCAGCAGTTCGTCGATGTAGCGGCGCACCGGCGGCTCCCAGTGGCGCGCGTTGGAGGCGTTGATCGCGAACTCCTTGGTGCGTTCCGGGATGCGGATGTGGTCGGCGGTGAGCCACCAGCTGCCGGTCTCGCGCTCGAGGGTGAAACAGGCCACTCCGTCGCCCACGCTGAGCACCAGCAGGGTGGAGGGCCCGTAGACCGCGTAACCGGCGGCGATCTGCCGGTCGCCGGGCTGCAGGAAGTGTTCCTCGCGCGGCTCGCTCACGCCCTCGGGCAGGCGCAGCACCGAGAAGATGGTGCCGATGGAGACATTGACATCGATGTTCGAGGAGCCGTCGAGCGGGTCGAAGAGCAGCAGGAAGCCGCCCATCGGGTACTCGTTGGGGATGAAGTGCGGATGGTCCATTTCCTCCGAGGCCATGGCCGCGAGATGCCCGCCCCACAGGTTGGCCTCGAGCAGGGTCTCGTTGGCGATGACATCGAGCTTCTTCTGCGACTCGCCCTGCACATTCTCGGAGCCCGCCTCGCCGAGCACGCCGGCCAGCGCGCCCTTGCCCACCGCGTAGCTGATCCGCTTGCAGGCGCGCGCAACCACCTCGAGCAGCAGCCGCAGCTCGCCCGGGATCAGGCCCTTCTCGCGCTGCTTTTCGACCAGGTACTGGGTGAGGCTGATGCGGTTCATCAGGAGGGTCTCCGGTGGGCTCGGGCCCGCATTATCGCGCAGGCGGCGCGACGCCCCGGATTCAGTCCTCGCCCAGCGCCTTGCCCACCACCTCGCGCACATCGCGCGACAGGCCGGGACGGGCCAGCACCCGCTGCAGGCTGGCCCGCGCCTGGGCCTGACGATCGGGCGTGTACTTGCGCCAGCGGTCCATGGCGCGCGCCAGCCGCGAGGCGAGCTGCGGGTTGCGCGGGTCGAGCTCGCCGAGCACCTCCTCCCAGAAGCGGTATCCCGAGCCGTCGGGCGCGTGGAACTCGGCGAGGTTGCCCTGGCAGAACGCGCCGACCAGCGCGCGCACCTTGTTGGGATTGCCCAGCGAGAAGGCCGGGTGGGACATCAGCGCGCGCACCTGATCGAGCACCGGCCGGCCGAATGGGCTGCGATGGCGGGTGGCCTGCATCGAGAACCACTTGTCCATGGCGAGCGGTTCGTCGCCGAGCTCATCGGCAAAGCGCGCCAGCGCGAGCTCGGCCTGCGGGGCATGGCCGAGCAGGAGCGCGCCCAGCGCGCCCTGGCGCGCGGTCATGTTGTCGGCAGTCTCGAACTGGCGCAGGGCGAGCTCACCGGCATCGGGCTCGCCGGCCAGGGTCAGGAAGCCCAGCGCCAGGTTGCGCAAGGCCCGCCGGCCGGCCGGCGCCGCGCCGGGGTGGTAGGCGCCCTCGGGCGCCAGCCGCTCGTACAGCGCACGCCAGCGCGCCACGAGCGCGCGCCCGAGCGAGGCGCCCACGGTGAGCCGGGCGGTGCGCAGCGCCTGCGGGTCGACCACGGCGAGCTGCTCGGCCACCACGCCTTCGCCCGGCAGCGCGAGCATGAGCTCCTGGAAGCCGGGGCTGAGCGCGGCATCGTCGAGCGCGGCCCGCCACACCGTGGTGAGCGGGCCATCGGCGGCCGGCGCCTGCCCGCCCACTGCGGCGATCAGCGCCGACAGCGCGAGCTGCTGCGCGGCCTCCCAGCGGTTGAAGGGGTCGGTGTCGTGCGCAGCCAGAAACCCGAGCTGCGCGTCGCTCCAGTCATGCTCGACGATCACCGGCGCGCTGAAGTGGCGCAGCAGCGAGGGCGTGGGCGGCTGCGCGATGTCGAGGAACTCGAAATGCGCCACCGGCCGGGTGATCTCGAGCACCCGCGATCCGGCGCCCGGCGCCGTCTCGCCGGCCAGGCGCAGCGGCATCTCCCGGCCATCGGGCCCGAGCAGCGCGAGCGCGAGCGGCAGGTGCAGTTCGCTGGGCGCCTCGCCCACGCGCTGCGAGACCTCGAGGCGATAGCGCCGCGTTGCCGGGTCATGCTCGGCGCGCACCCGCAGCCGGGGGGTGCCTGATTGCGAGTACCAGCGGCTGAACTGGCTGAAGTCGCGCTGGTTGGCGTCGGCGATGGCCGCGACGAAATCGTCGCAGGTGACCGCCTGGCCATCATGGCGCTGGAAGTACAGATCCATGCCCCGGCGAAAGCCATCGCGGCCCACCAGGGTCTGCAGCATGCGCACCACCTCGGCCCCCTTCTCGTAGACCGTCATGGTGTAGAAGTTGTTGATCTCCTGGTAGGCGTCGGGGCGGATGGGGTGGGCCATCGGCCCGGCGTCCTCGGGGAACTGCGAGGCCCGCAGCGCGCGCACATCCTCGATGCGCTTGACCGCGCGGGCGCTGGCCGCGGCCGCCGGGCTGTCGGCCTCGGCGGCGAGCATGTCGGCCGAGAACTCCTGGTCGCGAAAGACCGTGAGGCCCTCCTTCAGGGTGAGCTGGAACCAGTCGCGGCAGGTGACCCGGTTGCCGGTCCAGTTGTGGAAGTACTCGTGGCCGACCACCGCCTCCACCGCCGCGAAGTCGCCATCGGTGGCGATGCGCGGATGGGCGAACACATAGCGGGTGTTGAAGATGTTCAGGCCCTTGTTCTCCATGGCCCCCATGTTGAAGTCGCCCACCGCCACGATCATGAAGCGGTCGAGGTCGAGCTCCAGGCCGAAGCGTTCCTCGTCCCAGCGGATGGAGCGCACCAGCGAGCGCATGGCGTGATCGGTCTTGTCGAGATTGCCGGGCTCCACCCAGACCTGCAGCAGCACCTCGCGCCCGGACCCGGTGCGCAGGCGCTGCTCGGCGGCCTCGAGCCGGCCCGCGACCACCGCGAACAGATAGCTCGGCTTCGGGAAGGGATCCTCCCAGCGCGCGAAGTGACGCGCCCGCCCGTCGGCAGCGGCCGGCCAGGGCCCCTGCTCGATCAGGTTGCCGTTGGACAGCAGCACCGGCTCGCGCTCGCAGTCGCCGATCAGCGTGACCCGGTAACGGGCCATGACATCGGGCCGGTCCGGAAAGAAGGTGATGCGCCGAAAGCCTTCCGCCTCGCACTGGGTGTAGAAGTTGCCGTTGGAGACATACAGGCCGGAGAGCGCGGTGTTGGCCTGCGGGTTGATGCGGTTGGTGAGGCTCAGCGTGAACTGCGCCGGCGGGTCGAGCAGCGTGAGCCCCTGCGCGTCCGCCCGGTACTCGCCGGGCGCAAGCGCCCGGCCATCGATCGCCACCGAGAGCAGCTCCAGCGCCTCGCCGTGCAGATGCAGCGGGGCGGCGGCGGCGCCGGCCGGCCGGCGATAGCGTGCGCTGGCACTCACCCGGGTGTCGGTGCGGCCAAGCTCGAGGATCAGGTCCAGCCCGTCCACCTCGTGGGAGGGCGGGGTATAGTCCAGCCGCTTGACGGTGACAGGTGTCGAGTCGTTCATGGAAGGCGTCAATGGTTGAATCCCATTCTATCGGCTGGCGCGGGCCGGCGGCCCTGGTGGCGCTGCTGCTGGCCGCGCTCGCAGCCGGCTGCACCCAGGAAACCCAGAACCGGATCCAGCGCAGCATCCAGAACTGGACCGGCACCAATGGCGTGCTCGAGGTCTATGCCGGCGAGAAACTGGTGCGCCGCTTCGTCGCCATCGACAAGATGTCCACCGCGATGGGCACCGAGGACAAGCAGCCGCGGCCTTACCGCTATGGCTACGGCGTCTTCGACGAGAACCTCAATGGTGTGGCCGATCCCGGTGAGAAGCGGGTGTACTTCGAGATCAGCGATTTCGGCACCAATTACGTGTTCTACGAGAGCCCGCGCTGAGGCCATGCCGCCCCGCCGTGCTCACTTGAGCTGACGCGGCTGCCACCAGTTGGGCGAGGCGCTGGCGAAGTCGCCGCTCTCGTGCAGGCGGTTGGCCAGATCCAGCGAAGCATCGCCCGGGGGCGAGGCCACCAGCACCCAGTCGGCGCGCTCGCCGATCGGCCGGACCAGGCGCAGCCCGTGGCGGGCCAGCAGCGCTTCGCGCGCGGCGGCCGTGGTGCCGGGCCGGAATCCCACCAGCACGCCGCCGGGCAGGGCGCGCAGCCGTCCGCCGGCGTCGGCCTGATCGCGATACACGGTCGCCCCCGCTGGCGCGGCGCCGGAGTCGCCGGCGGCCGTCTTGTCGCCGACGGCCGGCCGGATCACCGACTGCTTGGTGCCGGGCGCGCCGCCGAAGTCGGCCTGCAGGCCGCTCTCGGCCCACAGCAGCCGCCGCTCGCCGCCGTCGTACCAGTAGCGCTGCTGGGCGCGGGCCGGGCCGCCGAGGACCGCGAGCGCGACGGCGAGCGCGACGGCAAGCGCCCTGCCCGTGGCGGCGCGGGCAGGGCCCGCGGTCATCAGGCTCAGCGTCCCCATATCCGCAGCCCCCAGGCCTGGAATGTGCCGGTGTCGTTGGCCTGCAGGTCGGTCACCTGCAGCCGCCAGGCGCCGGCCGCCGGCTCGTCCAGGTGCCTCACCGACCCGAAGCGCCAGTCGGTGTAGCTGCCGCAGCCGCCCAGGCATCGGCGGGCATCGGCGAGCCGGCTGACCAGACCGTTGGGGCTGACCAGCCGGATGCGCAGATCGCCGATGTAGGGATGGCTCGCCGTGAAGGCCACCTCGACATATTCGATGCGGGTGATGCCGCAGGCGGCGGGGTCGATCACCACGCTGTCCTCGACGCTGGCGCCCGCCGGTCCGTCGGGCACCGCCAGGCCGGGACTGCGGGTGTAGGGGCCGCAGGCGATCAGCGAGGACGATCCGCCCACGCTGGTCCAGCTGCGCGCCGCGCTGGCCGCGGCCTGGGCGTTGACCGTGCCGAAGCCGTACTCGGGATGGTGGGGCAGTCCGGGACCGCTGGTGACCCAGTCGGCGGAACTGGCGTCATTGCGCCGCGCGGTACGCGCCAGCAGCAGGCGCACATCGCGCCAGCTCAGCGCCGGGTTGGCGGCCAGCACGAGGGCGGCCGCGCCCGACACCATCGGCGCGGCCGCCGAGGTGCCGCCGAAGTTGTTGCGGGTGCCGCCCTGCGGGGCGAGGGTGGTGATCGCGGCCCGGCCGGCATCGTCGGAGGTGCTGCCGCACACCAGGATGTTGGCGCCGGTCTCGCCGTAATAGGGGCGGCGGCCGCGGTGATCCACCGAGCAGGCCACCACGATCCCGAGGTGGTTGGTGTAGCCGTCCAGACCGGAGCTCTCGCCCACGCACTGGCCGGCGGCATTGGTGCTGATGCAGCCGCCGTTGCCGGCGGCGAAGACATAGACCGCGCCACGCCCGCCTCGGCCGTTCGCGATGCCGTTGTCGATCGCCGTGGCGAAGCTGGCGTCCACCCGGTTGGGCCGGCCGTTGTCGGGCGAGCCCCAGCTGCTGTTGTAGACCCCGGTGTCGGCCAGGCCGCGGCCGAGCGCATCGGCGATGTCGGCGGCATAGCTGGTGGCCAGCGGATTCAGGCCGACCAGGCCCACCCTGGGCGCCACGCCGGCGCCGGCAACCGCGTTGCCGTCGCGCGCGGCGACGATGCCGGCCACCGCCGTGCCATGGATCTCATCGGCCTGGCAGGGCAGGGGCCAGCGGTTGCCCACCGATCCGGGGCGGTAGTTGTAGCTCGCGCCGGCCACCGCGTTGGGCGAGAGCTCGGGATGCAGGATGTCGACCGCATCATCGACCACCGCCACGCGCGCGCCCTCGCCGCGGGTGACCGCCCACGCAGCCTGCGCGCGCACATCCTCGCCGGCCAGGCCGCCGCTCTGGCCGGTGTTGGCCAGGTGCCACTGGCTGCCGAGCAGGGGGTCAGCGCCGGTGAGCTGCGGGCTGCTGGTGAGGCTGTAGCGGTAGGCGCATCCGTCCTGCACCGGCAGCCCATCGCCCGTGCCGGCGCCGCCGCTGGCGCTGCTGCCGCCCGAGCCGCCGCCGCAGCCGCTGGCCAGCAGCGCGGCGGTCAGCAGCGCGGTGCGGGCAAGGGCCGCGCAGGCAGGGCCGCGGGCGGTCGGGTCGTGCGAGGTCAAGCGACGGGCGGGGCAGATTTCAGGCGATGAAGTCTACGCGACATCCCTGATTGTCGGCCCGCATGGCTTCCGATACGCTGCATCGCAGCAATGCCGCCCGCCTGCCCGCAGGCCGCGCCATCCATCCCGTCGGCGGCATGCCGTCTTTCCCCGGAGTGCCCTCTCTCATGCGCCGTATCCAGTCCCTGCTCGTGGCCAACCGGTCGGAAATCGCCATCCGCGTGATGCGCGCCGCTGCCGAACTCGGCATCCGCACGGTGGCCATCTATGCCAACGAGGACCGCTTCGCCCTGCACCGCTTCAAGGCCGATGAAAGCTATCTGGTGGGCGAGGGCCGCAAGCCCTTGCAGGCCTATCTCGACATCGACGACATCATCCGCATCGCCCGGCTCGCGCGGGTCGATGCCATCCATCCCGGCTACGGCTTTCTCTCCGAAAACCCCGACTTCGCCCGAGCCTGTGCGGCCGCCGGCATCCGCTTCATCGGGCCCAGCCCCGAGGTGATGACCACCCTGGGCAACAAGGTCGCCGCCCGTCACGCCGCGGTGGCCGCAGGCGTGCCGGTGATGCCGGCCACGGGTGTGCTGCCGCGCACGCCCGTGGCGCCCGATGCCAGCGACACCCAGCGCCAGACCGCCGAGCAGGCCGACTTCGCCGTCGCGGCGGGCGCGGCCGAGGCGGTGGGATACCCCTTGATGCTCAAGGCGAGCTGGGGCGGCGGCGGTCGCGGCATGCGGGTGATCGAGAACGAGGCCGACCTCGCCGCGCAGCTGCCGGTGGCCCGGCGCGAGGCCGCCGCGGCATTCGGCAACGACGAGGTCTACCTCGAGAAGCTGGTGCGCCGCGCCCGCCATGTCGAGGTGCAGATCCTCGGTGACTCGCATGGCAACCTGGTGCACCTGTTCGAGCGCGACTGCTCGGTGCAGCGGCGCAACCAGAAGGTGGTCGAGCGCGCGCCCGCGCCTTACCTGGACGCCGCCGGCCGCGAGGCGCTGTGCGAGGCCGCGCTCGCGCTCGGCCGCGCGGTGGGCTACACCCATGCCGGCACGGTCGAGTTCCTCATGGACGCCGACACCGGCAAGTTCTACTTCATCGAGGTCAATCCGCGCATCCAGGTCGAGCACACCGTCACCGAGCAGGTCACCGGCATCGACATCGTCAAGGCGCAGATCCGCGTCACCGAGGGCGCGCGCATCGGCGATCCCGGCTCGCCCGTGCCGGCGCAGGTCGACATCCGCCTCAATGGCCACGCCCTGCAGTGCCGCATCACCACCGAAGACCCCGAGAACGGCTTCACGCCCGACTACGGCCGCATCACCGCCTACCGCAGCGCCGCCGGTTTCGGCCTGCGCCTGGACGGCGGCACCGCCTACACCGGCGCGGTGATCACGCCCTACTACGACTCGCTGCTGGTCAAGGTCACCGCCTGGGCGCCCACCCCCGAGGAGGCGATCCGCCGCATGGACCGCGGCCTGCGCGAGTTCCGCATCCGCGGCCTCGCCACCAACCTGCAGTTCGTCGAGAATGTCATCAACCATCCGCAGTTCGTCGCCGGCACGGTCACCACCCGCTTCATCGACCAGACCCCGGAGCTGCTGAAGTTCGCGCGCCGCCGCGATCGCGCCACCCGGGTGCTGCGCTATCTCGGCGAGGTCACCGTCAACGGCCATCCCGACATGAAGGGCCGACCGCAGACCGACCTGCGCCACCTGCACCTGCCGCTGCCCCGGGCGGACCTGCTCGCGTCGCCGCCGCCCGGCACCCGCACGCTGCTGCGTCAGCTCGGCCCGAAGAAGTTCGCCGCGTGGATGCTCGCCGAACAGCGGCCGCTGCTCACCGACACCACCATGCGCGACGCGCACCAGTCGCTGCTTGCCACCCGCATGCGCACCATCGACATGCTGCGCATCGCGCCCTATTACGCGCGGATGCTGCCCGGCCTGCTCTCGCTCGAGTGCTGGGGCGGGGCCACCTTCGATGTGGCCATGCGATTCCTCAAGGAAGACCCCTGGCAGCGCCTGGCGCAGCTGCGCCAGGCGGTGCCCAACATCGCGCTGCAGATGCTGCTGCGCGGCGCCAATGCGGTGGGCTACACCAGCTATGCCGACAATGTGGTGCGCTTCTTCGTGCAGCAGGCCGCGGCCGCCGGCATCGACATCTTCCGGGTGTTCGACTCGCTGAACTGGGTGCGCAACATGCGGGTGTCCATCGACGCGGTGCTCGAAACCGGCGCCCTGTGCGAGGGCGCCATCTGCTACACCGCCGATGTCTTCGACCACGGCCGCAAGTACGACCTGCGCTACTACACCCACATCGCGCGCCAGCTGCGCGACGCCGGCGTGCATGTGCTGGGCATCAAGGACATGGCCGGCCTGGCCCGGCCGCGCGCGGTGTCGCTGCTGGTCAGGGCGCTCAAGGAGGAGACCGGCCTGCCGATCCACTTCCACACCCACGATACCAGCGGCGCGGCGGCGGCCTCGGTGCTGGCGGCCATCGAGGCGGGCGCCGATGCGGTCGATGGCGCCATGGATGCGATGAGCGGGCTCACCTCGCAGCCCAATCTTTCGGCGATCGTCGCCGCGCTGGCCGGCTCCGACCGCGACCCGCGCTTCAAGGCCGGCCGCGGCGGCGGCGCCGGCCAGCCCGCCGGCATCGATCTCGACGCCATGCTCGAGATCTCGCATTACTGGGAGGGCGTGCGCCGGCAGTACGCGGCCTTCGAGCCCGAGATCCGCAGCGGCACCGCCGATGTCTACAACCACGAGATGCCCGGCGGCCAGTACACCAACCTGCGCGAGCAGGCCCGCGCCATGGGCCTGGAGCACCGCTGGCCCGAGGTCTCGCGCGCCTATGCCGAGGTCAACCGGCTGTTCGGCGACATCGTCAAGGTCACGCCCACCTCCAAGGTGGTGGGCGACATGGCGCTCTCCATGGTCGCCAACGACCTCACCGCGGCCGATGTCGCCGATCCGGCGCGCGAGGTGGCCTTTCCCGAGTCGGTGGTGTCGCTGTTCCGCGGCGAGCTCGGCTTTCCGCCCGACGGCTTTCCGCCGGCGCTCTCGCGCAAGGTGCTCAAGGCCGAGCCGCCGCAGCCCTACCGCCCCGGCGACACGCTGCCCGATGTCGATCTCGAGGCGGCGCGGCGCGAGGCCGAGCGGGCCTGCGGTCACCAGATCGACGATCAGGCGCTCGCCTCCTGGCTGATGTACCCCAAGGTCTACAAGGAGTTCTCCGACCACCACCGCCGCTTCGGCGATGTCAGCGTGCTGCCCACGCCCGCCTTCTTCCACGGCATGGCCGAACGCGAGGAGATCGCGGTGGGCCTCGATCCCGGCAAGACCCTGGTGATCCGCATGCAGGGCACCGCGCCCGCCGAGGAGGAGGGCGTGGTCAAGGTCTTCTTCGAGCTCAACGGCCAGCCGCGCACCATGCGGGTCGACAAGGCCGGCGCGCCGCGCCGCGAGCAGCGTCCGCAGGCCGAGCCGGGCAACGCCGCCCATGTGCCGGCGCCGATGCCGGGCATGGTGGTCACCGTCTCGGTCAAGACCGGCCAGGCGGTGCGTGCCGGCGACCCGCTCGTGTCGCTGGAGGCGATGAAGATGGAAACCCAGATCCGCGCCGAGCGTGACGGTACGATCCGGGCCGTGCATGTGCGCGTGGGCGAGACCATCGCCGCGCGCGACCTCCTCGTGGAGCTCTCATGAATCCCGCCTATCCCCGTGACCTGGTCGGCTACGGCCGCAATCCGCCCCACGCCAACTGGCCCGGCCGCGCCCGGGTGGCGGTGCAGTTCGTGCTCAACTACGAGGAGGGCGGCGAGAACTGCGTGCTGCACGGCGACCCCGGCTCCGAGCAGTTCCTGTCCGAGATCATCGGCGCGGCCGCCTACCCGGATCGTCACCTGAGCATGGAGTCGATCTACGAGTACGGCTCGCGCGCCGGCGTGTGGCGCATCCTGCGCGAGTTCGAGCGCCGCGGCCTGCCGCTCACCGTATTCGGCGTGTCGATGGCGCTGCAGCGTCATCCGGAGGTCACCCGCGCCTTCGTCGAGCTCGGCCACGAGATCGCCTGCCATGGCTGGCGCTGGATCCACTACCAGGGCATCGACGAGGCCACCGAGCGCGAGCACATGCGCATCGGCATGGAGATCATCCGCCAGCTCACCGGCAACGCGCCGCTGGGCTGGTATACCGGCCGCGACAGCCCGAACACCCGTCGGCTGGTGGTCGAGCATGGCGGTTTTCGCTACGACGCCGACTACTACGGCGACGATCTGCCCTTCTGGACCGAGGTCGCCACGGGTGACGGTCGGCGGGTGCCGCATCTGGTGGTGCCCTACACACTCGATGCCAATGACATGCGCTTCGCCTCGCCGCAGGGCTTCAACACCGCGCAGCATTTCTTCGAGTACCTGCGCGACAGCTTCGATGTGCTCTACGCCGAGGGTGCCGACTCGCCGAAGATGATGTCCATCGGCATGCACTGCCGGTTGCTCGGGCGGCCCGGCCGCTTCCTCGCGCTGCAGCGCTTCCTTGATCACATCGAGCGCCACGACCGGGTCTGGGTGACCCGCCGGATCGACATCGCCGATCACTGGATCGCCCATCATCCCTGGCAGCCCACCGCCTGAATCGGCCACCGCCGAGGCGCACGCCGTCGCGCTGCCCTGGCACCCGCCGTATGACTGGGCGTTCGTCACCGGGTTTCTCGCGCGGCGGCTGATCCCGGGGGTGGAAACCCTCGGGCCGCAGGGCTACTGCCGTGCGGTGCGGCTCGATGCCGGTGGACGCGCCCACGCCGGGCGGGTGCGCGTGCAGGCCGATACCGCTCGCGGGGTGCTGCGCGTGCGCTTCGATGCCGCGCTGGCGCCGGTCGCCGGGCCGCTGCAGGCGAGGCTGGTACGGCTCTTCGATCTCGACTGTCAGCCGGCGGCGGTGGCCGCCGGCCTGGGCGCGCTGGCCGCGCAGGCGCCGGGCATCCGCGTGCCGGGCGCTTTCGACGGGTTCGAACTGGCGGTGCGGGCGGTGCTCGGACAGCAGGTGAGCGTGGCCGCGGCCCACACCCTGGCCGGCCGGCTGGCGCGACGCTTCGGCATGCCGCTGGGCGATCTCCGGGCCGGTCGCGGCGCCGGTGATCGCGGCCCGCGCGCCGACGCCGACGCCGACGCCGACGCCGGTCCGCAGTGGGTGTTCCCGTCGGCGGCGGACCTTGCCGGGCGCGAGCCGGCCGAGCTCGCCGAGTGCGGTCTGATCCGGCAGCGGGCGGCCGCCATCGTGGCGCTGGCGCGGGCGATCCGCGATCAGGGGCTGCGTCTGGCGCCCGACGCGCCGCTGACGCAGACGATGGAAACCCTGCGCGCGATTCCCGGCATCGGCGACTGGACCGCCCAGTACATCGCGATGCGGGCCCTGGGCTGGCGCGACGCCTTTCCGGCCGGCGATCTGGTGCTGATGCGCGCGCTGGGCGCGAGCACGCCGGCGCGCGCCCGGGCAGCGGCCGAGCGCTGGCGCCCCTGGCGCGCCTATGCGGTGATGCATCTCTGGCGCGGTTCCGCCATCAGCCCGGCGGATTAACCCGCAGGGATATTTCCAGCATGCGCAATTAATCTCCGATTGATTTTCACGATTTTCTGGCCGATTATTCGCGCCGGCGGAATCTGAATCCGGAGAATCTCCGGAATATCTGCTTCCGGATTATCCGGATCCCTTTCTGAATCACACTCTCTGAATCACACACAGAAGGCGAATTCATGCCCACCTACCGCGAACTCCAGACCCAGATCGAGGAACTCCAGCGCCAGGCCGCCGCGGCCCGCAAGGAGGAGCTCGCCACCACCATCCGCGACATCCGCCGCAAGATCGCCGAATTCGGTCTCACCGCGGCCGACATCGGGCTGGCGCCGCCGGCGGCCGGTCCGGGCCGGGGCCGCAAGGCGGGTGCCAAGGCGGCGGCCAAGCCGGCGGCCCGCGCCGAGGGTGATGCCGCGCCGGCCAAGCCCGGCCGCCGCAAGGCGCGCAAGGCGGCGGATGGTCCGGTGAAGAAGGTGGCGCCCAAGTATCGCGGGCCGGCGGGCGAGGAATGGACCGGTCGCGGCCGCAAGCCCAAGTGGGTGGAGGCCCAGCTTCAGGCCGGTCGCACCCTGGCTGATCTGCTCATCCCGGCGGCGGCCTGAGGCTGCTGGCCCGCGGGCGGGCGGCGCTGCCGGCGATTGCCCGCTGTCGCGGTCAGGGCGAGCCGGTCGCTGGCGTGGCCGGCGCCGGCACCGCAGCCGGTTCTTCCACCAGCAGCGTGCCGGCTCGCAGACCGTGCAGCGTGGCGAGGCTCAGCCCGCTGATCACCCCGGTGGTGATCGCCAGCATCACCACCCCGGGCGATTGCAGCCCGGGCTCGGATTCACCCAGTTTCAGCGTCAGGGCGCTGATCGCGGCGAGCGGAAACGAGGCCGCCCAGGCCGGCATGCCGAAGCCGGCCCGCCACATCGTCGGCACCCGGGTGAGCACCGCCGCCAGCGTCAGGCCGGCAATGCCCAGTGCCGCCGTGCCCGCCCACTCGGGCGCGCCCAGGGCCAGGGCCGACAGGCCGGTGACCGAGGGCGGCGCCAGCAGGATGAACCAGGACGGCGCCAGCCGGTCGGGCAGCGGCATCTGGGCCTGCCGCAGGATCACCATGGCGGTGACCACCGGCCAGAAGAAGACCCCGATGCCCAGGCACGCCCAGGCGAACTGCGGGTGGCCCAGGGGCAGCGCGCCCAGCGGAACCAGCACATTGCCCACGATCGGGATGTACATCACCGGCGTCAGGCCGGGCCAGGGCAGGCGGCCTGCCAGCCAGCGACCGATGACCCAGGCAGTCACCCCGAGCTGCAGAGCCAGGCCGCACCACCACAGCGGCGCGAGCGGCGCCGCCGGCAGACCCAGGCCCAGGCCGAGCGTGGCCAGCAGCATCATCGAGATCGGCAGGGCGGCGGCAAAGCCGTGGCGCACCGGGTGCGCCAGGTCGGCGAGGAGCGCGGCACGGTGGCGCAATGCCCGCCAGGCCGACGCCGCCAGCACCGCGAGGAAAAGGGTCGCGGCCACGGCGGCGCAGGCCAGGGCGGTCTGACGGGCCATCTCGCCGGCGGCCGGCTGGGCCCGCAGCCAGGCCAGGCCCAGACCGCTCCAGCCCATGACAGGGGCGAACCAGGCGGGGCCGAGGTGCTGCAGCGGGGCGTGTGATCGAGTCATGAACCGGAAGGGGGCTTGCGACCGCGGCGGGCCATCCCCACCTGCCCGGGATGGCAGCGGTGCGACGGGATCGCGCCACAGACGCCGGCGACGGGCCGGCAGGGAGAGCGGGATGGAACTGGTGTGTCCGGATTGTGCCACGGTGAACCGCGTGCCCGAGGCGCGCCTCGACGAGCAGCCGGTCTGCGGCAAGTGCAGCGCGGGTCTGCTGAGCGCCGCGCCGCGCGAGCTCGACGAGAAGGCGTTCGAGCGCCTGCTGGCGCGTCACGGCCAGCCGGTCGTGATCGATTTCTGGGCGCCGTGGTGCGGCCCCTGCCGCGCGATGGCGCCGCAGTTCGAGGCCGCCGCCCGGCAGATGGGCGGGCGCGTCGCCTTCGCCAAGGTCAACACCGACCTGGAGCCCGATGTCGCGCAGCGCCTGGGCATCCGCGGCATTCCCACGCTGGCGGTGTTCGCCGGCGGTCGTGAGATCGCCCGGCGCAGCGGCGCCATGAGCGCGGCCGATCTCGTGCGCTGGGTGGACGAGGCGGTGACCCGCGCCTGACGTCGCGGCGGCGCGCCGCGCCGATTTGCTAGATTCCGGCGCATGTCGGATTCCGCAGACACCCTGGCGCGCCTGCTCGGTCTGCTCGATGGCTCCCTGCCCGGCCTGTGGCCGGTGGTGCGTCTGAGCGTCGAGGTCAGCGGCGCGGCTACGCTGCTGGCCGCGCTGGTGGCGCTGCCGCTCGCGGCGTGGCTGGCGCTCACCCCGTTTCGCGGCCGGGGCGCGGTGATCGCCGGTCTCAACGCGCTGATGGGTCTGCCCTCGGTGGTGATCGGCCTCCTGGTCTATCTGCTGCTGTCGCGCGCCGGGCCGCTCGGGCCGCTCGGCCTGCTCTTCACCCCGCCGGCGATGGTCATCGCGCAGGCGCTGCTGGTCGCGCCGCTGATCACCGCGCTGGCCCGCCAGACCCTGGAAGACGCCCTGGCCGAGTTCGGTCCCTATCTGGCCTCGCTCGGCGCCGGCAAGGCCGCCACCATGGCCACGCTGCTGCGCGAGGCGCGCTTTTCGCTGAGCACCGCGGTGCTGGCCGGTTTCGGCCGCGCCGCGGCGGAGGTGGGCGCCGTGCTGGTGGTGGGTGGCAACATCGACGGCATCACCCGGGTGATGACCACGGCGATCGCCCTGGAGACCAGCAAGGGCGACCTGCCGCTGGCCCTGGCCATGGGCGTGGTGCTGGTGCTGATGGTGCTGTCGGTCAATGTCCTCGCCCACGGGCTGCGCGCCTACGCGCTGCGTCGCCATGGCTGAGACCGATCGCATCCGCGCCGGCGCGCAGCCCGATCGCGTCGGCGCCCTGACCGGGGACGATCCTCACGGCCCGCCCCGGGTGGAGCTGCGCGCGGTCTGGGTGCAGGCCGGCGCGCTCACGCTGCTCGAGGATCTGAATCTGAGCCTGCCGCTGAATGCCCGCGTGGTGGTGCTCGGCCCCAACGGGGCAGGCAAGACCTCGCTGCTGCGGCTGCTGCAGGGCCTGCAGGCGCCGGCGCGCGGCGAGCTGCGCATCGATGCCGGCGCGTGCGGGGCGCCGCCGGCCGCCTCGACGCCCGCGCGTCGCCTGGCCTATGTCTTCCAGAAGCCGGTCATGCTGCGTCGATCGGCGCGGGCCAACATCGAGCACGCGCTCGGGGTGGCCGGGATGCCCCGCGCGGCGCGCGGCGCCGCGGCGCTGGCCGCCCTCGCCCGGGTCGGTCTGGCCTACGCGGCCGAGCGGCCGGCGCGCAGCCTCTCGGGGGGCGAACAGCAGCGGGTGGCGCTGGCCCGCGCCCGCGCGCTCGATCCGCTGGCGCTGCTGCTCGATGAGCCCACTGCGAGCCTCGATCCCGGCGCGGCTGCCGGCATCGAGCGCGAACTCATGCGGCTGTCGCAGGAGGGCACCGGGCTGATCATCGCCACCCACGATCTCGCCCTGGCCCGGCGGATCGCCACCGATGTGGTCTTCCTGCACCGTGGCCGGGTGCGCGAGTGGGGGCCGGCAGCGCGCTGCTTCGAGGCCCCCGCCGACCCGCACTGGTGCCGTTTCCTGGCCGGCCAGTGGCTGGAGTGAGCCCGCATGAGCCTGCCCGCCGACGCCCCCCGCTGCCACTGGGCCCGCCTCGCGCCGGACGATTACCGCCATTACCACGACACCGAGTGGGGCCGGCCGGTGGCCGATGACCGGCGCCTGTTCGAGAAGCTGTGTCTGGAGGGCTTCCAGGCGGGCCTGTCCTGGCTGACCATCCTGCGCAAGCGCGAGGCCTTCCGCGCCGCCTTCGCCGGCTTCGACATCGAGACCGTGGCCGGGTTCGGGCCGGCCGATGTCGCCCGGCTGCTGGCTGACCCGGGCATCGTTCGCCATCGCGGCAAGATCGAGGCGGCCATCCGCAACGCCTCCCGCGCGCGCGCCCTGCGCGAGGCCTTTGGATCGATCGCCGCCTTCGTGTGGCGCCACGAGCCCGATCCCGGCAGCCGCCCCACCCGCCTGGACGAGGCGACGCTGCGCGCGCTCACCGAGTCGCCCGAATCGCGGGCGATGTCGCGCGAGCTCAAGCGCCGGGGCTGGGCCTTCGTGGGCCCCACCACCCTCTATGCCTTCATGCAGAGCGTGGGGGTGGTCAACGACCATGCCGACGACTGCGCGCTGCGCGCCCAGGTGGAGGCCGAGCGCGAGGCCTTCCGCCGCCCGGTCTAGCCCCCCGCCGGCTGCGGGACCACATCGATGTGGTCCCAGCGCCGGCGCATCACCGGGTGCGCCTTCCAGCCGATCACCCGGTCGTGGCTGAGGTCGGTGCTGATGCTGTGCACATGCACTTTCCAGGGCTGATAGGCCAGCACCAGCCGGGTCATCTCGCGGATGAGCGCGTTGCGCTCGGCCCCGTCGGGCAGTCGGGTGGACTGCTCGTAGAGCCGGTTGTACTCGGGCAGGTCGAAGCGGCTGAGGTTCGCGCGACCGGTGTTCGGGCCGTAGAGCGAGGCGAGGGTGCCGTCGGCGTCGGGCGCGCCGGCGGTGCCGCCCACCGCCCACATCTGCAGCTTGCCGGCGCGCGCCGCCTTGAGCTGCTCGGGCCACTTCGCACGCTTGAAGCGCAGGCGGATGCCGATCGCGTCCATGCTGCGCTTCCAGAGCTCGTTCACCTGCTTGGCCGACTGATCGTTGCCGGTGGCGAACTCGAGCGTGAGCGGCTGGCCGTCCGGCCGCTCGCGATAGCCGTCGCCATCGCGGTCGAGGTAGCCGTGCAGGTCGAGCAGGGCGCGGGCCCGCGCCGGGCTGTAGGCGTTCATGTCGGTGCGCAGTTCGGGGTCGTAGCCGGCGGTGCCCGGCGGCGCGAGCCCTTGCGCCGGGATGCCCTGGTCACGCCGCAGGATGCGCAGGTCGTCGTGGCTGTTGTAGCCGAGCGAGATCGCGCGGCGCAGCGCCACCTGTGCCGGCTGCGGGCCGCCCACCACCGGGTCGGTCCAGTTGAAGAAGGTGTAGCGGATGTCGGGCCGCAGATAGCGGTCCATGCGCACGCCGCGCCGCTCGAGATAGGCGGCCAGCCGGTTGCCGGGGAAGGCGATCGGCGCGAACTCGTTGGGCACCATCTCGATCAGGTCGTGCTGGGCGTTCAGGAAGGCGAGCCAGCGCGGCTGCGCCTCCTCGACCACATCGATCTCCACCCGGTCGAGCATCGGCAGGCGCCGGCCGCGCAGCCGCTGCGCGATGGCCTGGCCCTCGGCGTCGCCCGCGGCCGGCTGCGCGTCATAGCGTTCCTCGCGGTAGGCCGGGTTGCGCTCGAAGACCATGCGCGAGGAGCGCTTCCAGCGGGTCAGCCGGAACGGGCCCGTGCCCACCGGATGCTCCATGATGCGATCGCCCTGGGCCTCGACCACCTCGCGCGCCAGGGCGCAGGTGGCGCGGCAGTCGGCCAGCGCATACACCATCACGAAGCTGGGCTTCACCAGGTTGAGCTCGAAGCTGTAGCGGTCGATCACCCGCACGCCCTCCACCTCGGTGTCGTAGTCGAAGCGGCCGGTCTTCAGGGCCTGCGCGCGCAGCGCGGGCAGGCCGGCGAGATACTCCTCGAAGGTGCCCAGGCTCGAGCTGCGCCAGCGCGGATCGAAGTGGCGCTTGATGCTGTAGACATAGTCGGCAGCCACCAGCTCGCGCGGGGCGCCCTTGAAGGCGGGGTCGTCGGCGAACAGGATGCCCGGCCGGATCCGCACCCGGATGCGCCGGCCGTCGGCCGAGACCTCCGGCATGGCCGCCGCGCTGCCCGGCCGCAGCCGTGCCGGGCGGGCGAGGAAGTCGTACTGCAGCGGCGAGTCGAACAGATGCGCCACCAGGGTGGCCGAATACAGGTCGCTGATCTGCGCCGGGTCGAAGCCGGTCTCGGCCACCGGCAGCGCGTAGCGCAGCACCCGTTCATCGCCGGCCAGCGCGGCCGGGCCCCCGGCCATCAGCCCCAGGGCGACGAGCAGCGCGGCAAGCAGGGCGGGCATGAGCAGGACCGGTCGATCGACATGCGGGTGACCCGGTCGGGGTGGCCGGGGCTTCGCTTCGATTCTATGCTGTCGCGATGCTCGGCTTCCTGATCCGCCGCCTCTGGCAGACCGTGCCCACGCTGGCCGGGGTGATGCTGCTGGTGTTCGTGCTTTTTCACTGGGTGGGCGGCGATCCGGCCGAGCAGATCGCCGGCCTGATCGCCGATCCTGCCCGGGTGCAGGAGATCCGCGCCCAGCTCGGGCTCGACCGGCCCTGGTGGGCGCAGCTCGGCCTGTTCGTGCGCGAGGTGCTCACCTTCGATTTCGGCCGCAGCTGGGCCACCAACGAGGAGATCCGCGCGATCTTCGCCACCCGCATCGGGCCCACGCTCACCGTGATGCTGCCGGTGCTGGTGCTCGAGACCGTGCTCGGCGCGGGCCTGGCGCTGGCGGTGGCCTGGGTGCGCGGCTCGCTCACCGACCGCGCCATCATGGTGGCCTGCACCGTGGCCATGTCGGTGTCCTTCCTGGTCTACATCATCGTGTTCCAGTACCTCTTCGGGTTCCGGCTGGGCTGGTTCCCGGTGCAGGGCTGGAGCGAGAACCCGGTGCGCAACCTGCTGGTGTATGCGCCGCTGCCGGTGATCTGCGCGGTGGCGGTGTCGCTCGCGCCACAGGTGCGGCTCTACCGCTCCTTCTTCCTCGACGAGCTCGAGCAGGACTATGTCCGCACCGCGCGCGCCAAGGGCCTGGGCGAGGGCGCGGTGATGCTGCGCCATGTGCTGCGCAATGCCGCCATCCCCATCCTCACCAGCGTGGCCATCCAGCTGCCCGGGGTGTTCGTGGGCTCGTTCCTGCTCGAGAAGTTCTTCTCCATCCCGGGGCTCGGCCGCGAGGTGATCGCGGCGGTCGAGCGCAGCGACTTCCCGGTGGTCAAGGCGGTCACGGTCAGCCTCGCCCTGCTCACCATGGCCATCAACCTGCTGGTCGACCTGCTCTATCGCGCGCTCGACCCGCGGGTGGGATACCGCCAGCCATGAGCGGCGCCGCGCCACCAGGGGTTCCCGGGAACGCGCAGTCGGTCGTGGCCAACACCGCGCAGGCGGCCGTGGCTGACGCCACCCCGCCGGTCCCGGAGGGCGGGCTGCTGCGTCTCGCCGCACAACGCCTGCGCCACGACCGGGTGGCCATGGTCTCGCTCGCGGTGGTCATCGCCTACCTCGCGCTCATGCTCGCCTCCTGGAGCGGCCTCATTGCCCGCGACTGGAGTCGTGAAGTGGCCGTGTCCTACGCCCCGCCGAGCTGGGCCGCCGAGCCTGCCGCGCTGCTCATCGGCGCCACCCCCGGCATGCCTGCCGAAGCCGGCCGATCCGTGCTCGACATCCGCGAAGTCGATCCGCTGGCGCCGGGCTATGCCGAGTGGGCGCGCCGCGCCGCCGAGATCGACAGCGCCGAACCAGCCCGGGCCACCCACCTGCCCATGGGCGCCGACAAGTGGGGCCGCGATGTGCTCGCCAAGGCGATCAAGGGCACCGAGATCTCGCTCTTCGTGGGCCTGAGCGCCGCGCTGCTGGCCACGCTGATCGGCACCGCGCTGGGCGCGTGCGCGGGCTTTCTCGGCGGCTGGGTCGACGACGCGCTCGAGTGGTTCTACAGCGTGTTCACCTCCATCCCGGGCATCCTGCTGATCCTTGCCTTCGCCGCGGTACTGCGCCCGGGCATCGCGAACATCATCGTGATCCTCGGCCTCACCGGCTGGACCGGCATCTACCGGCTGGTGCGTGCCGAGTACCTGCGTCACCGGGCCCGCGACTATGTCCGCGCCGCCGAGGCGATCGGCGCGGGCCGCGCCGCGCGCATGTTCCAGCACATCCTGCCCAATGTCGCCCATGTGTCGCTGGTGCAGCTCTCGCAGCATGTGGTGGGTTTCATCAAGGCCGAGGTGATCCTCTCCTTCCTCGGCTTCGGCGTGCCGCTCGACCGGGTCTCCTGGGGCACCATGCTCGCCGAGGCCCAGTCCGAGCTGGTCACCGGCCAGTGGTGGCAGCTGCTCGCGGCCACGCTGAGCATGGCGGTGCTGGTCACCGCTTTCTCGCTGCTCACCGACGCGCTGCGCGATGCCCTCGATCCGCGCCTGCGCGGCGTCGACGGGGCCCGGTCATGAATCAGACGCCCGCCCCGCGCGGCCACCCCGAGCCGGCCGATCCCGCGCCCCTGTTCGCGGTGCGTGACCTGCGGGTCGAGTTCCGCGGCGAGCGCGGCGCGCGTACCCAGGCGCTGCGCGGCGTGTCCTTCACCGTGCCGGCGCAGACCACCGTGGCGCTGGTGGGCGAGTCGGGCAGCGGCAAGAGCGTCGGCGCCCTGGCCGCGCTCGGCCTGCTGCCGCCCAATGCCCGGGTGCAGGGCTCGGTGCGCTTCCACGGGCAGGAACTCATCGGCGCGTCACCTGCGGCGCTGCGAGCGTTGCGCGGCGCCCGCATCGCCATGGTCTTCCAGGAACCGATGAGCTCGCTCAATCCGGTGATGCGGGTGGGTGAGCAGATCGCGGAAGTGCTTCGACTGCACCGCCGGCTCGGCGCGGGCGCGGCCCACCAGGCCGCGGTGCGTCTGCTCGAGGAGGTCGGCATCCCGCAGCCCGGGCTGCTCGCGCGCGCCCATCCGCACCAGCTCTCCGGCGGTCAGCAGCAGCGGGTGATGATCGCGATGGCGATTGCCTGCGAGCCTGACCTGCTGATCGCCGATGAGCCCACCACGGCGCTCGATGTGACCATCCAGGCGCAGATCCTCGCGTTGCTGCGCCGGCTGCAGCGCGAGCGCCGCATGGCCATGCTCTTCATCACCCACGACCTCGGCGTGGTTGCCGAACTGGCCGATCGGGTGGTGGTCATGCGCGCCGGCGAAGTGCTCGAGCAGGGGCCGGTCGCGGCGGTGCTGGCGCAGCCGGCGCACCCCTACACCCGCGCGCTGCTGGCCTGCCGTCCGCCGCTCGATGCCCGCCCGCATCGCCTGCCGGTGATCGACTGGGAGCCGCCGCCGCGTGTCGCGGCCCCCTCGCCCGAGGCGGCCCCGTTCCATGATGCGGCCCCGTCACCCGAGGCGGCCCCGCGACCCACGGCGCTCCAGCCGTCCGGTACGCCATCGCCGTCCGGGGCGCCAGCCGGGTCACCGCCCGCCGGTGCAGCCGACCCGCATCCCGTGCTGATCGAGGTACGCGGCCTGTGCAAGACCTACCGGTTGCGCGAGGGCTGGCTGCGGCATCGCGCCGTGCCGGCGGTGCGCGATGTCTCGTTCAGCCTGCGCCGCGGCCGCACCCTCGGGCTGGTGGGCGAGTCGGGCAGCGGCAAGACCACGGTGGGACTGGCGCTGCTGCGTCTGCTGCCCGCCGATGCCGGCGCGGTCCTCAGCGGCGGGCAGGACCTGCTCGGCCTCGACCGCGAAGCCTGGTTCGCCTGGCGCCGACGCCTGCAGATCGTGTTCCAGAACCCCTATGCCTCGCTCAACCCGCGCTTCACCGTCGCCCAGACCCTGGTCGAGCCCATGCGCCTGCACGGCATCGGCGCCGATGCCGCCGAGCGCCTGCACCTGGCCGGCGAACTGCTGCGTCGGGTCGGCCTGCCCGGCGCGGCGCTCGCCCGCTATCCGCACGAGTTCTCGGGCGGCCAGCGCCAGCGCATCGCGATCGCGCGCGCGCTCAGCACCCGGCCCGAGGTGGTGGTCTGCGACGAGTCGGTCTCGGCGCTCGATGTCTCGGTGCAGGCGCAGGTGCTCAACCTGCTGCGCGATCTCCAGGACGAGTTCGGGCTGGCCTACCTGTTCATCTCGCATGACCTGGCGGTGGTGAAGTACCTGGCCGACGAGGTGCTGGTGATGAAGGCGGGCGAGGTGGTCGAGGCCGGTGACGCGCAGGCCCTCTACGAGCAACCGCGCCACGAGTACACCCGCCGGCTGCTCGCGGCCATCCCGCGGCCGCCCGGCCCGGCGCGGTCGGCGCCTACTTGAGGATGCGCACCAGGTTGTGGTGGGCGTCGGTGAACACCGGCAGCCCGGGCAGGTCGGGAATCTCGACCGCGCCGGCGGCGATCGGACCGCTGGTGAGCAGCGCCCGGTTGCGGCTGACGATCACCTGATCGGTGGACGAGTACCAGTACCGGTAATCGTCGGTGGATGGCGGCGAGTCCGAGACCAGGACCGCGTGCATGCCCACCTCGGCGGCCAGCCGCTTGATCACCGGCGGCAGGTTCACGAATCGGTTGGTGGCCTGGAACACGATCACGCCGTCGTCCTTCACATGGCGGGCGTACTGCGCCATGGCCTCGCGCGTGATCAGGTGCATGGGAATCGAGTCGCCCGAGAACGCATCGATGCCCATCACATCGTAACGGCGCGGCGCTTCGCGCTCGAGCGACAGCCGCCCGTCGCCCATCACCACATCGATCTTCGCGCCGCTGTCGGCCAGCAGCGTGAACTCGCGCTTCGCGATGTCGACCACCCGCGGGCTGATCTCGTAGAACACCATGGTGTCCCCGGGCCGGCCATAGGCCGCGAGCACGCCGGCGCCCAGACCGATCACGCCCACCGAGCGCGGCTGCTGCGGGTCGCGCTCGTTCAGGGCGGCGAACACCCGCCCGTAGCCCGAGCCGGGGCTGAAGTAGTCGGCCGGCACATTGCGGTACTTCTCGCCGAGCAGCTGGCCGCCGTGCATGATGCCGCCGTGATACATGGTGCGGTAGGGCACCGGGTTGCTCCAGTCGCGGGTGCGCACCACGCCGTAGAAGTCACGCTCCATCACCCGGATGCCCGAGGTGTAGTCGATGCCCCCGCGCACCACCAGCACCAGCGAGGCGGCAGTCACGCCGAAGGCGGCCAGCCGCAGCAGGCCCTTCATGCGCAGGGCCAGCAGCAGGGCCAGCAGCACCAGCGCGATGCCCAGCTCGAAGTAGCCCTGCAGCGTGAGCGGCGCCACGATCGCGATCAGCACCGCGCCGATCGCGCCGCCCACCGAGATCATCAGGTAGAAGCGGGTGAGGTGGGCCGGATCGGGCTTGATCGCGGCCAGTTCGCCGTGGCAGACCATGCAGGCCACGAACAGGCCGGCGAAGTACAGCGGCGCGGCCACCCGCAGGTTGAGCGAGCCGATGAACCAGGCCATCGCCGGCACCGCCGCCGCCAGCAGCAGCAGGAACAGGCCCCGCCGGTACCAGCGCGGATGGTCGAAGCACAGGATGAAGGTGAGCAGGTACAGCGCCAGCGGGATCACCCACAGGAAGGGCACGCTCGCGATGTTCTGCGTGACATGGTTGGTCACCGCCAGCAGCATGGCCGAACCCATGGCCGAGAGGGCCAGCCACATCAGCTGGCGGCCGGCGCCCGGCGCGGTGGCGGCGGCGTCGGTCATCGGGGCGCTGGCCCCGGTCTGCCCGGGCCCGGCTTCGGCGCCCGCGCCGCGCGCCGAGATGAACCCGGTGGCCGCGCACACCACCGCGAACACCGCATAGAGCCCCGACCACCCCCAGCCGAGCTCGGGCAGCGACAGGGCCGGCTCGAACAGCACCGGGAAACCGAGCAGCGCGAGCATCGACGCGAAGTTCGAGAGCGCGAACAGCCGGTAGGGCACGGCGCTGCGGAAGCGCTGCCAGTACCAGGCCTGCAGCAGCGGCGTGGTCGACGAGAGCAGGAAGTAGGGCAGGCCGATCGTGGCGGTGAGCAGCAGCAGGATTCGGCCGATCGGTTCGGCGTCGCCCAGCGGCTTCCAGGAGGCATCGGGCAGGATCGGCAGGAGCGCGAGCGACACCGCCAGCAGCGCCGCGTGGACCATCGCCTGCCGGCGCAGCCCCAGCCGGCTGGTGAAATCGGCGTAGGCATAGCCGGCGAGCAGGATCGACTGGAAGAACACCATGCAGGTGGTCCACACCGCTGCCGAGCCGCCGAACCAGGGCAGGATCTGCTTGGCCACCACCGGTTGCACCAGGAACAGCAGGAAGGCCGACAGGAAGATCGTGCCGGCGTAGGGCAGGATCGCGTTGCGGGGCAGGGCGGGGGCAGGCGTCATGGACGGGGCGCGAAGGCGCCGACGGGATGCGCCGGCTGGATTGGCAAACCCGCGATTATGCCCAATACCCCCTGCGGCATTGACATTTCTGCCTGAAGGTGGGATGGTTGAGGGTGCACGCGTCTCAAGCGGTGTTTCTCGGCGGTTTTCCCGGTCAAACGGTCCCTCCCCGGGGCTGGTTCCAGTCTGGTTATCCCTGGTTGCGTTTCTTGTGCGTCGTCGCCGTTCGGGCCGAGTCCCGAATTTCTCAACGCTCGCATGGGAGAAACCAATGAGCACCAAAACCGGTACCGTCAAGTGGTTCAACGAAACCAAAGGCTTCGGCTTCATCGCCCCCGATGACGGCTCGGAAGATCTGTTCGCGCACTTCAGCGAAATCCAGGGTCAGGGCTTCAAGACCCTCGCCGAGAAGCAGCGCGTCCAGTTCGAAGTCACGCAGGGCCGCAAGGGCCTGCAGGCCAGCCGGATCCAGGTGATCTGAGCCTTCAGGTGAACCGGCCGGCGGCCCAGGCCGCCGGTGGTTTGCCGCCAACCCCCACCCCAATGGCCAAAGAAGATCTGATCGAAGTCGACGGCGTGGTCGCCGAGGTTCTGCCCGACACCCGCTATCGCGTCACCCTGGACAACGGCGCCACCGTCAACGCCTATGTGTCCGGCAAGATGAAGAAGCATCGGATCCGGATCCTCGCCGGCGACCGGGTCACGCTCGAGTTGTCGGTCTACGACATCACCAAGGGCCGCATCCGTTTCCGCCACAAGGATGCCGATGCCATGCCCTCTGCCGGCCCTCAGCGCCGCACCTATCGTCCGGGTCGCTGACCCGCACACGCCGGGCTGCCGTCGGCCCCCGGGCCGCGGCCCCGCCCGTGCGCCCCTCGCCAGCGGCCTGTGGCCGCGATCCTGTCTGTCCCATGTCGCGCCGGCTCTTTCCGCCGCGATCCCTTGCCGTTCCTGATTCCCCACCCGACCACCGCCTGCCGCCATGACCGACTTCGCACGCGCCCTGCACGCCCGCTACGCCATGCCCGCCGCCTCGCCCGACCCGGCCGCCGAGTGGGCCGCGGCCACCCCGCATCCGGTGGTCGACAGCCTGCTGCGGCACTGCTCGGTGCGCGCCTTCCTGCCCGATCCGGTGCCCGAGGCCACGCTGCTCTCGCTGGTGGCCGCAGCCCAGTCGGCGTCCACCTCGTCCAACCTGCAGACCTGGAGCGTGGTTGCGGTGCGCGATCCCGATCGCAAGGCCCGGCTCGCCGAGGTCACCGGCGGTCAGGCCCATGTGCGCGAGTGCCCGCTGCTGCTGATGTGGATCGCCGACCTCTCGCGCCTTGACCGCGTGGCCGAGGTCACCGGCGTGCCGGCCGATGCCGACCGCTACCTCGAGATGTTCCTGGTGTCGGTGGTCGATGCCGCGCTGGCCGCCCAGAATGCGGTGGTGGCTGGCGAGGCCATGGGCCTGGGCGCGGTCTACATCGGCGCCATGCGCAATCGGCCCGAGCAGGTGGCGCGAGAGCTCGCGCTGCCGCCGCGGGCCTTCGCGGTGTTCGGCCTGTGCCTGGGTCGCGCCGATCCGGCGCGCCCGGCCTCGGTCAAGCCGCGCCTGCTGCCCTCGGCGGTGTTGCACCACGAGCAATACCAGGTCGACACCGCGCGCGAACGCGCCGGCTTCGCCCGTTACGACTCCGTCATGCGCGAGTTCCAGGCTTCGCAGCGCATGCCCGCCGCCGACTGGACCGCTCAGTCGAGCAGCCGGGTTCGCGGACCGGAAAGCCTGTCGGGCCGCGATCGGCTGGTGGCCGCTCTGGCAGCATTGGGCTTTCCCCTCGACTGACCCGAACGGAGACACCATGACCCAGCCCGCGCCGGCCTTCCAGGCGATCACGCTCGCCATCGCCGATGACATCGCCCAGCTCACCCTGAACCGGCCTGCCTCGCTCAATGCGCTCAATGCCGAGATGTTCCAGGAGATCCCGCAGGCGATCGAGCAGGCCTCGCTCGCGGGCGCGCGGGCGCTGCTGATCACCGGTGCCGGGCGTGGGTTCTGCTCGGGCGCCGATCTCGTCGGCCGGCCCTTCGCGCCCGAGGTCACCGAGGCGCAGCGCATCGCCATCAACCGCCTCGGCTTCGAAAAGGTCATCACGCTGGTGCGCGCGCTCAACGAGGCGCCGATGCCGGTGGTGTGCGCGATCAACGGCGTGGCCGCCGGCGGCGGCGTGGGCATCGCGCTGGCCGGCGATGTCATCCTGATGGCCGCCAGCGCCCGCTTCGTGCTCACCTTCGTGCCCAAGCTCGGGCTGGTGCCCGATGTCGGCGCCACCTGGCTGATGAGCCGCCTGGCCGGCCGGGCCCGCACCCTGGCCGCCAGCCTGCTGGGGGACGCGATCAGCGCCCAGGACGCAGAGCGCTGGGGCCTGGTCGCCCGGGTCATCGATGACGCCGCGCTGCACGCCGAAGCCATGGCGATCTGCCGCCGGCTGGCCGACGGCCCGCAGGTGGCGGTGGTGGGCACCCGGCGGCTGGTCGATGCCGCGCCCGAGATGCCGATCGGCGCCCACATCCTGCTCGAGCGCGACCTGCAGTCCCCGCTGATCGGCTCGGCCGAGCACCGCGAAGGCATCGCCGCGTTCCGCGAGAAGCGGCCGGCGCGGTTCGCCCGGGGCTGACACCGTCCTGTCATCTTCGCCCGGTCTTCGCCGGGATGACACCCTGCCCGCAAGCGGGTCTTGCGAGCGGTGTCATCGTCCTGTCATGCACAGGCAACAGACTGGAGACTCGTTTAACCGCGAGGTGTTCCATGCTGTTTCGCTCCCTTTTTGCTGCTGTTGGTCTGCTGGCCGTCGGCGTCGCCCAGGCGCAGATCACTGGCGCCGGCGCTACCTTTCCCGCGCCCATCTACGCCAAGTGGGCCGAGGCCTACAAGGCGGCATCCGGTGTCGCCCTGAACTACCAGGCCATCGGCTCGGGTGGCGGCATCAAGCAGATCCAGGCCAAGACCGTCGATTTCGGCGCCACCGATGACCCGCTGAGCGGCGATGAACTCGCCAAGAGCGGCCTGGTGCAGTTCCCGGCGGTGATCGGCGGCGTGGTACCGGTGGTCAATCTGGCCGGCGTCAAACCGGGTGAGATGAAGCTCACCGGCGCGGTGCTGGCCGACATCTTCCGGGGCCAGATCAAGGCCTGGAACGATCCCGCCATCGCGCAGATCAACCCCGGCGTGAAGCTGCCGTCCACCGCGATCACCCTGGTCTACCGCTCGGATTCCTCCGGCACCACCTATGTGTTCACCGACTACCTCGCGCAGATGTCGGCGGCGTTCAAGGCCGCGCCCGGCGCAGGCAAGACCGTCAACTGGCCGACCGGTCTCGGCGGCCGCGGCAACGCCGGTGTGGCCGCGAATGTCACCAAGATCGACGGCGCGATCGGCTATGTCGAGTATGCCTACGCCAAGCAGAACAAGATGACGCACACCGCGATGGTCAATCGCGACGGCAAGACCGTGCAGCCCGACGATCTCACCTTCGCCGCCGCCGCCAACCGGGTCGACTGGAAGTCCGAGCCGGGCTTCGGGGTCAACCTGAACAATCAGCCCGGGGCGGATGCGTGGCCCATCACCTCGGCGAGCTTCATCCTGATGTATCGTGCGGCCGCTGATGCGAAGCGTTCCGCCGAAGCGCTGAAGTTCTTCAAGTGGGCCCTGAACAGCGGTCAGAAGCTCGCGGTTGATCTCGACTACGTGCCCCTGCCGCCGGCGGTGGTCAAGCTGATCGAGACCTCCTGGAACGAGATCCGTGATGCCGGCGGCAAGCCGGTGGCCAACTGATCTGCCCGGCTTCCGAGCCTGACCCACCTGCGCGCGGCTTCCCCCGGGAAGCCGCGTTTCCGTCAACAGGGACCCTGGCATGCGCGCATCGGTACACACCCGAGACCTGAATCCGGAGGGTTCCTTGGACGATCTCTCAACCCGACCGACGGGCGCGGCGTCGCGGGAACTGGCAGCGCGTGTCGCGCGTTTCGCGACCCAGGACCGCGCGTTCAGGACGATCACCTTCTCGTTCGCGATGCTGGTGCTGCTGGCACTGGCCGGCATCCTGCTGTCGCTGCTCTCCCAGGCCTGGCCGGCGCTGCGCGATGCCGGGCCGGCCTTCTTCTATGGCACCACCTGGAGCCCCACCGACGATGTCTACGGGGCGGTGATCGCGATCTACGGCACGCTGGCCACCTCGGCGATCGCGCTCTTCTTCGCGGTGCCGATCAGCTTCGGCATCGCGATGTTCCTCACCGAGAGCTGCCCGGTGCCGCTGCGCCGGCCGTTGGGCACGGCCATCGAGCTGCTGGCGGGGGTTCCCTCCATCATCTACGGCATCTGGGGCCTGTTCGTGCTGGCGCCGCTGATCCAGACCTGGATCCAGCCGGCACTGATCGCCACCGGCCTGCCCTTCTTTGCCGGCCCACCGCTGGGCGTGGGCATCTTCACCGCCGGCATGGTGCTTTCGCTGATGGTCATCCCCTTCACCGCCTCGGTCATGCGCGATGTCTTCGAGACCGTGCCCCCGGTGCTCAAGGAGTCGGCCTACGGCCTGGGCTGCACCACCTGGGAGGTGGTTCGGAACATCGTGCTGCCCTATACCCGGGTGGGGGTGATCGGCGGCATCATGCTCGGGCTGGGTCGCGCGCTGGGCGAGACCATGGCGGTCACCTTCGTCATCGGCAACGCCAACCGGCTGGCCGCCAGCCTGTTCGCCCCCGGCAACTCCATCGCGTCCACCCTGGCCAATGAATTCGCCGAGGCCAGCCCCGACAAGCACATCCCAGCGCTTTTCGGCCTGGGCCTGATCCTGTTCGTGATCACCTTCGTGGTGCTCGCACTCGCCAAGATGCTGACCCGCCCCCGCGGCGACGCGGCGCGCCGCTGATCGGAAAGACCATGGATCAGCGCATCTACCGTCGCCGCCTCACCACCAATCTGGTCGGCCTCACGCTCTCGACGCTGTCGATGGCGCTCGGGCTGATCGGTCTGCTGTGGATCCTCTGGACCCTGTTCTACAACGGCCTGTCGGCCTTTGGTCCCGACTTCTTCCTCAACAGCACCCCGGCACCCGGTTCCGAAGGGGGAGGGCTGGCCAACGCCATCGTCGGCAGCCTGATGATGGTGGGCTTCGCCACCCTGGTGTCCACCCCGATCGGCATCCTGGCGGGGGTCTTCCTGGCCGAGTTCGGCCAGGAGTCGCGCTTCGCCTCGGCCACCCGCTTCGTGGTCGATGTGATGCTCTCGGCACCCTCGATCGTGATCGGGCTCTTCGTGTACGCGATCGCCGTGGCCACCGTGAAGCACTTCTCGGGCTGGGCGGGCTCGCTGGCGCTGTCGCTGATCGCGGTGCCGGTGGTGGTGCGCACCACCGAGAACATGCTCAACCTCGTCCCGGGCAGCCTGCGCGAGGCGGCCTTCGCGCTCGGCGCGCCGCGCTGGAAGGTGAGCCTTTCGGTCACGCTGCGGGCGGTGCGCGGCGGCGTGACCACCGGTGTTCTGCTGGCCATCGCGCGCATGATCGGCGAGACCGCGCCCCTGCTCTTCACCGCGCTCAACAACCAGTTCTTCAGCCTGGACATGAGCCAGCCGATCGCCAACCTGCCGGTGGTGATCTACAACTTCGCCATGAGCCCGTACCCCGACTGGCAGAAGCTCGCCTGGGGCGGTGCCGCGCTGATCGCGCTGATCGTGCTCACGATCAACATCGCCGCCCGCGTGCTGTTCCGCGACAAGCTGCGCGCCTGAGAAAGACACTCCCATGCCCGAGACCCTGGAAGCCCCCGTTCAGACGCCCGTTGCCGACAGCGTGATCCAGGTGCGCGACCTGGATTTCTACTACGGCAAGTTCCAGGGCCTGCGCAAGGTGAACCTCGACATCGCCCGGCGCAAGGTCACCGCCTTCATCGGGCCCTCGGGCTGCGGCAAGTCGACGCTGCTGCGCACCTTCAACAGGATGTTCGATCTCTATCCCGGCCAGCGCGCCGAGGGCAGCATCGTGTTCAACGGCAAGAACATCCTCGACAAAGATCAGGATGTGAACCTGCTGCGCGCCAAGGTCGGCATGGTCTTCCAGAAGCCCACGCCCTTCCCGATGTCGATCTTCGAGAACATCGCCTTCGGCATCCGGCTCTACGAGACCCTGTCATCGGCCGACATGGCCAACCGGGTGGAGTGGGCGCTGCGCAAGGCCGCCCTCTGGGAGGAGGTCAAGGACAAGCTCAACCAGAGCGGCCTCTCGCTCTCGGGCGGCCAGCAGCAGCGGCTGTGCATCGCGCGCACCGTGGCGGTCCGCCCCGATGTGCTGCTGCTCGACGAACCCACCAGCGCCCTCGACCCGATCTCCACCGCAAAGGTCGAGGAACTGGTCAACGAGCTCAAGCTGGATTACTCCATCGCCATCGTCACCCACAACATGCAGCAGGCCGCGCGCATCTCGGACTACACCGCCTACATGTACCTCGGCGAGATGGTGGAGTTCGGCGAGACCAACCAGCTGTTCATCAAGCCCACCAAGAAGGCCACCGAGGACTACATCACCGGCCGTTTCGGCTGAAGGACGCAGCATGCCCACGGAACACACCCACAAGGCCTTCGACACCGACATCGACACCCTGCGCAGTTCGGTAACCACCATGGGTGGGCTGGTCGAGCGGCAGTTCGTGCGCGCGATCGACGCGGTCCGCCACGGCGACCTGCGGCGCGTGATGGACGTGCTCACCGACGAAGAGACCGTCAACCGCATGCATGTCGAGACCGACCTGCGCTGCAACCAGGTGATCGCCCGTCGACAGCCCATCGCGGTGGACCTGCGCGAGACCATCGCGGTCATCCACAGCATCAACGACCTCGAGCGGATCGGCGACGAGGCCAAGAAGATCGCGCTCAAGGCCAAGGACTTCAATGGCCGGCCGCTGCCCATCGATCTCGACAAGATCCAGCGCATGGCCGATCTGGTGGTGGCCATGCTCGGTGCGGCCATCGATGCCTTCGTGCGCCATGACACCACGGTGTCGGCCTCGCTTGCCGAGCGCGACCGCGCGGTCGACCAGCTGCGCGACGGCCTGATCGAGGAGCTGATCGAAACCATGGCGGCCGATTCACGCTGCGTTTCCGATGCACTTGCCCTGGTCTTCATCGTGCAGTCGATCGAGCGGGTGGGCGATCACGCCAAGAACATCGCCGAGTATGTGGTGCAGATCGTCGAGGGCATCGATCCGCGCCATGGCCTTGCGACCCCGGTGCGCAGCGGCGCGGCCTGAGGCGGCTGGCGGTATCCTTGCCTGACCGCGGGCGTGGCTGCGATCCCGCAGCGGCCCCTTCCGGAAGGTTGCCCCGATGCGTCGCCGTCATCGTCTGTTTGCCCTGTTCTCCCTGCCCTGGCTGGCCCGCTCGGCCCAGTCGCAGATCCGTCCGGCCGTGCCTGCCGCCAGCCCTTCCGCCGGCCAGCCGGCCAGCCCGGGCATCGAGCCGCTGCGCCTGACCGAGGCCCAATGGCGATCCCGGCTCACCCCCGCGCAGTTTCATGTGCTGCGCGAGGAAGGCACCGAGCGGCCCTTCACCAGCCCGCTCAACCAGGAGAAGCGCGCCGGGCGCTACCACTGCGCCGGCTGTGACCTGCCGCTGTTCTCCTCCCAGGCCAAGTACGACAGCGGCACCGGCTGGCCGAGCTTCCACACCGCGCTGCCCGGGGTGTTCACCCTGCACGCCGACCGCAAGCTCTTCGTGCTGCGCACCGAGTACCGCTGTGCGCGCTGCGAGGGCCATCACGGCCATGTTTTCGACGACGGTCCGCCGCCCACCGGCAAGCGCTACTGCAACAACGGCGTGGCGCTGCGCTTTGTCGAGGGGGCGGCATGAGGGCCGCGCGTCGATGGCTGCTGGCCGCGGCGCTCGGCCTGGTCAGCGCGCTCGCGCTGGCGCAGACCCGCCCCGCCGCCTCCGCGGGCACGACGGGATCGGCTGCGTCCCCGGCCGCGGCCACCGCGGGTGCCGGTACCGCCCGGGCCATCTTCGCCGGCGGCTGCTTCTGGTGCGTGGAGGCCGATTTCGACAAGGTGCCCGGTGTGCTGGCCACGGTGTCCGGCTATACCGGTGGCACGGTGCCCAACCCCACCTATGAACAGGTCTCGCGCAAGACCACCGGCCACACCGAGGCGGTGGAGATCACCTTCGACCCTGCCCGCGTGAGCTACGCGCAGCTCGTGGAGTACTTCTGGCGCACCATCGATCCCACCGTGCGCGACCGGCAGTTCTGCGATGTGGGCTCGCCCTACCGCACCGCGATCTTCGCGCTCGACGAGGAGCAGCTTCGCATCGCCCGGGCCTCGCTGGCGGCGCTCGAGAAGGCTCGGCCCTTCAAGGAGCCGGTGGTCACGCCGGTGCTGCCCGCCGCCCCGTTCTACCCGGCCGAGGAGTACCACCAGGACTACTATCGCCGCAACCCGGTGCGCTACGACTACTACCGCAGCGCCTGCGGCCGTGACGCCCGCCTGCGCGCGCTCTGGGGCGAGCAGGCCGGCAAGTTTCCGGGGAAGTGAGCGTGAGCGCCCCTCTGCCGCGTCCCGAGCCGGTGGAAACCGGCCGCCCTGACGGCGTGCTGGTGGTGCATGCCAACGCGCCCGACGAGGCCTGCGCCCAGGCGATCGCGCAGGCGCTGGTCAGCGAAGGGCTGGCCGCCTGCGTGAACATGGCGGGCCCGATGCAGTCGGTCTACCGGTGGCGCGGCGAGGTGGTCAATGCCACCGAGGTGGCGTTGGTCATCAAGACCGCGGCCTCGCGCTTTCCCGAGATGGCCGCCCGCCTCAAGGCGCTGCACCCCCACGAGGTGCCCGAGATCATCGCGGTGCGCCCGGCCATGGCCTTGCCGGCCTACGCGGCCTGGGTGGTGGCCGAGACCCGGCGGCCGCGGGCCTGACCCGCCGGCCCGACGCAGTCAGGGTTGGCGGGCAGCCCGCGACCAGGCCGCCTGGCAGACCCCGGGGCGCCGAGCCTGCTGCCTCAGAAGAAACCGGCGTTGAGCCATTCCGCGGCGATGGCGGGCTTGCCGCCGCCCTCGATCTCGATGGTCACCTCCCAGGTGGCGTTCCAGCGATCACCGGGCTTGGCCTCGAAGTCCTTCAGGCGGAAGCGGCCGCGCACCCGCGAGCCGGCCTTGACCGGGGCCACGAATCGCAGCCGGTTGAAGCCATAGTTGACGCCCGACTTCGTGCCCTCGACGGCGGGGCAGACCTGATAGCCCATCTGCGCGAGCAGCGACAGCGTGAGAAAGCCGTGGGCGATCGTGCCGCCGTACGGGGTCTCCTTCGCGGCGCGAACCGGATCGGTGTGGATGAAATACTCGTCTTCGGTCAGCGTGGCGAAGGCCGAGATGCGGGCCTGATCGAGCAGCATCCAGTCCGAGGTGCCGAAGTCGCTGCCGATGCGCTCGCGCATCTGCGCCGCGGTGGCCCGCGAGCGGGTGTTCACGCCATCCATCGCCTGTCTCCCTGGGGTTGGTCGGCCGCCGCCTGGCGCCGATTCGTGTCCGGGCGATCTTAACGCCCGGCGCCGGGTCCTGGCCCGTCCGGGCAGCCGGCCCGGAACGCGGTCGGACCATTTCCGGCCGGGTCAACCCGGCATTCCGCCTCGGGCGGCCGACGCGGCCATGAACCCGGCTGATCTCCCCCGGCGGGCGGGCCGTCGCCCGGGCAGGCACCGCCGGCGCCCGCCCGACTGCCGCCCAACCCGGCATTGCCGACCACCCATCGGCCATTGCCCGTGCTTCATCACCGCGGCTTTGACCCGCCCCGGCGCCCGCGGATGAAATGGCGGGGTCATGCTGAAGAAAATTCCGAGCGCCGATCTCAGGCCTGGCATGTTCGTCCAGTCCTTCGACAGCTCCTGGTTCAACCACCCGTTCTGGCGCACCAAATTTCTGGTGGAAGATCAGGCGACGGTGGCCGGCATTCTGGAGTCCGGCGTCAAGCACATCTGGATCGACGAAAGCAAGAGCCGGGTCATTGGCGGCGCCATGTCGCCATCGGCTCCCGCCCCCAGCGCGCCAGCGCCGGCGTCGCCGGCCAGAGCCGCCGCCCCGGTCAAGCCGCAGCGCGAACAGCGCGTCGAGCTTGAGGTCGAGGTCCACAAGGCTGCGCAGCTGGTCGGTCGCATGCGCGGCGAGGTCACCACGCTGTTCACCGAGGTGCGCATGGGCAAGGCGCTCGAGGTCGACCAGGTGCTGCCGTTCGTCGAGGAGGTCTCGGCCTCGGTGCAGCGCAATTCGGTGGCCCTGGTGAGCCTTGCCCGGCTCAAGACCAAGGACGACTACACCTTCATGCACTCGGTGTCGGTGTGCGCGCTCATGGTGGCGCTTTCCCGTCAGATCGGGCTCAGCGAGGAGGAAACCCGCCAGGCTGGCGTGGCCGGCATGCTGCACGACATCGGCAAGATGGCCATCCCGCTCGACATCCTCAACAAGCCGGGATCGCTCACCGACAACGAGTTCGCGGTGGTGCGCAAGCATCCCGAGCAGGGCTTCGCCATGCTCAGCGAGTGCAAGGGACTGGGTGATGTGCCGCTCGATGTCTGCCTGCACCACCATGAAAAGATGGATGGCAGCGGCTACCCCAAGGGCCTGTCGGGCGAGCAGATCACCCGCATGGCGCGCATGGGCGCCATCTGCGATGTCTATGACGCCATCACCTCCACCCGGGCCTACAAGCAGGCCTGGGATCCGTCGGCCTCCATCCAGCGCATGTCGCAGTGGAAGGGCTCCTTCGATCCGGACCTCTTCCAGTCCTTCGTGCGCTGCATCGGCATCTACCCGGTGGGCACGCTCGTCAAGCTCGAATCCGGCAAGATGGGCGTGGTGATCGATCAGAATCCGCGCAGCCTGATCAAGCCGCGGGTCAAGGTCTTCTACTCCATCACCACCGGCATGCCGGTGAACCGGTATGTGCTCGACCTGGCCTCGCCCGACTGCGGCGACAAGATCGTCTCGCGCGAGCTCGCCGAGAAGTGGGGCTTCGAGAACCTGCAGGACCTCTGGATGGGCAACGCCTAGCCTCGCGTGTTCCGCAGTTTCTTCCTCAGCCGGCGCTGGTTCGCCTGGTCGGGCCCTGGCACCGCGCTGATCCTGTTTGCCAGCTGGTACAAGGTGGAACTCGATGTCCGGATCAACGAGTGGTTCGGCGATTTCTACAACCTCGTTCAGAAGGCGCTGGGCACGCCGGGCAGCGTGTCGATCGATGCCTACTGGGGCTACATCGCCAGCTTCGGAAAGCTGGCCGCGGTATTCGTGCTGGTCTCGGTGCTGCTCGACTTCCTGGTCAAGCACTATGTGTTCCGCTGGCGTCAGGCCATGAACGATTTCTATGTCGTTCACTGGGCGCGGGTGCGCGGCATCGAAGGCGCTTCGCAGCGGGTGCAGGAGGACACCATGCGCTTCGCCCGGCTGATGGAGAGCCTCGGCGTGAGCCTCATGAACAGCGTTCTGACCCTGATCGCCTTCCTGCCCATCCTCTGGACGCTGTCGGCCAGTGTCACCGAGCTGCCCTGGCTGGGCCGGGTGGAACACTCGCTGGTCTGGGTGGCGATCGCCTTCGCGCTGGCGGGCACGGTGCTGATGGCGCTGATCGGCATCCGCCTGCCCGGTCTGGAGTTCCACAACCAGCGGGTGGAGGCGGCCTACCGCAAGGAGCTGGTCTATGGCGAGGATCAGCCCGAGCGCGCCGCGCCGGCCACCCTGCGCGGGCTCTTCGATGCGGTGCGCCGCAACTACTTCCAGCTCTTCTTCCACTACCTCTACTTCGATGTCGCGAAGTGGTCCTACCTGCAGTTCGCGGTTCTGGTGCCCTACATCGCACTGGGCCCCTCCCTCATGGGCGGGGCGATCACCCTAGGGCTGATGCAGCAGATCGTGCGGGCCTTCGATCGCGTGCAGGGATCCTTCCAGTACCTTGTCCACAGCTGGTCGACCATCGTCGAGCTGATGTCGGTGTACAAGCGGCTGCGCGAGTTCGAGCGCCGCATCACCGCGGCGCCCGGGCTTGCGCCATGAACCGCGCCGACGCCCTGCGCCCGGTGGATGACGCGGCGCGCGCGCAGGCCGCGGCGCTGCTGTCGGCTGCGCGTCACGGCGCGCTGGCTGCGCTCGAGCCGGGCAGCGGCCACCCCCTGGCCAGCCGGGTGGCGCTGGTGGCCGAGCCTGGCGGCGCGCTGATCATCCTCATCTCCGCGCTCGCCGCCCATGCCGGGGCGCTGCAGGCCGACCCGCGCTGCTCGGTGCTGATCGGCGAGCCCGCCGCTGGTGACCCGCTGGCCCATCCCCGGCTGAGTCTTGTCGGGCAGGCCTGGCGGCTCGATCGCGACTCCGCCGAGGGCCTCGCCGCGCGGGAACGCTACCTGCGGGCGCACCCCAAGGCGGCGCTCTACGCGGACTTCGGCGATTTCGCCTTCTGGCGCATCGCGCCGCTGCGGGCCAGCCTGAATGCCGGCTTCGGGCGGGCCCACGAGCTCGGCCCGGCGGATCTCGCGCCGGTCAGGGCAGCAGACGATCCGACTCGTCCTTGAGCTGCGTGCCGGTGCCGCCGATGGCGCGCGCCCGCTGCAGCAGCCACCAGAGCTTGTGCGCGGCCGCCTCGATCGACAGCCCCTCGGCCCGGATGTTCGACAGGCAGTTGCGCTCGGCATCCATGCGGCCCACCCGCGGCTGCGCGGTGAGGTAGACCCCCAGGCTGTCGGGGGAGCCCAGGCCGGGGCGCTCGCCGATCAGCACCGCCACGAAGCCCGCGCCCAGCGCCTCGCCCACCGCGTCGCCCAGCGCCACCCGGGCCTGGGTGGCGATCACTAGCGGCCCGATCGACCAGCCCGGCGGCGTGCGCGCCAGCAGCTGCCTTACCAGGGGGGCGGCATGGCGTTGCACAGCGAGCGCCGACAGGCCATCGCCGAGCATGAACACCACATCGGGCGCGGGCCCGCCGGCAGCCGCGGCCCGCAATGCAGCCGCGTCGTCCGGATGCAGGCGACGACCGAAGTCGGGTCTGAGCAGGTAACGGTGACGATCGGGCGCGGCGCTGCGCACCGGCCGCACCGGGGGCATGCCAGGGCCGCCGAGCGCCTGCTGCAAGGCCTCGACATCGAGCGCGCAGTGCACCGCGTCGCGGGCCTGGGCATGGGCCAGGCCGAATCGCAGCACCTCGGCGGTGGGCAGGCTGGTGCCGCTGCGCCCAAGCGCGATGCGCGCCGGGGTGAAGGCCCGCAGCTCGGCCCAGGGGTCGGGCCTTGCCGGCGCGGCGGCAGCGCGCGCGTCATCGGGCCTGACCGTCGGCGCGGCGGTGTCGGGTTCCGGCTGGTTCATCGCAACATCGGCAGCTGACGCAGCGCCGCCAGCGCGGGGTGGTCGGGATCAGCGGGGAGCAACTCGCCCTGCGCGTTGGTCAGGCCCATGGCCTGCAGCCAGGCCTCGAACTCCGGCGCCCGCTTCAGGCCGAGCAGCCGGCGCAGGTAGAGCGCGTCGTGAAAGGAGGTGCTCTGGTAGTTGAGCATGATGTCGTCGGCGCCCGGCACGCCCATCATGAAAGTGAGGCCGGCCGAGCCCAGCAGGGTGAGCAGGGTGTCGACATCATCCTGGTCGGCCTCGGCATGGTTGGTGTAGCAGACATCGCAGCCGAGCGGCACGCCCATCAGCTTGCCGCAGAAGTGGTCTTCGAGACCGGCGCGGATGATCTGCTTGCCGTCGTAGAGATACTCCGGTCCGATGAAGCCGACCACGGTGTTGGTGAGCAGGGGCGAGAACTCGCGCGCCACCGCGTAGGCGCGGGCCTCGCAGGTCTGCTGGTCGAGGCCATGGTGGGCATCGGCTGACAGCGCGCTGCCCTGACCGGTCTCGAAGTACATGACATTCTCGCCCACGGTGCCCCGGCGCAGGGACAGCGCCGCATCGCGGGCTTCACGCAGCAGCCCGAGGTGGATGCCGAAGCCGCGGTTGGCCTTCTCGGTGCCGGCGACCGACTGGAAGACCAGATCCACGGGCGCGCCGCGTTCGATCAGCGCCAGGGTATTGGTGACATGGGTGAGCACGCAGGACTGGGTGGGCGCCTGCAGCCTGCCGATGAGCTCATCGAGCGCGTGCACCAGACCCGCAAGCTCGCCGAGATTGTCGCCCACCGGATTCACGCCGATCACCGCATCGCCCGCGCCATAGAGCAGGCCATCGACGATCGAGGCCGCCACCCCCCGCAGGTCATCGGTGGGGTGGTTGGGCTGCAGTCGCACCGCCAGCCGGCCCGGCAGGCCGATGGTGTCGCGAAAGGCGGTCAGCACCCGGCATCGGGAGGCCACCAGGATCAGGTCCTGGTTGCGCATGAGCTTGCTCACCGCGGCAGCCATCTCGGGCGTGATGCCCCGCTGGAGCCGGGCAAGAGCCGCGGTGTCGGCCTGGTCGCCAAGCAGCCAGTCGCGGAACTCGCCGACCGTGAACGAGGCCACGGGTGCGAAGGCCGCCTTGTCGTGGCTGTCGAGGATCAGTCGGGTGACCTCGTCGTCCTCGTAGGGAATGAGCGCCTCCTGCAGGAAGCGGGAGAGCGGTACATCGGCCAGGCACAGCCGCGCCGCCATGCGTTCCTCGGCACTCTCGGCGGCCACGCCTGCCAGCAGATCGCCGGAGCGCGCGGGCGAGGCTCGGGCCAGCAGCGCGGCGAGATTGTCGAAGCGGTAGACCCGTGCACCGATGGTCTGGCGATAGCTCATGCGTGGACGCCTCAGGCGGCGGTCATGGCGCGGTGGCGGTGCCCGCTCAGCGGGGGGCCAGCACCAGCTCGCGGGCGAGCCGGTTGTGCCGTTCCACCAGCGGGCCGGCCTCGACCGTGGCGAGTTCGCCGTCGATGACCACCTGGCGGCCGTTGACCAGCACCTGGTCGGCGCGCGGGCTGGCGCACAGCAGCAGCGAGGCCACCGGATCGTGAACCGCGCCGCCGGCCATCTCGAGGGTGTCGAGGCGGAACATCGCGAGATCGGCGCACAGCCCTGGCGCGATGCGCCCGATGTCGTCGCGGCCGAGCACCTGCGCGCCGCCCCGGGTGGCCACGCGCAGCGCATCGCGGGCAGTCATCTCGGCCGGGCCGAGATCGCAGCCGAAGAAGCGCCGGCCGTCGCGCAGCTCGGGCGGACGCATCGCCCTGCCCACTCGGGCCAGCAGCATGGCCTGACGGGCCTCGTTGACCATGTGGCCGGCGTCGTTGCTGGCGCTGCCATCCACGCCAAGGGCCACCGGCACGCCGGCATCGAGCATGCGCCGGATGGGCGCGATGCCGCTGGCCAGCCGCATGTTGCTGCAGGGGCAGTGGGCCACGCCGGTGCGGGTGGCGGCAAAGAGCGAGATGCCTTCGTCGTCGAGCTTCACGCAGTGGGCATGCCAGACATCGTCGCCCACCCAGTCGACATCGCGCATGTAGTCGATCGGGCTGCGGCCGAAAGTCTCCAGGCTGTAGGCGACATCGTGGTCGTTCTCGGCGAGGTGGGTGTGCAGGCGCACCCCGTTGGCGCCGAAACGGCCCCGGTACGACCGGGCCAGCGCGGCCGACTCGCGCATCAGCGCCGGCGTGACCGTGAAGGGCGAGCACGGCGCCACGGCGATGCGCAGCATGGCGCCATGGCTGGGGTCATGCCAGGTCTCGATCAGGCGCTGGCATTCGGCCAGCACCTCGGCCTCGTTCTCGATCAGCCGGTCGGGCGCGAGGCCGCCCTTGCTCCCGCCCATGCTCACGCTGCCGCGCGAGGCCACGAAGCGCATGCCGATTTCCCGGGCAGCGCGGATGCTGTCCTCGAGGTTGACCTTGCCCTGGCGGCTGCGCGGGTAGAGGTAGAGGTGGTCGCTGCTGGTGGTGCAGCCGCTCAGCAGCAGCTCGGCCATGGCCAGTTGCGTGGCGGTGTGCACCATCTCGGGGGTGAGATTGGCCCAGATCGGGTAGAGCTGGCGCAGCCAGGCGAAGAGCTCGGCATCCTGTGCCGCCGGCACCGCCCGGGTGAGGCACTGGAACATGTGATGGTGGGTGTTGACCATGCCCGGCATCACCAGGTGGCGGCTGGCGTCGATCACGGTATCGGCCTGATCGGCCAGCGCCTCGGCCGGGCCGACCGCCTCGATCAGGTTGCCGCGCACCAGGATGGAGGCGTCGCGCAGTTCGCCCAGCGTGTCGTCCATGGTGGCCACGCAGCGGGCGTTGCGGATCAGCACGGTGGGCTTGCCCTGGGCGGGGTCGGCGGACATGGGATCTCCGGCAGGATCGGGAAGGGGCGGTGGAGCGACGCCGCGAAAGGCACGGCATGTCGCGGCAGGGCGTGCCACGGCAGGATGGTGGCACGACCCCGCACGCAGGCCGCCAGTCTCCGAGTGCCGCGCGGGCATTCGTTTGAGGCTTGCCAGCGGCTGAGCGCTGGGTTAGCGTCGACGACGACCAGACGCGCGCGGCACGCAGGCGCACACGACTCAAGAACCCGGGATGGACACTCAGGACAGTCTCTTCGGACGACTGGAGCAGCTCAACGATGTCGGTGCCTCGCTCTCGGGCGAGCGCAACCTCGACCGCCTTCTGGAGAAGATCCTGCAGGCGGCGATGTCCATCACCCATGCCGACGGCGGCACGCTCTACATGGTGTCCGACGACCAGCGCCGCCTGCAGTTTCGCATCGTGCGCACGCTCTCCATGGGCATTGCCTTCGGCGGCAGCTCATCGGCCTCCTTGCCGCCGCAGTTCACCGACCTGCCGCTCTACATGGACGACGGCAGCCCCAACGACCACATGGTGGCGGCCCATGTGGTGATCACCGGCGCCACCGCCAACATTGCCGACGCCTACACCGACGAGAACTTCGACTTCTCCGGCACCATCCGCTTCGACCGGGCCACCGGTTACCGCTCCCGGTCTTTCCTGACCGTGCCGCTGCGTGACCATGAGTCGACCATCATCGGCGTGCTGCAGCTGATCAACGCCACCCACCCGTCTTCCGGCGAGGTGCACCCCTTCTCCACCGCCGACCAGCGCCTGGCCGAGTCGCTCGCCTCGCAGGCGGCCGTGGCGCTCACCAACCGGCGGCTGATGCTGCAGCTCGAGAACCTCTTCGAGGCCTTCGTCAAACTCATCGACGATGCCATCGACGAGAAATCCGCCTACACCGGCGGCCACTGCGAGCGGGTGCCCGAGCTGACCATGATGCTGGCCGAGGCGGTCAACCAGACCACCGAGGGTCCGCTGGCCGGCTTCCAGCTCACCGACAAGGACCGCTACGAGCTGCGCATCGCGGCCCTGCTGCATGACTGCGGCAAGGTCACCACGCCGGTGCATGTGGTGGACAAGGCCACCAAGCTGCAGACCATCTTCGACCGCATCGAGCTGCTCGACACCCGCTTCGAGGTCGTGGCTCGTGACGCCGAGATCGCGGCGCTGCGGGCGGTCGCGGCCGGCCAGCCGCGCGAGCAGGCGCAGGCCGAACTCGACCGGGTCCGGCGGCAGATCCAGGACGACCGGCAGTTCCTGCACCGCGTGAATCAGGGCGGCGAGAGCCTCGACGACGCGTCGGTGCAGCGCATCGCCGAGATCAGCGAGCGCTATCCCTGGACAGATCCTTCCGGCGAACGACGGCCCTTCCTCACCGCCGACGAGATCGAGAACCTGAGCATCCGGGCAGGCACGCTCACCGCCAGCGAGCGCGAGGTGATCAACCATCACATCGTGTCCACCATCCACATGCTCGAGAACCTGCCCTGGCCCAGGCACCTGGCCAATGTGCCCGAGTATGCCGGCGGCCACCATGAGCGCATGGACGGCAAGGGCTATCCCCGCGGCCTCACCCGCGAGCAGATGAGCGTGCAGGCCCGCATCATGGGCATCGCCGACATCTTCGAGGCGCTCACGGCCGCCGACCGTCCCTACAAGCCCTCGATGAAGCTCTCGCAGGCGCTGGCCATCATGCAGCGCTTCCGTGACAACGGGCACATCGATCCCGACCTCTACGAGGTGTTCCTCGCCAAGGGCGTGCCGCGGCAGTACGGCGAGCGCTTCCTCAAGCCCGAGCAGATCGACATCTAGGGCCGGCGGCGGCCTACTTGGTCTCGAAGGTGTGCACGCCGTCCCAGTTCGGCGGCGGTGGTGAGCTCAGGCACTGCCCGCAGCGCTCGATCCACACCGCATGCAGGGCGCTGTGCAGGGCAGTGTCGGGCTCGGCCTGCAGCGCCTGCCACTGCGCCCGCGCCCCGTCGAAATCGCGTGCCAGATAGCGGGCCAGGGCGACTTCGTGCCGGCGCACCATCTCGCGCTGCGCCGGCGTTGCCTCGCTGGCGCGGCACAGCGGCTCGTGGATGGCCAACGGCGTGTCGCGGCCCTTCACCCGCACCAGGTCGAGCTGGCGCCACAGGAACGGTTCGGCAGCCGCCGCGCGCACCGCCTCCCCCGCCACGATCTGCGCCCCGTAGGCCTTGGTGAGACCCTCCAGGCGCGAGGCGGTGTTCACGGTGTCGCCCATCACCGTGTAGGCCATCCGATAGGCCGAGCCCATGTTGCCCACCACGGCCCGACCGGTGTTCAGGCCGATGCCGATCGCGATGGTGGCGCCCTCGGGCAGGTTCAGTCGCGGCATCAGCCGAGCGAGTGAGCGCTGCATGTCGAGGGCCGCCGCCACGCCCGCCGCGGCATGATCGGGGCGCGCCACGGGCGCCCCCCAGAATGCCATCACGCAGTCGCCGATGTACTTGTCGATGGTGCCGAGATGATCGGCGCGGATCACCCGGGAGAGGTCGGTGAGCAGGGCGTTCATCAGCTCGCCGAGCGCGGTGGGCTCCAGCTTCTCGGAGAGGGTGGTGAAGCCGCGGACATCGGCGAACATCACAGTGAGCTCCGCGGCCCGGCCCGACATGCTGTAGCTGTCGGGGTTTTCATTCATTTCGTTGACCAGCTCGGGCGGCACATACTGGCCGAACAGCCGGTTGATCGAGCTTCGACCGCGCAGCTCGAGCAGATAGCCCAGCGCGCCCAGCGCCACGAACAGCATGCCGATCTGTGCCAGGGGCAGGGCCACCGGCAGCACTACCCGTTCCTGCCGCCAAAGCCACCAGCCCAGTGTCCAGACCGCCAGCGCCAGCGCCGCTGCGGTGGCCACGAAGCGCGCCGGGCGCAGGCGCCAGGCGCCGGCCATCATGCCCAGCGCCACGCACCAGACCAGGCTGAGCACCGCCGCGTCGGTGTAATGGGGACGGCTGGGCAGGCGCCCATCGAGCGCGCCCTGCAGCCAGGACACATGCAGCTCGGTGCCCGGCTGGTTGGTGTCCACCGGGGTGGCGCGGCTGTCGCGCAGGCCCGGCGCGGTGGGACCGAACACCACCACGCGGCCACGCATCAGGTCGGGCGGCATCCGGCCTTCGAGCATGTCGAGCACCGACACCGTGGGCACGCTGCCGCGCCCGCCGAAGAAGGGCAGCATCGATCGCGCCTGATCATCGATGGGCAGGCGGTAGGAGCCGAGGGTGATGGTTTCGGTGACCGGCCGCCCACCCAGGGTGGTGGCCTCGCCGAAAGCCACCTGCGCCTGATCGCCCGCCACGATCGTGAGCGCGGCCAGCATCAGCGAGGGATAGAGCATGCCCTCGTTCTCGATCAGCAACGGCAGGCGGCGGGTGACCCCGTCGGCGTCCACCGAGGGGTTCATGTGGCCCGCGCTGCCGGCCGCCTTGACCAGCGCGGCGAGATTGGCGCCGAAGCCATCGCCGCGTGGCGGAAACACGCCGGACTGATGGGCGATGTCCGCCGGCAGCCAGGGGTCGGGCAGGGCGCCCACACGCTGGTTGCCGTCGTTGGTGAAGTAATGGCCGAGCACCACCGGCCGGCCGGCCAGGATGCGGGCCAGCGCCGCGTCACGGTCGAGCTCGACCAGCAGATCGCGCATCTGCGCGCCCAGCGCCGAGCCCTGTTCGCCGGGCACCCGGGCCAGCCGTTCGCGAATGCGATCGGCATCGCTGCGGTCAGGCTCGGCGAACACCATGTCGAAGGCGATTGCCCGCGCGCCGTGCCGGTCGATGACCGCCTCGATCACCTGCGCGATCCGGTCGCGCGGCCAGGGCCACTGGCCGATCTTCTGCAGGCTTGCCTCGTCCAGCGCGAGCAGCGTGACCTTGGGCGTCCCGGTGAATTGCAGGGTAGAGCGCACCCAATTGTCGTGAATGAACAGGTCGAGTCTTTGCAACACTGGGGGAGTGAGACCCTGGACGATCGAGCCGGTCAGCAGCAGCGTCACCAGCAGCGTGGTTGCCGCCGAAGCGAGCAGCGCCACCCCCCGTGGAGTCAGTTTCTTGGCAATGCCGAATGTCATCGCCGGGCATCATGCCGGCACATCGCCGGCCGCGAAAGCGGCGGGTGTCGGCACGGCCGTTGCCGGTCGATTGCCGGTGCTGCGGCAGGTCGCGCTGATCGGCGCGCTCGCGATCGGGGTGGCCGGGGCGGCCCGTGCCCAGACGAATCCGCCGGAACGCGCGCCGGCTACGCCGGCGCCGTTCTCCGCTCCTGGCGCCCCGCCCGCGCCCGCCGCCACGCGCGCTCCTGCCGCCACTCCTGCGCCAGCCGCTGCTTCCGCGCCGGCGCCGGCCTCCGTCGAGCCACGCTTCCGGATCGCCCGCTACCAGATCGAAGGCGCCACGCTGGTGCCGTTGCCGGCGCTGCAGGCCGCGGTGGCGAGCTTCACCGGCGAGAGCCGGCGCTTTTCCGACATCGAACTCGCCCAGGAGGCGATTCGCGAGGCTTATGGCCGTGCCGGCATCACCGCCGTGCGCGTGCTCCTGCCGGAGCAGACCATCGAGGGTGGCCTGGTCCGGCTGCAGGTCGATGAACTCAAGCTTCGCAAGATCGAAGTCGAGGGCGCGCGCCATCGCGGGCTGGCCAATCAGCGGCGCGCCGTGCCTTCCCTGCGCGAGGGGACGACGCCCTCCGATACCGTGATCGGCGACGAACTGCGCCTGGCCAACGAAAACCCCGGCCGCTACATGCAGGTCACCTTCCGCACCGAGGACGATGGCGCGCTCACCGGCAGCCTGCGCACCAACGACCTGCCACCGCTGGCCGGGCAGGTCAGCCTCGACAACACCGGCTCGCCTAGCACCGGGCAGTGGCGGGTCGGGGCGGCGGTGCAGCACCACAACCTGTTCGATCGCGACATCGTCGGCACCGCCCAGGCGATCACCGCGCCGGGGCGCGAACACAATGTGCAGATCGCGTCTGTCGGGTTGAGAGTGCCCGTTTATCGGCTCAAATGGCTGCTCGATGGCAGCCTGTTGCACTCCAATGTCGATTCCGGCACCTTGAGAACGGCCGCTGGGGACTACTTCATGTCCAGCAGCGGCAACACTCTCAGCTTGCGGGCCACCCGGCTGCTGCCGCGGCTTGGCGCGTGGGATCCGCGTTTCGCGTTCGGGCTGGACATCAAGCAGGTCAACAGTCGTGTTGCCACGGTCTCCGATGGACCCAGCCTCATCCCCAGCGTTGTCCTGCGGCCGCTGTCGCTCAGCTACAGCGCCAGCCGCCGCGAAGACCGATGGGCGGTGTTCGGACTGGCGAGCTACAGCCGCAACCTGCCCGGCGGCGGGCGCAGCGATGCCGCGGTCTTCCAGGAGCCGGGTCTTCGCGCTGGCGCCAATCCCTACTACGGCATCACCCGCTGGAGCCTGGGCGGTTCGGTCTCGGTGCGGACCAACACGCTGCTTGCCTCGTGGAGCGGTCAGTGGACCCGCGACGCCCTGGTGCCGGCCGAGCAGTTCGCCATCGGCGGTGACGGCTCGGTGCGCGGCTTCAGCTCTCGGGTGGCGGCCGGTGATCGCGGCCAGCGCTTCTCGCTCGAGCTGCAGTCGCCGCTGCGACCCCTGCAGGACGGGATGGGCGGTGATTTCGGCTGGCAGGTCTTCTCTGACCTTGCGGCGGTTCAGCGCAACAGCGCGCTGGCCGGCGAGAAGGAGCGGCACCTGCTCTCCAGCGTGGGCGGCGGCATCCGCCTGTCGTGGCGGCAGCGCATGTCGCTGCGCCTGGACACCGGCGTCGTGGTCCAGGGCGACGGCCTGTCGGTCCCGGGCGACGCCTTCCTCCACATGGCCATGAGTTATGGGTTCTGACCGTGGGCGCTCGCGTTCCCGGCCGCGTCTGAACCGTCCTGAGCACCCGGCGGCGACGCGGGTGCCGCCACGCCCCTGGCGCATGGGCCTGCTGGCCGGGGCCATCGCGGCGATCGGCGCGCCGGCCTGGGCCAACCCCAGCGGCGCGCAGGTGATCCAGGGCAGCGCCTCGCTGCAGCAGAACGGCGCCACCCTGAGCGTGACCACCAGCAACGGCGCGGTCATCCACTGGAACCAGTTCAACATCGGGGTGGGCGAGACCACCCGGTTCATCCAGCCCAGCGCAGCCAGCCAGGTGCTCAACCGCGTGGTGTCGGGCGCGCCCAGCGAGATTCTCGGTCGGCTCGAGTCCAATGGCCGGGTGTTCCTGATCAACCCCAGCGGCGTGGCCTTCGGGCGCGGCGCGCAGGTGGATGTGGGCGCCCTGGTGGTGTCCACGCTCAGACTGAGCAACGAAGACTTCGCCGCCGGTCGCCTGAACTTCGGTGGTACCGCGGCCGAGAACCGTGCCGCCGGCGCCATCCGCAACGAGGGCAGCATCCGCACCGCCTCGGGCGGTCTGGTCTATCTGGTGGCGCCGCAGGTCGAGAACAGCGGCATCATCCACTCGCCCGAGGGGCAGGTGCTGCTCGCCGCGGGCCACCGGGTCACGCTGGTCAATCCGCAGGCGCCCGAGGTCTCCTGGGAGGTGTCCGCGCCCGAGTCCACGGTCGTCAACCTCGGTGAGGTGGTGGCCCGTCGCATCGGCATGCACGGCCAGTTCGTGAAGAACGCCGGCGTGCTGCAGGCCACCACGGCGGTGGTCGGCGAGGACGGCCGCATCGTGCTGCGCGCGCAGCGCCGGGTCGAACAGACGGCCACCGGCCAGATGGTGGCCAGCGGCATCGACGCCCAGGGTCGTCGCAAGGGCGGCGAGATCGACATCCAGGCCGGCGAGCAGGTCAGCCTGCAGGGCCGCATCGATGCCAGCGCCACGGCGGCCGTGCAGGCCGTGGTGGCGGCGCCGGCGCCGGTCACGACCGCCGGCAGCGCGGCCGGCGCGGGGCAGGCCGGCACGGGGGGCGCGAGTCAGGCCGGGGCGCCGGCCGTGGAATCGGCGGGCGCGGGCGCGTCGGCGGCGACCGCGTCCCTGGCTGCGTCGTCACCCGCCGCGTCATCGGGCGCGGCGGTGGGGGGCGCCTCGCCTCAGGTCGCTTCTTCGTCGGCTGCGACAGAGGTCTTGCCGACCGCTGCGGTCACCGAGCCAGTCGGCGCTTCGCCGCAGAGTGCGGGCGCGTCCTCGGGTGCCCTGCCCATGGCAGTTCCCGTGTCGGCCTCGGCGCCAGCGCCCGCGCCGTCACCGCCGGCGCCGCAGCCCGACCCGCGAAACCTGCTGGCAGGCGGTGTGGTGGGCACCGGTGGTCGGGTACGGGTGATGGGGCGCGAGATCGTGCTCGGCGAGACCCTCAGCATCGATGTGACAGGCCCGGCAGGTGGCGGCACGGTGCTGGTTGGCGGTGATGTGCAGGGCGCGAGTGCCGGTGCGCCGAACGCCGAGTGGCTGCTGATGGCCCGCGGAGCGGTGATCCGGGCCGATGCCACTGAACAGGGACAGGGCGGCAAGCTCATTCTCTGGGCCGACGATGCCGCGTTGATTCATGGTCGCGTGAGCGCCCGAGGCGGGCCGCAGGGAGGAGATGGCGGGTTCATCGAGACCTCCGGCAGGCAGACGCTGTCGGTGACCGAGCGGCCTGATGCCGCGGCGCCCCGCGGCACCGGCGGCACCTGGCTGATCGACCCTTACAACGTGACCATCCAGGCCACCAGCGGGCCGGTGGATTATGTTTACTCGGACCGCTTCATCAGCGGGGTCTACACACAGGCCATCACCCCGACCCAGAACAGCGCCACGGTGCGTGCCGGCTTCATCAGCGAGTCGCTCAACGAGGGCACCAGCGTCCTGATCACCACCGGCAGCAGCGGCTCGCAGGCCGGTGACATCACGGTGAGCGCGCCCATCGCCAAGACCGAGGGCGGCAACGCCACGCTGACCCTCAGGGCACACAACAACATCGCGCTTAACGCGAACATCACCGCCAGCGAGAACAGGCTCAACCTGGTGCTGGAATCCGACAGCGACCTCAGCGGCGCTGGCGCCACGGTGCTCGGCAACCGGGTCACGGTCGACCTCAACCGAGGCGCTTTCACTGCCACCGCCAATGGCGGCCGGGTGAGCTTCGCGCCGGGCACCACGGAATTCACGCTCAACAACGCT
>JAGWVN010000104.1 GCA_018970865.1 Betaproteobacteria bacterium
CCGGCCCGCCCTGCGGGCGCTGCGCGCGCTGCTGGCCGACTGCCAGCGCGACGAGCAGGCCCACCGCGACGAGGCTCGCGCGCGGCAGGCGCACGCCACGCTCACCGGGCCGGCACGCTGGCTGGCTGCCGGCTGGGCCGCGGTCGTGGGCGCGGGCTCGGCGGGCGCGGTACGGGTGAGCCGCTGGCTGTGAGCCCGGGGCGCCGGCCCCTACAATCGGGCTCCCGCACCGGTTCCCCAAGGAGCGCACCCCGATGACCCACCGCCTGCCCCAACGCCACCGCCTGCTTGCGCCGCTGGCGCCCTGGGCGCTGACCACCGCCGCCGCCACCCGCGTCGGCGCTGCCCACGCCCAGGAGAGCTGGCCGGCGCGGCCGGTGACCCTGGTGGTGCCGCAGGCGGTCGGGGGCGCCAACGACACCGTGGCGCGGGCTTTTGCCACCCGCCTGTCGCAGGCGATCGGCCAGCCCATCGTGGTCGAGAACCGCGTGGGCGCCGGCGGCAATGTCGGCACCGCCTTCGTCGCCCGCGCGCCGCGCGACGGCTACACGCTGATGATCACCGCGCAGAGCGCGCAGACCATCAACCCCTCGCTCTACCGCAATGCCGGCTTCGACCCGATCAAGGACTTCGAGCCGGTGATGTCGGTGGCCACCGCGCCCTACCTGCTGGTGGCCAACCCGAAGTTCCCGGCCAATGACCTCAAGGGCCTGATCGCCTACGCCAAGACCCGCCCCGGCAAGATCGACTACGCCTCAGCAGGCAACGGCACGCTCAACCATCTGCTCGGCGTGATGCTCAACCAGCGCGCCGGGCTGCATCTGGTGCACATCCCGTATCGCGGCGCGGCCGCGGCCGCCACCGATGTGGTCGCCGGTCAGGTGCCAATCACCTTCGGCAGCTTCCCCGGCGTGATCCCCTTCGTGCGCAACGGCCAGCTCAAGGTGATCGGCGTGGCCACCGAGCGGCGCACGAAACTCGCCCCTGATCTGCCCACCCTGGCCGAGACCCTGCCGGGCTTCCATGTGAACTCGTGGTATGGCCTCTTCGCCCCGGCCGGCACGCCGAAGGCGGTGGTCGACCGCATCGCCGCCGAGGGCGCCAAGGCGCTGGCCGACCCGGCGCTGGCCGAGCGACTGGCCGGCCAGGGCGCCGAGACCGCGCCGAGCACCCCGGCCGAGCTCGCGCGGCTCACCCGCGATGACCTCGAGCTGTGGACGAAGATCGTGAAGAGCTCCGGGGCCACGCTGGACTGAAGACGGCTGCTAAGCCCGCTATCCCTCCGAGGCGAGGGAAAACGCTGCTTTCGCAAGCTCGCCCGCCGTATACAGCCCGTGGTTCGGCGGATCGGAAACCGTGATTGCCGGATTGTGGTTTCCGTGGGTGACAGCCTGTTGCGAGCGCGCTGCGGGGGCTCTGCTTGCCTATCCATGGCGTGAATGAATATCATCCACAGCATGGAGCCCCTTCCTCGCCTCGTCGATTCCGCGCTGGCCAGCCGCCTGCGCGTCATGCCCGCCGTGGTGCTCACCGGCGCACGACAAACCGGCAAAAGCACGCTCGTCGAGACGATGGTTCCGGGCAGGCGGCACTACCGGTCGCTCGACGACTTCGACGTGCGCGACGCCGCGCGCCGCGACCCCGAAGCCCTGCTCGGCGGCAAGGATCCGCTCACGCTCGACGAAGTGCAGCGAGAACCGGGCCTGATGACCGACGTGAAACGCGCGATCGACCGCGACCGTCGCCCCGGGCGCTTCCTGCTGACCGGCTCGGCCAACCTGCTGCTGATGCGGCAGGTCTCCGAATCCCTGGCCGGGCGCGCGAGCTACCTCACGCTGTGGCCCATGACCCGGCGCGAGCAACTCGGCCGCGCGAGCGCCGGGCGCTGGGATGCGATCCTCGACACGCCCGAAGAGCAGTGGCGCGATCTGCTGATGGCCGATGACGCACCGCGGGAGGACTGGCAGGCGCTGGCGCTGCGCGGCGGGTTTCCCACGCCAGCGCTCCAGCTCGCCACGCGATCGGACCGCGCCATCTGGTTCGACGGCTATGTGCGCACCTATCTCGAGCGAGATCTGCAGGACCTCGCCGCCATCAGCGCGCTGCCCGATTTCCGTCGCCTGATGCAGGCCACCTGCCTGCGCCTGGGCGGGATCCTCAACCAGACCGAGCTCGCCCGCGATACCGGTCTGCCGCAACCGACGGTGCACCGCTGGCTCAACCTGCTGGAAACCTCGTACCAGCTGATCCGTCTGCCCGCCTACGCGGTGAACCGGACCAAGCGTCTGATCAAGTCGCCCCGGCTCTTCTGGAGCGACACCGGCCTCGCCCTGCACCTCGGCGGCACCGGTCCCACCGGTGCGCACCTCGAAAACCTGGTGATGCACGACCTGATCGCCTGGCGCGACGCCCGGATCGATCGGGTGGAGCTCGCCTACTGGCGAACCACGCTCGGCGAGGAAGTGGACTTCGTGATCGAAGCGGGCGGCAGGCTGCTGCCGATCGAGCTCAAATCAACCACGCGTCCGCGTCTGACCGACTGCGCTCACCTTCGCACCTTCCGCCAGGAATACGGTCGCAAGGCGCGTGCGGGCCTGCTGCTGCACGCCGGCCCGGCCACCGAGTGGCTCGCCCCCGATGTGCTGGCGGTGCCCTGGTGGCGGGTGCTCTGACGCACGAACCCCGGCGGCGCTGCTCTCGCTCATGCCTTCGCCGCCCCCGACTCGCCGTAGCGCTCAACGAGCAGGAACTTCTGCACCTTGCCGGCCGGCACCGCGCGGCCAGACGGGTCGACCACGCGGATCTCGGCGAACATCACCACGCGCCCGATCGAGTCGGGGCGGGCGGCGCGATCCTCGGGCGTGCTCAGCACCAGCGCGCCGGTTTCCTGCATGCCGTAGTGTCGTAGAGCGACGGGCAGAGCCGCGCCATGGTCTGATCGCGAACCGTGGGCGGCAGCATCGAGCCGGCGTAGACCACGGCACGCAACGACGAGAGGTCGCGTTCGGCCGGCGCGAAGTTCATCAGGACATTCTTGAGCCCGAACATCGCCGCGCCCAGCGTCCAGGCGAACCCCACGCGGCCGAACATCGGGAACACCGTCATCACCACATCGCGCCGCGACAGGTCGAAGCCGTCCATGAACGCGCCGATCGAGCTGTTGTTGAACTGGGTCAGCACATACGACTTCGGCAGCCCGGTGGTGCCCGACGTGAGGTTGAAGTAGTACGGGTCGGACTCGGCGATGTCGACCTCGGGTTCACTCGCGGGTGATCGCGCCAGCAGGGCCTCGTAGTCATGGCCCCATGCGGGCGCGGTATCGCCGATGGCGATCACCGCGCGCAGACCGGGAAGCGCCTGCGGCGGTGGTCAGCACGCTGCCCACCAGCATGCGGCCGAGTGAACCCTGGGTCATGTCGATCTCCTCATGTCGATGTCCCGGTGATGGCGCGAATGCCCGTGCCTACTCCACCCGCACCCAGGTCTGGTTGCGATAGAAGGGCCCGAGAAAGCCGCGCACCTCGAGCATACGGCCACCCTCCTTGGGAGTGAGGCGCACCTTGTAGACCTTGCCGTTGTTCGGATCGAGGATGGTGCCGCCGTCCCAGTGAGTGCCGTCGCGCTTCACGCCCTCGATGATGGTCATGCCGAGCACCTTCTGGTCCTTGCGCGCGCCTTCGCACTTCTCGCACTTCGCGTCGTGGTGGGCCGGGTCGGTGATGCGCTCGATGCGCCCGATCAGCGTGCCCCCCGCATCCAGGATGCGCACATGGGACTTCTCCTGCCGGGTCTCGTCATCGATGGTCTTCCACAGGCCGGCCGGGGTGGGCTGGGCGAGGGCCACCGGCGCAGTGGCGGCAAGCGCAATGGAAATCAGGGCCGTGCGGGTGCGGGTGCCGGCCTGGCCGCGCTGGGGAAGTCGCAGGATGGAGGGCATGACAGGTTCGGGGAAGAAGAGGGCCGTGGGTTACGGGGCGAGGCGGCCGGCCGCCAGACGACCAGGCATCCCGAGGTTGCCTGTGCCGCGGCGTCTGACGCAAGCAGGATGATGGCGCGGAAAAAGCCGCTGCCTGGGTCCGGGTGATGATGGGACGGTTCCGCGCTACTTCCCGATGCAGAACCGCCCAAAAATCACCCCCAGCAGATCATCCGCCGAAAACTCCCCGGTGATCTCCCCCAGCCGCTCCTGGGCCAGCCGCAGCTCTTCGGCAAACAGCTCCAGCTGTCGATCACCCTGAGCCGCGCGACAGCGTGCCTGAGCCAGGTGCTGCTGCGCCTGCCGCAACGCGATGAGATGCCGTTCGCGCGCGATGAACACCGACTCGCCCGCGGACTGAACCCCGGCCAGCTCAAGCAGCGCTTCGCGCAGCAGTTCGATGCCGCTGCCCTCGCGCGCCGAGAGCCATACCGTCTGTGGCTGCCCGGCATCGTCACGCGCCACCCACGCCGGCTCCCCGCTGAGGTCGATCTTGTTCACCACCCGCAGCACCGGCACGCCCGCGGGCAGACGCTGCGCCAGCGCCGCGTCCACGGCGCCACTCGGCGCAACTCCGCCGGCATCGGCGGCCACCAGCTGCAGCACCAGATCGGCCTGCGCCACCGCCTGCCAGGTGCGCTCGATGCCGATGCGCTCGACCTCATCAGTGGCCTCTCGCAGGCCGGCCGTGTCGATCACATTCAGCGGCACGCCGCGCACCTGGATGGCCTGCGAGACCCGATCACGCGTGGTGCCCGCAATCGGCGTGACGATCGCCACCTCGGCGCCAGCCAGCGCATTGAGCAGACTGCTCTTGCCGACATTCGGCTCGCCCACCAGCACCACATCCAGCCCCTCGCGCAGCAGCGCGCCCTGCCGGGCCTGCGCCAGCAGGCCGGCCAGCTCCGTCTCGAGCCGAGCCAGTCGGCCCAGTGCATCCGCGCGCTGCAGGAAGTCGATCTCCTCCTCGGGGAAGTCCAGCGTGGCCTCCACCAGCATGCGCAGGTCGATCAGCCCCTCCACCAGCGCGTGCACCGCGCGCGAGAACACGCCCGCGAGCGAGCGCGCCGCCGAGCGCGCGGCCTGCCCGGTGCTGGCATCGATCAGATCGGCCACAGCCTCGGCCTGGGCCAGATCGAGCTTGTCATTGAGGAAGGCCCGCAGCGTGAACTCGCCCGGCTCGGCCAGCCGCACGCCTTGCGCGCTGCCCGCGCGCAGCACGCGCTCGAGCAGCAGCTGCATCACCACCGGGCCGCCGTGGCCCTGCAGCTCGAGCACCTCTTCGCCAGTGTAGGAATGCGGCGCCGGGAACCACAGCGCCAGGCCGCGATCGATCTCGCCGCCATCATCATCGAGGAACGGGCCATAGAGCGCGGTGCGTGGCGCCAGCCGCGCTGCCTGCGCCGGGCCCAGCAGCGCCTGCGCCAGCGCTCGCAGCCCGGCTCCCGAGACCCGCACCACGCCGATGCCGCCCCGCCCCGGGGCAGTGGCGATCGCGGCAATCGGCGAGTCGCCCGCGGCAGGCGCGGCCGGGGCGCTCACCGCGGCGCTCAGGCCTTCTTGGCCGCCGCAGCCTTCTCGATGGCCCGGGTGATGTACCACTGCTGCGCGATCGAGTAGACATTGTTCACCAGCCAGTACAGCACCAGACCCGCCGGGAAGAAGAAGAACATCACCGAGAAGATCAGCGGCATGGCCATCATCACCTTGGCCTGCACCGGATCGGGCGGGGTGGGGTTGAGCTTCACCTGGATGAACATGGTGCCGGCCATCACCGCCGGCAGGATGAACCAGGGATCGGGTACGGCCAGGTCATGGATCCAGCCGATCCACGGCGCATTGCGCATCTCGACCGAGGCAAGCAGCACCCAGTAGAGCGCGATGAACACCGGGATCTGCACGACGATGGGCAGACAGCCACCCAGCGGATTGATCTTCTCCTGCTGGTAGAGCTCCATCATGGCCTGGTTCATCTTGGCCCGGTCATTCGCATGACGCTCGCGGATCTGCATCATGCGCGGCGTGACCGCCTTCATGCGCGCCATCGACTTGTAGCTTGCCGCCTGCAGCGGGAAGAACAGGGTCTTGATGATGATGGTGAGCAGCACGATCGCCCAGCCCCAGTTGCCCACCAGCCGGTGGCACATCTCGAGCAGCCAGAAGATCGGCTTGGCCACCGGCGTGAGCCAGCCGTAGTCCACGCTCAGGTCCAGGCCCGGCGCCACCGTCTCGAGCATGCGCTGGTCCTGAGGGCCGATCAGCAGACGCGTGTCGGTGGCCAGGCTCGCCTTGGGCGCGATCTCGGCCAGCGGTTGCAGGGCGCCGATGGCATACAGGTTGTTGTCGACGCGGTTGCCGTAGTACTCGCGGCCGGCCTTGTCGGTGGGCAGCCAGGCCGACACGAAGTAGTGCTGGATCATGCCCACCCAGCCATCCACCGCGTTCTTGGCAAGGTCGGTCTTCTTCTTCTCGATGTCGCCGAAGTCCACCTTCTGGAACTTCTTCTCGTCGGTGTAGACCACCGGGCCACTGTAGGTCACCGCGCCGCCGGTGAACATCGCAAACGCCGAATTGCTCTTCGCCTTGAGATCGGCCTCGCTGGTGAACTCGGCGTTGCGGGTGAGCTGCATGTAGAGCGTGGGCTTGACCGGGGCCTCGCCCAGGTTGGTGACCTCGTCGCGCACCGCCACCACATAGCTGCCGCGGTCCAGCCGATAGGTGCGGGTGAGGCGCACGCCGCCCGACTCGGCCGTGAGCTTGAGCTCCACCGACTTGGCATCGCCCTGCAGGCTGCGCGCGCCTTCGGCCACGCTGAACACCGAGCGGTGCGTGGGAAAGCTGCTGCCGGCCGGTGCGCCCACCAGGCCCGACTGGGCCACATACACCCGGCCCGGGTCATCCTGGAGCAGCACCACATGGCCCTCATTAGGCGTGAGGGTCTCGGAGCCGGCCTTGTGGCGCAGCAGCACGGCGCGACGCACCTGACCGCCCACCGGATCGACCTTCAGCTGCAGGGTGTCGCTGCTCAGGGTGATGAGTTCGGCCGCGGGCGAGCCCGCGGTGGCTGCCGGCGCGCTCTGGGCGGACGCAGCCACGGGCGCGCCGCCAGGCACCGAGGCCGCCGCGGGTGCCGAGGGCACAGCACCCGGCGCGGCTGTCGCGCCCGCGGGCGCATCAGTCTTGCCTTTGCCGGCAGGCGCCTCGGCCGCCGGCTGGCCCGACAGCAGCGAGGGCTTGCCGTTGTGCCGCTGCCAGCTGTCCCACAGGAACAGCAGCGACATCGAGAAGACAACCCAGAGGATGGTGCGCTGCAGTTGCATGGGGATCATTCCGACTTGGGAGAGGGCGGCACCGGATCGAGGCCGCCAGGGTTCCAGGGGTGACAACGGCACAGGCGTCTGGCAGCCAGCCAGCCGCCCGACAACACGCCGTGGCGCGCGATGGCTTCCAGCGCGTATTCGGAGCAGCTCGGGAAGAAGCGGCAGGCCGGCGCCATCATCGGGCTGATCGCGTAGCGATAGGCGTGGATGGGCGCCGAAAGCAGGCGCCGCCCGAGCGAGGCCCCGGCCAGGCCACCGCGTGACCGATTGCCGCTCACGCCGGCGCCCGGGCGCGTGCCCGCCGGATGAGCAGATCGAGCTCCGCGCGCCAGGCCCGCTTCAGGGCGCCACGAGGCAGACTGCGCCAGGTGTCGCTGCGACGACGCAGACGGATCATGGCCAACGCCGGTCGTGGCGCGTCGGGCCACTCGGCCAGCCGCCAGGCCTCGCGCGCAACCCGCTTGAGGGCATTGCGATCCACCGCCAGGGGCAGCAGACGCTTGGGGATTGACAGGCCCAGACGCGCGATGTCGGCGTGACGACACATCGACACACCGAAATGCTCGGTGCTCGAATCGGCCCGCTGGCGCGACAGCGCCATCAGCCCGGCATCCGCGCGCTGTCTGCCCATGGTGTTACCAGGACCCGACGGCAGCAGCCCCGGCGGCGAACCGCCTCAGGGGCGGAGAACACGCACGGCTGCCGGCCCGCGGGCCGGGGAAATCACAGGCCCAGGCGCTTGCGGCCCTTGGCGCGGCGCGCGGCGATCACGGCACGGCCGCCGCGGGTTTTCATCCGCACTAGGAAGCCGTGGGTGCGCTTGCGCCGCACCACGGAAGGCTGGAAGGTACGTTTCATGGTGGGTCTCGGAGAAAAAGCCCTCGATTGCATCAGAAGGGGCCGCGACCGTCAACTCCGGGCCTGTGGAAAACTTCGGGAGTCAGGTAAAATGCCCGGCTGATCCGACCACGCCTCACCCCGCTTCCCCGCCCGCTTCTCCGGCCCCGGACACCCCTCCCAGACCATGCAGGACCGCTGGAACGCCTGTGCATCGCGGCTAGAAGCCGAAGTGCCCGAGCAACTCTTCAAGACCTGGCTCAAGCCGCTGGTCTGCCTGGGCCATGAACCGGACAGCGGCCTGCTGCGCCTGGGCCTGCCCAACCAGTTCAAGCTGAACTGGGTGCGCAGCCAGTACGGCTCGCGCATCGGCCAGCTCGCCGTCGAGATCTTCGGGCCCGACACCCGCGTGGAGTTCGAGCTGCTGGCCAGCACCGAGCCCGCCCGCCAGGCCGCGCCTCGTCCCGCCGCAGCCACACTGCGCCAGGCCGTAGCCACGGGCGCCTCGGATGGGCAGGCGCCCGAGCCCGCGCCCGACGCCGCCCCGGTGCTGGTGCCGCTGGCCAACGACCGCACCCGCCTGCGGCCCGACCTCGCCTTCGACAACTTCGTCACCGGCAAGGCCAACCAGATGGCCCGCGCGGCGGCGCTGCAGGTGGTGGAGCGCCCGGCCACCTACAACCCGCTGTTCCTCTACGGCGGCGTGGGGCTTGGCAAGACCCACCTCATGCACGCGGTGGGCAATGCCTTCATGGAGCGCAGCGCCAGCGCGCGGGTGCGCTACATCCACGCCCAGGAATACTTCGACGAGATGGTCCGCGCCATCCAGCGCAAGACCTCCGAAGACCTCAAGCAGTACTACCAGTCGCTCGACCTGCTGCTGATCGACGACATCCAGTTTCTGTCGGGCAAGCCGCGCACGCAGGAAGAGTTCTTCTACACCTTCGATGCGCTCTACGCCGCGCGTCGCCAGATCATCATCACCTGCGACACCTATCCCAAGGAGATCGCCGGTCTCGAGGAGCGGCTGATCTCGCGCTTCGACTCCGGCCTCATCGTGGCCATCGAGCCGCCCGAGCTCGAGATGCGGGTGGCCATCCTGCTCAAGAAGGCCGAGCAGCAGGGTGCGGCACTGCCCGAGGATGTCGCCTTCTTCATCGCCAAGCACCTGCGCAGCAATGTGCGCGAGCTGGAAGGCGCGCTGCTGCGGGTGGTGGCCTATGCCGGCTTTCGCGAGCGGCCGGTGTCGCTCGAGCTCGCCAAGGAGGCGCTCGAAGACCTGCTGGCGCTGAACCGCCGGCAGATCTCGGTCGAGTTCATCCAGAAGACCGTGGCCGATTTCTACAAGACCAAGGTTGCCGAGATGTACGGCAAGCGCCGCCATGCGCACATCGTGCTGCCGCGGCAGGTGGCCATGTACCTCGCCAAGGAGCTCACCCAGAAGAGCCTGCCGGAAATCGGCGAGGCCTTCGGCGGGCGCGACCACACCACGGTGCTGCATGCGGTGCGCAAGATCGCCGAGCAGCGCCAGCACGACACCGATCTGAACCACCAGATCCATGTCCTCGAACAGACCCTGCGCGGATGAAGCCGGCCCACCGCTCCCGCACCGCCGCCCCACGCGTCCGCCGGGCCTGTGCGAAACCCGTGCACATCGGCTTGAGCCGGTGTGCACAACTCGCCGGTTTTCCGGCCGGCGCCGCCCGTCCCCGGGTTGCCCACAATCGCCGAACCGGCTTGTCCACGCCATGCCATTGCCCGGCAAGCCGCGCCGGTGCTGCATCTGCGCTGGTTGTCCACAGCGTTGCCGCTTCCTCATGAACAACAACAGGAAGAGATAAGACAATGCAATACATCAGAGCCACCCGAGACGCGATCCTCAAGCCGCTGACCACCGTGGCCGGCATCGTCGAGCGCCGCCACACCCTGCCCATCCTTGCCAATGTGCTGCTCAGCAAGCATGGCGAGGAGGTCTCCTTCCTGGCCACCGATGTCGAGATCCAGATCAGGACCACGGCCTCGCTCGGCTCGGGAGTCGATGAAGGCGCCACCACGGTCTCGGCACGCAAGCTCCTGGACATCCTGCGCGCCCTGCCGGAAGGCCCTGAGGTGAGCCTCTCGGTCACCCAGCGCAAGGCCACCATCCAGGCTGGCAAGAGCCGCTTCGCGCTGCAGACCCTCGGTGCCGAGGAATTCCCCACGGTGGCGGTCAACGAGAGCTTCAGCGCTTCGTTCGCGCTGCCGCAGCGCCAGCTCAAGCACCTCTTCCAGATGGTGCACTTCGCCATGGCGCAGCAGGACATCCGCTACTACCTGAACGGCTTGCTGCTGGTCACCGAGGGCGATGCCGTGCGCGTGATCGCCACTGACGGTCACCGCCTGGCCTACTGCCACACCACGCTCGAGGGCGCGCAGCTCGCCCGCAACGAGGTGATCATCCCGCGCAAGACCGTGCTCGAGCTGCAGCGGCTGCTCGCCGACAATGACGAGCCGGTGCAGATCGATGTCGCCGCCAACCAGGTGCGCCTGCGCTTCGGCGAGGTCGAGATGCTGAGCAAGCTGGTCGAGGGCAAGTTCCCGGACTACCAGCGGGTGATTCCCAGCGGCTACCGGCGTCGGGCGCTCATCTCGCGCGAGGCGCTGGCCGCGTCGCTGGGCCGCGCGTCCATTCTCACCTCCGACAAGTTCCGCGGGGTGCGTCTGGCCCTGAGCGCCGGCACGCTGCGCGTGCAGACCAGCAACGCCGAGCAGGAAGAGGCCATCGATGAACTCGAGGTCGACTACACCGCCGACGCCCTCGAGGTCGGCTTCAATGTGAGCTACCTGCAGGATGTGCTCGGCAACCTGAAGTGCGACCAGGTGGCCATCGACTTCGGCGACGCCAACAGCAGCGCGCTGCTCACCGTGCCGGGCGATGACAGCTTCAAGTATGTGGTCATGCCCATGCGCATCTGAGCGCGGGTGCCGGTATCAGCAAGCACATCTCCCGCTTCACCGTTTCCGTTTCCTGAATCCTGATCCATCCGCCCGGCCACGCGCCGGGCTGTCTCACCACGCAGGACACCGCACCGAATGAGCGACGCCGCCAAGAGCTACGATTCCACCTCCATCCAGATCCTCGAGGGCCTGGAAGCGGTGCGCAAGCGCCCGGGCATGTACATCGGCGACACCTCCGACGGCACCGGGCTGCATCACCTGGTCTTCGAGGTGGTGGACAACGCCATCGATGAATCGCTTGCCGGCCACTGCGACGAGATCGTCGTCACCATCCACACTGACAACTCCATCTCGGTCACCGACAACGGCCGCGGCATCCCCACCGGCATCAAGTGGGACGACCGCAACGATCCCAAGCGCAGCGCCGCCGAGATCGTCATGACCGAGCTGCACGCCGGCGGCAAGTTCGACCAGAACAGCTACAAGGTGTCGGGCGGTCTGCACGGCGTGGGCGTGTCCTGCGTGAACGGCCTTTCGAAGTGGCTGCGGCTGGTCATCCGCCGCGATGGCAAGGCGCACTTCATGGAGTTCCATCGCGGCGTGCCGCAGAACCCCGAGCCGGTGCAGGTGCTGGTGCCCGAGGGCGTCAATGCGCTCGGCGTGCCGGCGGGCACCCCGGTGATGGTCTCGCCCATCAAGGTCACCGGCACCACCGAGCTGCGCGGCACCGAAGTGCACTTCATGGCCGACGAAACCATCTTCACGCATGTGGAGTACCACTACGAGATCCTGGCCAAGCGGCTGCGCGAGCTTTCATTCCTGAACAACGGGGTGCGCATCAAGCTGGTCGACCAGCGTCAGGGCAAGGAAGAAGACTTCGCCTTCGCGGGCGGCGTGCGCGGCTTCGTCGAGTACATCAACCAGAACAAGACCGCGCTGCATCCCACGGTCTTTCACGCCACCGGCAGCCGCGATACCGAAGCGGGCCTGAGCATCGGCGTGGAAGTGGCCATGCAGTGGAATGACAGCTACAGCGAGCAGGTGCTGTGCTTCACCAACAACATTCCGCAACGCGACGGCGGCACCCACCTCACCGGCCTGCGCGCGGCCATGACCCGCGTCATCAACAAGTACATCGAGGAAAACGAGCTCGCCAAGAAGGCCAAGGTCGAGACCACCGGCGAAGACATGCGCGAGGGCCTCACCTGCGTGCTGAGCGTGAAGGTGCCCGAGCCCAAGTTCAGCTCGCAGACCAAAGACAAGCTGGTGTCCTCCGAGGTGCGCGCGCCAGTTGAAGAGCTGGTGGCCAAGGCGCTGGAAGACTTCCTGCAGGAGAAGCCTGCCGATGCCAAGGCGATCTGCGGCAAGATCGTCGAGGCCGCACGCGCCCGCGATGCCGCCCGCAAGGCCCGCGACATGACCCGCCGCAAGGGCCTGCTCGATGGGGTGGGCCTGCCGGGCAAGCTTGCCGATTGCCAGGAGAAAGACCCGGCGCTGTGCGAGATCTTCATCGTTGAGGGTGACTCCGCCGGCGGCTCGGCCAAGCAGGGGCGCGATCGCAAGTTCCAGGCAGTGCTGCCCTTGCGCGGCAAGGTGCTCAATGTGGAGCGGGCCCGCTTCGAGAAGCTGATCTCCTCGGAGCAGATCGCCACGCTGATCACGGCCTTGGGCACCGGCATCGGTGCCGGCGAGAACGGCAGCGGCGGCTACAACGCCGACAAGCTGCGTTATCACCGCATCATCATCATGACCGACGCCGATGTCGACGGCAGTCACATCCGCACCCTGCTGCTCACCTTCTTCTATCGGCAGATGCCTGATCTGGTCGAGCGCGGCCACATCTACATCGCCCAGCCGCCGCTCTACAAGGTCAAGCACGGCAAGGACGAGCGCTACCTCAAGGACGACCACGAGCTCAACCAGTACACCCTGCGCCACGCGCTCGATGGGGCGGCGCTGCTGCCGGCGCGGGGCGCCGACCTGATCAACGGCGCGGCGCTGGGCGAGCTGGCCCGCCGTTACCTGGTGGCCGAGGCCGTCATCGACCGCCTGGCCCGCATCATTGACCCTGACGCCCTGCGCGCCATGCTGGAAGGCCTCGTGCCCGACCTGGGCACCGAGGCTGCCGCCCAGGCCACGGCCACCGAGCTCACCGCGGCGCTGCGCGCCCGGGTGCTGCCCGGCCAGAACCCGGCCGATGTGCAGGCCCTGGCCCACTACGACGAGCGCCGCGAGCGCTGGCAGCTGAACATCGAGCGCCGGGTGCATGGCAATGTGCGCCTGTCGCACATCGACGCCGACTTCCTGCTCACCGCCGATTACGCCACCCTGGCGGAATGCGCCCGCACGGTCGACAGCCTGATCGGCGAGGGCGCCGAGGTGCGTCGCGGCGAGGGCGATCGCCAGCGCAGCCACGCGGTGGACAGCTTCCGCGGCGCCATCCGCTGGCTGCTCGCCGAGGCCGAGCGCGGCGTGGCGCGCCAGCGCTACAAGGGCCTGGGCGAGATGAACGCCGAGCAGCTCTGGGAAACCACCATGGACATGAGCGCCCGCCGCCTGCTCAAGGTGCAGATCGAAGACGCCATCGCGGCGGACCAGATCTTCTCCACGCTGATGGGCGATGAGGTGGAGCCGCGGCGCGCGTTCATCGAGCGCAATGCGCTGGTGGCGAGGAATATTGATGTGTGATTGAAGAGCTGCCGCAGGGCGCCGAATTAATTGCGACTGGCGACTAAGTTGTGCGACTTGCATGACAGAGTTGATGCGACTGGCTCAAGAATCGCGCAACTCTGCCGGACTGGTGCGAAAACAGGAGCCTCCACCCTCCTCAGTACAATGGGGACTACAAAGCGCGCGGATCTTGTCATGCTTGGCGCCGCATCCGATCCAAGACCATCAGACGACGCGAGCATGTCGACCGTGCGGGACTGCTTTTCGGAGAACTCACAAGCATCGCAACTGTTACTGGGAGAGGCCGTGAACTCTCTTGCACTGCAGAAATCGCGCTAGGTTCGCGAGGTCCTTGCCGCACGTGCCTGGCCAACTCACCGATCGTACGCGTTGCGAGTCGATTTTTGAGCACTGGGAGAAGTTAGATGACAACCTTTACATATTTTGGGATTCAGGTAAAGCAAACCCCTGAGGCCTCTCCATTCTATCTAATCGTATCAAGTGCACAGGAAATACTGAAATGGGCCGATGTTCCCCGAAAACAAGAAAACTTCCT
>JAGWVN010000189.1 GCA_018970865.1 Betaproteobacteria bacterium
GAACGCTATCTGGCCCTCTCGGAGCGACACGCCGCGCTCGCGCAGAAGTTCTCCGAGAATGTGCTCGACGCCACCGATGCCTTCGAGCTGCGGGTCACCGATCCCGCCGAGCTGGCCGGACTGCCGCCCGACGCCCTGCAGGCGGCCCGCGAGGCCGCGCAGGCTGCCGGCGCCGAGGGCTGGAAGTTCACCCTGCAGTTCCCCTCCTACATGCCGGTGATGCAGTACGCCAGCCATCGCCCGCTGCGCGAGGCGCTCTACCGGGCCTATGTGACCCGGGCCTGCCCCGAGGCCGCCGCGCCGGCCGATCCGCAGGCGCGCAGCGCGCTCGACAACACCCCGATCATCGCCGAGCTGCTGGCCCTGCGGCACGAGGAGGCGCAGCTGCTCGGCTATGGCAGCTATGCCGAGGTGTCGCTGGTGCCGAAGATGGCGCAATCGCCGGCCGAGGTGATGGCATTCCTGCGGGATCTCGCGGCGCGCGCCCGACCCTTCGCCCTGCGCGACCTCGACGAGATGCGCCGCTTCGCGGCCGAGGAACTCGGCCTGGACGAGCTCCAGCCCTGGGACACCGCCTTCGTCTCGGAGCGGCTGAAGGAGCGCCGCTACGCCTTCTCCGATCAGGTCGTGAAGCAGTACTTCCAGCTTCCGCGGGTGCTGGCCGGCCTGTTCGCGCAGATCGAGCGCCTGTTCGGGGTGACGGTGCGCGAGGACGCCGCCGCGGGCTGGCATCCCGATGTGCGCTTCCATCGCATCGAGCGGGATGGCCAGCTGCTCGGCCAGTTCTACCTCGACCTGTATGCCCGACCGGGCAAGCGGCCCGGCGCGTGGATGGACGATGCCCGCGGGCGCCGTCGTCTCGGCACGGGCCTGCAGACCCCGGTGGCCTACCTGACCTGCAACTTCCAGGCGCCCGTGGGCGGCCAGGCCGCCACGCTCACCCACGACGATGTGGTGACGCTCTTCCACGAATTCGGCCACGGGCTGCATCACCTGCTCACCCAGGTGGAGGATCTCGCGGTCTCGGGCATCAGCGGGGTGGAATGGGATGCGGTGGAGCTGCCCAGCCAGTTCATGGAGAACTTCTGCTGGGAGTGGCCGGTGGTACAGGCCATGACCGCTCATGTGGAGAGCGGCGAAGCCTTGCCGCGAGAGCTCTTCGACCGGATGGTGGCCGCGCGCAACTTCCAGAGCGGTCTGCAGACCCTGCGGCAGATCGAGTTCGCGCTCTTCGACATGCGACTGCATGCCGAGTACCAGCCGCACTCGCCGGTGCCGGTGCAGGCCGTGCTCGACGCGGTGCGCGCCGAGGTGGCCGTGCTGATGCCGCCGGCGTTCAACCGCTTCCAGAACACCTTCTCGCACATCTTCGCCGGCGGATACAGCGCCGGCTACTACAGCTACAAGTGGGCCGAGGTGCTCTCGGCCGACGCCTATGCCGCCTTCGAGGAGGCGCATTCCAGCGGCGGCGGTGAACAGGCCGCCATGCAGGCCGGGCGCCGGTTCCTGGCCGAGGTGCTTGCCGTGGGGGGCAGCCGACCGGCCATCGCCTCGTTCCGGGCGTTTCGCGGCCGCGAACCGCGGATCGACGCCCTGCTGCGCCACAATGGGATGGTCGAGGAACCCCCCCATGAGACGAGCCCCGCCTGATGTCCTGATCGCCCTGGCCCTGCTGGCCGGGCTGCTTGCGCCGCTGTCGGCGTCAGCCAGTCCGTACAAGTGGCAGGACGAGAGCGGACGGGTGGTCTATGGCGACCGCCCGCCGCACATGGACGCCAAGCAGCTCAGCGGCGGGGCTTTCCTGCCGCCGCGCGACCAGGCCAGCGCCGCCAACGAGGCGCAGCCCGTGCCGGCACTGTTGCGCCCGGTGGTGACCCGCAGCCCGGTGGTGCTCTACACCAGCCGCAACTGCGAGCCTTGCCGCGTGGCGCGCGAGTACCTCACCGCGCGCGGCGTGCCGTTCACCGAGAAGACCCTGGGCACCGAGGCGGATGTGGCCGCGTTCAAGGCGCTGGGCTTCACCGAGATGACGGTGCCCACCGCGAGCGTGGGTGCGGAGCGGCTGATCGGGTTCGAGACCACCTCGTGGAACCGCGCGCTCGATGTCGCGGGCTATCCGGGCCGCTCGCTGCTGCCGTCCAACTGGGTGCAGCCCCGCGCCGAACCGCTCGCGCCCGCCGTGCCGATCGCGCCCGCGGCGCGGCCACCCGGCGGTCAGGTGGTCGAGCGGCCGGTGCGGGATCCGGCCCGGGAAGACCCCCCGGCGGCGGCCCTGATCCAGGC
>JAGWVN010000010.1 GCA_018970865.1 Betaproteobacteria bacterium
GCCAGCGCCTACATGCTGGGCGCGTACTTCGCGTACACGATCAGTCAGGTCATCGGATTCTGGTGGGCGCTGCTGCTGGCGCCGGTGCTGTGCGGGCTGATCGGCGCGGCCATCGAGATGTGGGGTCTCAGACGGGTGCACCGCAACGGTCATGTGGCCGAGTTGCTGTTCACCTTCGGTCTGGCACTCATCATCGAGAAGTGCGTGCAGATGACCTGGGGGCTGCTGCCGGTTCCCTACCGGGTGCCGGCCCTGCTCGACTTCCCGCTGTTCAGCGTCTACGGCACCCAGTTCCCGGCCTACCGCGCCTTCATGCTGCTGATCTCCGCGGCGATGTTCGGTGCGATCTGGCTGGCGCTGACCAAGACCCGGGTGGGCCTGGTCATCCAGGCCTCGCTCACGCACCCCGACATGGCCCGTGCACTCGGCCATGATGTGCCCCGCATGTTCACCCTGGTGTTCGCCAGCGGCGCGGCGCTCGCCGGACTGGCCGGCGTCATCGGCGGCAACTACCAGACCACCGAGCCGTCCATGGCCTTCACCATGGGCCCGATCGTCTTCGTGGTGGTGGTGTTCGGTGGCCTGGGCTCGCTGCTCGGCTGCTTCATCGCCTCGCTGCTGATGGGCCTGATCCAGACCTTCGCGGTGGTCTTCGACTACTCGGTGGCCGACCTGCTCAAGCATTTCGGGCTCACCGTGACCAGTGCCACGCCCTTTGCCGAGCTGCTCACCGTGCCTCTGCCGCGCATCGGCGCGCTGCTGCCCTACGCGCTGCTGGTGCTCATCCTGTGGTTCCGCCCCCGCGGCCTTCTCGGGACTCGCGACACATGAACACTTTCTTCTCAGGCAAGCAGCGCGGGTACTGGGTGATCGCGCTGCTGGTGCTCGTGGCCCTGCCCTGGGTGTTCTACAACTGGTCCACCGGGCGGCATTCGGGCTTCGCGCTCACCCTGGCCAGCGAGATCGGTCTGATGATCGTCTTCTCGCTGTCGTTCAACATGCAGATGGGCCAGGCCGGTCTGCTGTCCTTCGGCCATGCCATCCTGTTCGGGCTGGCGGGCTACACCACCGCCCATCTGCTCAACGGCATCAAGTCGAGCGGTTTCTGGTTCCCGATGGAACTCGTGCCGCTGGTGGGCGGCCTGGCCGGGCTGGGCTTCGGCATCGTGTTCGGCTACCTCGCCACCAAGCAGCGGGCCACGGCTTTCGCGATGATCACCATGGGCCTGGGCGAACTGGTGGCTGCGGCAGCGCTGATGTTCATGGGATTTTTCGGCGGCGAGGGCGGCATCACCACCAACCGCGTGATCGAGGCGAGCCTGGTGGGCGCCACCTACAGCGCGCCCTGGCAGGTCTACTACCTGGTGGTGGCCTGGGGGCTGATCGCCACGGCGCTCATGCTGCTCCATACCCAGACCCCGCTCGGGCGCATGGCCAACGCCCAGCGTGACAACTTCGAGCGCGCGCAGTTCGTGGGCTACGACCCTCAGCGCATCCGCTTCTACCAGTTCGCCATCTCGGGCTTCTTCGCCGGCATCCCGGGTGCGCTCTATGCGATCCTCTACGAGATCGTCACCTTCGACGCGGTCGGCGCGGCCAAGTCCACCACGGCCCTGCTGGCCAGCTACATCGGCGGCGTCGGCGGCTTCTTCGGGCCGGTGATCGGCGCCATTCTGGTGGTGCTGCTGCAAAGCGGCGTGAGCCTGCTCTCCAATGCCTGGCTGCTGTACGTGGGCGTGCTGTTCATCGTGATGGTGATGTACGCGCCGGGCGGCATCGTGGGCATCCTCGCCGAGCATCGGCCGATCGCCCAGTCACGCCAGCTTGGTCAACTGGTCGTGCCCTACCTGCGGCTGCTGCCGGCGGCGCTGCTCACGCTGTTCGGGTTCGTGATGCTGGTGGAGCTGGCCTCTTTCACCACCATCGGCGCGGCCCAGGGCAAGCAGTTCAAGGTCGGCGGCATGGCCATTGTCACCGGCAGCCTGCAGCCCTGGCTGATCGCAGCCGCGGCGCTGGTGCTCGGTGGCCTGTGGCTGCGCTGGGAGGGCCGCCGCTTCATGGCCCGCTGGAACGAACTCATCGAGCAGGCCAAGCTGGCCGTTGGAGGTGCGCGATGACCGCAGCGCTCGAACTCACCGATGTCCGCAAGAGCTTCGGCCAGACCGAGATCATCCGCGGCGTCAACCTCAGCATTCCCAAGGGCCAGCGCCACGCCGTGATCGGTCCGAACGGCGCCGGCAAGACCACGCTGTTCAACCTGATCAGCGGCCGCTTCCCGGTCACCTCCGGAACCATCTCGCTCAACGGCCAGCGCATCGACCAGCTGCCCCCTCATGAGATCAACCGGCGCGGCCTGTCGCGCAGCTTCCAGATCACCTCGATCTTCCCGCGCATGACGGTGTTCGAGAACATCCGCTGCGGGCTGCTCTGGGCGCGCGGCTACAAGTACTCGTCATGGCATCTGCTCGGCCGACAGAAGGCGCTCAACGAGGCCAGCGAGGCGCTGCTCGAGCGCCTGAACCTGAAAGCGCGGCGCGATCTGGTGGCGGGCCTGCTCTCGTATGCCGAGCAGCGCTCGCTCGAGATCGGCATCACCATCGCGGGCGGCGCCGAGGTCATCCTGCTCGACGAGCCCACCGCCGGCATGAGCCACAGCGAGACCGACTATGCGGTGGAGCTGATCCGCTCGGTGAGCGAGGGCAAGACCCTGCTCATGGTGGAGCACGACATGAGCGTGGTGTTCGGCCTGGCCGATGTGGTGTCGGTGGTGGTGTACGGCGAGGTCATCGCCAGCGATGTGCCGCAGAACATCCGGGCCGACAAGGCCGTCCAGGAAGCCTACCTCGGAACCGAGGCCGCATGATGCTCGAAGTCCGCGATCTGCACGCCTATTACGGCAAGAGCCACATCCTGCAAGGGGTGGACCTGACGGTCTCGCAGGGCGAGATCGTCAGCCTGCTCGGGCGCAACGGGGTGGGCCGCTCCACCACCTGCAAGGCGATCATGGGTCTGGTGACACCGCATGGCAGCATTCGCTTCAAGGGACAGCCGATCTCCGGTCTGCGGCCCGAGCAGATCGCCCATGCCGGGGTGGGCTACGTGCCCGAGGACCGGCAGGTGTTCCCCACGCTCACCGTGCAGCAGAACCTCGAACTCGGCATGAAGAAGGCCGGCCGCTTCGGTCGCTGGACCTTCGACGATGTCTACAAGCTCTTTCCCAATCTCGACCAGCGCCGCCACAACCCGGCCGGCGTGCTCTCGGGCGGCGAGCAGCAGATGCTCACCATGTGCCGCACCCTCATGGGCGACCCCGATCTTGTCATCATCGACGAGCCCACCGAGGGCCTTGCGCCCAAGCTGGTGGAGCAGGTGGGCACGCTGCTCGACGAGATCGCCCGCCGTGGCGTGGCCATCCTGCTGGTTGAGCAGAAGCTCACCATCGCGCTGCGGATCTCCTCCCGGCTCTATGTCATGGGCCACGGCCGGATCGTGTTCGAAGGCGATACCGCCGCCCTGAACGCCGACGCCAGCGTGCGCAAGGAGTGGCTGGAGGTCTGAGTGGCCTGAGGGTGGCTGCGTGGCGATGCCGGCCCTCGGGGTCGGTTTTCGCGCCCCGGCAAGGCCGGTGGCCGCCACCGTCTGTCGATCGGCGGCGGGCGTTCGGCGCCACCTCGGCTTACACTCGGAGGGCTTGTCTCATTGAGGTGTCGCTTTCATGGATGAAAAACCGGCGGATCAGGCCGCACCGGCCGCCTCCGGCATGGAGCGGCGGCAGTTCGAGCGCCGCCCCTTGCGCAGCACCGCCTTGCTCGCCCTGCCCGGCCAGGGCCCGGTGCAGGTGCAGACCGTGGACATCAGCGCCGGCGGCATGGGCCTGGTGGGTTCGGTGAACCCGGTGCCGCGCACGGCCTGCGCCATCCGTCTGGCGCTGCCGGTGTCGGCCTGGGACCGGGTCAACATCGAGGCCCAGGGTCGCATCACCCACAGCGTGTTCTCCAGCAAGGATGGCGCCTTCAAGATCGGCATGCAGTTCGTGGATCTGCCAGCGGTGATCGCCGTGGCCATCAATCGCTATGTGAAGGGCTGACATGAGCTTCCTGTCGCTGAACCTGCTGATGGCGGCCGGGTTCGTGGCAGGAATCCTGGTCTGTTTCGAGCTGGGCCGGCGCATCGGCCGGTGGGCCCTCGCGGCCGGCCCCGACGGCCTGGCCAAGGGCGTGGGCCCCGCCGAAGGCGCGGTGTTCGCGCTGCTCGGTCTGATCATCGCCTTCATGTTCTCGGGCGCTGCCGCCCGCTTCGAGGCCCGCCACCACCTCGTCACCCAGGAAGCCAACGCCATCGGCACCGCCTGGTTGCGCCTGGATCTGCTGCCCGCCGATGCCCAGCCCGGGCTGCGCGAGGCCTTCCGCCGCTACACCGAGCTGCGCGCGGTGGCCTACCAGGATGCCCATGACGATGCCCTGACCCGGCAGCGGCAGTCGGAGGGGGATGCCCTGCAGGCCGCCATCTGGCGCGATGCCGTGGCGGCGGCCACCCGGCCCGGCCAGCCACCCTCGGTGGCCTCGCTGATGCTGCCGGCGCTCAACGACATGATCGACATCACCACCACCCGGCTGATGGCGGCGCGCAACCACCCGCCGGCGGTCATCCTGCTGCTGCTGGCCGGCCTGATTGCGGTGGGCGCGATGCTCTTCGGCTACAGCACCGCCGACAGCCGCCAGCGCAGCTGGTTCCATGTGCTGGCCTTCGCGTGCATCCAGGCGCTGGCGGTGTTCGTCATCCTGGACATGGAGTTCCCGCGGCTGGGCCTCATCCGCATCGACGGCTCGGATCAGGTGCTGCTCGATCTGGCCGCCAGCATGCGCCAGCCTGCGCTTACTCGGTGAACACATCCTCTCGCTTGCGGCGGATGGCCGGCAGCAGCACCACCACCAGCAGCAGCGCGGCAATGCCCAGCAGGGTGGCGCTCAGCGGCCGCTCGAAGAACACCACCGGGTCGCCCTGCGCGTAGCGCATGGCGCGGCGCAGGTTCTCCTCCATGAGCGGGCCCAGCACGAAGCCGAGCAGCAGCGGCGTGGGCTCGAAGCCGAACTTCAGCAGTCCGTAGCCCATCAGCCCGAAACCCGCGGCCATCATCACCTCGAGCGTGGAGTTGTTCAGGGTGTAGACCCCGATGCAGCAGAACAGCACGATCGCCGGGAACATCAGCCGATAAGGCACCCGCAGCAGCGACACCCACATGCCGATCATCGGCAGGTTGATGATCACCAGCATCAGGTTGCCCACCCACATGCTGGCGATCATTCCCCAGAAGAGGTCGGGCCGCTTGGTCATCACCTCGGGGCCGGGCTCGATGCCCTGGATGATCATGGCGCCCACCATCAGCGCCATGACCGCGTTCGACGGGATGCCCAGCGTGAGCATCGGGATGAACGAGGTCTGGGCTGCGGCGTTGTTGGCCGACTCGGGGCCGGCTACGCCCTCGACCGCGCCCTTGCCGAAGCGAGACGGGTCACGCGCGATCTTCTTCTCGACGGTGTAGGCCGCGAACGAGGCCAGCACCGCGCCGCCGCCCGGCAGCAGGCCCAGCACCGAGCCCAGGCCGGTGCCGCGCAGCACCGCCGGCAGCGCCTCGCTCAGCACGCTCGCCTTGGGCCACAGCCCGGTGACCTTGGAGTCGAGTACCGAGCGATCGGTCTCGTCGGTGTCGAGGTTGCGCAGGATCTCGGCGATGCCGAACAGGCCCATGGCCAGCGCCACGAAGCTGATCCCGTCGGAGAGCTCGCCCACGCCGAAGGTGTAGCGCATGGCGCCGGTGTCGACATCGGTGCCGATCAGCCCCAGCAGCAGGCCGAAGAAGATCATGGCGAAGGACTTGATCACCGAGCCGCGGGCCATCACCACCGCGGCCACCAGGCCGAGCACCATCAGCGAGAAGTACTCGGCCGGGCCGAACTTCTGCGCGATGCCGGCCAGCGGCGGGCCGGCCGCGGCGATCAGCAGCGTGCCCACGCACCCGGCCAGGAAGGAGCCGAGCGCCGCGATGGCCAGTGCGTCGCCCGCCCTGCCCTGCCGTGCCATCTGGTGGCCGTCGAGCGTGGTGACGATGGACGAGGCCTCGCCGGGCAGGTTCACCAGGATGGCGGTGGTGGAGCCGCCGTACTGGCTGCCGTAGTAGATGCCGGCGAGCATGATCAGCGCGCTGGCCGGCTCGAGCTTGAAGGTGATCGGCAGCAGCATGGCGATGGTGGTCACCGGGCCGATGCCGGGCAGCACGCCGATCAGGGTGCCCAGCAGGGTGCCGATCAGGCAGTAGAGCAGGTTCTGCCAGGTGAGCGCGACACCGAAGCCCAGCGCGAGGTTGGCGAGCAGATCGGTCATGGCAGGATGCGCAGCGGCAGGTTCAGGGCGAAGGGAAAGAGCAGGCACGCGAAGCCCGCCATGCACAGGGCCAGCAGCACGATCTCGCGCAGCCGCGGCGAGGGCGCGGCCAGCGCGGCCAGGGCCACGGCCAGCGTCGAGGCGATCAGCAGGCCGGTGCGTTCGATGCACAGCGCAAACACGACCAGCGAGCCCAGCACCAGCACCATGGGGCGCAGCCGCCACTTCTCGAGCGCTGCGCCGCGAGCCACCAGGCTGCTCAGCACCAGCACCGCTCCGAACGCGCCGGTGATCCAGGCAAGCAGGATGGGCACATAGCCGGGGCCCATGCGATAGGCGGTGCCCACCTTCAGGGGCTGGGCGAACCACCACGCGAGCGCGGCGACCACCAGTAGGAACAGGCCCGCGGCAAGTTCGGTGGGGCCGGCGATCAGCCGGCGCGCAGCCCCGGTGGCCGGGGGTGTGGGGTGTGGTGATGAAGACATGCGGCTCCCTGGCCAGAACGCGTCGATCCCGGAATGCCGGCTTGCCCCGCCGTGAGGCTTCGCAGGTAGGATCCCTCGGCGTCCGCGAGTGTCGCAGGATGCGCCAGCCGGTCGACGAACCGGCGGTTCAAATCGAAACCCAGGGAGACACCCGATGACCATCCACTTCAGCAGGCGAAAGGCCCTCGCGGCCGCCGGCGGCGCCATGGCGATTGCCGCCGCGCCGCGTCATGCCCTCGCGCAGTCACTGCCCACCGGCACCATCCGCGTGCTGGTGGGGTTTCCGGCCGGTGGCGGCACCGATGTGATGGCCCGCATCATCGTCGAGAAGCTCAAGGAGAAGACCGGGCTGAACATCATCGTCGACAACCGGCCGGGCAACAGCGGCAACCTGGCCTGCGAGATGCTCAAGAACGGGCCCACCGACGGATCGCTGCTGATGTACGGCACCAGCGCCACCACCGTCGCGCAGAAGGTCACCCGCAAGCAGCTCAACTACGACATCGACAAGGACCTGATGACGCTCGGTCTCACCGGCACGGTGTCGGTGGCCTATGTGGTGTCCTCGACCATCGGCGTGAAGACCTTCGCCGAGTATCTGGACTGGCTCAAGAAGAATCCCAAGCGGCAGAACTTCGGCACCACCGCCATGGGCAGCATGACCCACTTCTTCGGCGTGCTGATGGGCCGCGAGATCGGCATTCCGCTCGAGCCGATCGCCTACAAGGGCGCCGGCCCCCTGATCGCCGATCTGTCGGCCGGGCATGCCGCCGCGGGCTGCGGGGGCGTGTCCGACTTCCTCACCCACCATCGCGCCGACAAGATGCGGATCATCGCCATCAGCGCGCCCAAACGGGTGGCCGCTGCCCCCGATCTGCCCACCATCGCCGAGCTCGGCTATCCCAAGCTCGCCTACGAGGGGTTCTACGGGTTCTACGCGCCCGCGCGCACGAACCCGGCGGTGGCTGCCCTCTGGCACAAGGAGCTGCGCGCGGTGGTCGATTCCCCCGACACCAAGCAGCGCCTGCTCGGCGTGGGCCTCGAGGTGCTCACCTCCACGCCGGCCGAGATGACCACCCGCCAGACCAACCTGATCGCCTACATGACCTCGGTCATGAAGGCTGCCGGCGTCGAGCCGGAGTAATGCCTCTTTCAACCCGGAGATGTCCCGCATGAGCTTCCAAGTCAATCGCCGCAAGGCACTCACGCTCGCTGGCGGTGCCGCGCTGGCCAGCGCCCTGCCCGCGCCCAGCCTCGCCCAGGCCCTGCCCTCGGGCCCGATCCGCATGATCGTGGGCTACCCCGCCGGTGGTGGCACCGATGTGATGGGCCGCATCATCGCCGAGAAGCTCAAGGAGCGTCTGGGCATCAATGTGCTGGTCGAGAACCGCGCCGGCGCCAGCGGAACCCTGGCCAACGATGTCGTCGCCAAGGGCCCCACCGACGGCTCCATGATCCTCTACGCGCCCAGCGCGGCCACCACCGCCCAGAAGGCCACCCGCAAGTCGCTGCCCTATGACCTCGATAAGGACCTCGCCCCGATCACCATGGCCGGAACCGTGGCCATCGTGTACGTGGTGTCGCCCACCATCGGCGTGAAGACCCTGCCCGAGTACATCGAGTGGCTCAAGAAGAACCCCAGGAAGCACAGCTTCGGCTCCACCGCCATGGGCAGCCCCACCCACTTCTTCGGTGTCGAACTCGGTCAGGCGATCGGGATGCCGCTCGAGCCGGTGGCCTACAAGGGCGCGGCGCCCCTGATCGCCGATCTCTCGGCGGGTCACGCCCCGGCCGGCTGCGGTGGCCTTACCGACTTCCTCACCCACCACCGGGCCGACAAGCTGCGCATCCTGTGCATCTCCTCGCCCAAGCGGGCCTCGGCCGCGCCCGATCTGCCCACCATCGTCGAGCTCGGCTATCCCAAGCTCGCCAGCGACGCCTTCTATGCCTTCTACGGCCCGGGCAAGATGAGCCCGGCGCTGGTGAACCTCTGGAACAAGGAGCTGCGCGCCATCCTCGACGCGCCCGAGATGCGCCAGCGCCTGGTCGGTCTTGGCCTGGAGGTTCAGACCTCCACCCCGGCCGAGCTTGCCACCTACCAGACGAAGCAGTTCCAGCAGTTCCTCGCCTCGATGAAAGCTGCGGGCTTCGAACCGGAGTGAGTCCGCGCGCGCTCACGGCGCTGATGTGCACCTACCTCGGCCTCACGGTGCTGGGGTTCCACGGTGTCGCGGCGCTGCTGCCAGGGTTCATGGACCTCTGGCAGCTGAGCGAAACCCAGGCGGGCTGGCTGCTCGGCGTGATGTCGCTGTGCTCCCTGCTCGCCTCCCCGGCCATCGCCCTCACCGACCGGGTCGACACCCGGTGGGTGCTGCTGGCGGGCACGGTCTGCAACATCGTCGGCTACGCCGGCTTCGGCCTGTTCGCCGACGGGCTTTTCTCGGGCATGTTCTTCCGCGGCCTGGCCGGCGTGGGCTATGTGCTCTCGTACATGCCGGGCATCAAGGCGATGGCCGATCGGCTCGCGCCGGCCGATCAGGCCCGCGCCACGGCCACCTATGTGTCGAGCTTCTCGATCTGCTCGAGCCTGTCGGTGGCGCTGGCCGGGCTGGTGGCCGGCTGGGCCGGCTGGCGCTGGGCCTTCGCGGTGCCGGTGGTCAGCAACCTGATCGCGGCCGCGCTGGTGCTGTTCGTGCTGAAGCCGGCCGCCCCGGCGGGGGCCGGGCGGCCCGCCGCTGCCGGCGCGGGCCTGTTCGGCTGGCGCGCGGTCACCGGCAACCGCAGCGCCATGGGCTTCGTGGCGGGCGGCTTCTCGCACACCGTGGAGCTGCTCGCCATGCGCGGCTGGACGGTGGCCTTCCTGGCCTTCGCCGTGTCGCTGCATCCCGGCTCCGCGCCGGCCTGGAACCTGTCGCTGGTGGCCACGCTGCTCATCCTGCTGGGCGTGCCCAGCGGCGTCATCGGCGGGGCGATCGGCGCGCGCCACGGCCTGGCCCGGGTGTCGGTGGTGGTGATGGTGCTCTCGGCGATCAACGCGCTGGTGGTGGGCTTTTCCGCTGCGCTGCCCTTCTGGGTGTTCTTCCTGGGGCCGATGGTCCTGCACAACATCCTGGTGCTGGCCGACAGCGGCACGCTCTCGGCCGGCCTGATGTCGCGCGCCGATCCGGCGCGCCGCGGCGCGACCGTGGCCTTCTACACCATGGTGGCCTCGGTGGGCTCCTTCGTGGGGCCGGTGCTGCTCGGCACGGTGCTCGACGCCGCGGGCGGGCGCCAGTCGCTGCTCGCCTGGGGCCTGGCCTTCGGCAGCGTGGGCCTGATCGGCCTGATGGCCGCGGCCACGCTGCACCGGCTCGCCGGCCGAGACTAGCGCGCCTGCGCGCGGCGCCGGGCTGGCGCAGAATGCGCAGCGTTCCTCCAGTCACGCTGCGTTCCTCCCTCCAACGCCTTTCGCGAGCTCCCGCCATGATCCGCTTCTACTTCAACGCCGCCCCCAACCCCATGAAGGTGGCCCTGCTCCTCGAGGAGCTCGGCCTGCCCTACCAGGGCGTGCCGGTGGATACCCGCAAGGGCGAGCAGTTCGCGCCCGCCTTCCTGCAGGTGAACCCCAACGGGAAGGTGCCGGCGCTGGTCGATGGCGAGGCCGTCATCTTCGACAGCAATGCCATCCTGCTCTACCTGGCCGACAGGGCCGGCCACTTCGTGCCGCCGGTGTCCGACGCGGTCGGCCGCGCCGAGATGCTCTCCTGGCTGATGTTCGTGGCGAGCGGCATCGGCCCCTTCTCGGGCCAGTCGGTGCATTTCCGCCACGCCGCCCCCGAGCCGAAGGAGTACGCGCTCAACCGCTATGACTACGAAGCCCATCGTCACTGGAAGCTCATCGAGGACCGGCTCGCGGCCCATCCCTACATGGTCGGCGGCCAGTACGGCATCGTCGACATGGCGGTGTGGGGCTGGGCGCGCCTGCTGCCCTTCGTGCTCGGCGGCGAGCAGCACTGGGCGCAGTACCCGAATGTGCGCCGCCTGCTCGACGAGGTGAATGCGCGGCCGGCGGCTGCGCGGGCCGAGCAGCTCAAGGCCTCGCACACCTTCAAGACCGAGAACGACGACGAGGCCCGTCGCTTCATGTTCCCGCAGAACGAGCGCCTCAAGCGCGGCGCCTGATTCCTTTCCAATCCCACAGGAGACATCCATGGATCTCGGACTCACCGGCAAGGTGGCCATCATCACCGGCGGCACCCAGGGCATCGGCAAGGCCACCGCGGAACGGCTCGCCGCTGAAGGCGCGAAGGTGGTCATCGTGGCCCGCGGCCAGCCGCGGCTCGATGCCGTGGCCGCGGGCATCCGCGCCGCCGGCGGCGCAGTGCACACCGTGTCGGCCGATGTGGCCCAGCCCGGCGAGGCGCAGCGCATCGTGGCCGAGGCGCTCAAGGCCTTCGGCGGCATCGACATCGTGATCAACAACGCCGGCACCTCGGCCACCGGCGCCTTCGAGTCGGTGACCGACTCGGCCTGGCAGGCCGACTTCGACCTGAAGCTGTTCGCCGCGGTGCGCCTGGTGCGCGAGGCCATCCCCCACATCCGTCAGCGCGGCGGCGGGCGGATCGTGAATGTCACCAACATCGGCGCCAAGCAGCCCGGGGCGCGCACCATGCCCACCACCGTCACCCGGGCCGCCGGCCAGGCCATGACCAAGGCGCTCTCCAAGGAGTACGCGCCCGACAACATCCTGGTGAACTCGGTGTGCATCGGGCTGGTCCGCGCCGGCCAGCACGAGACCAAGGCCGCCGCGGCCGGTGTCGATCTCGAGACCCACTACGCCACGATCGGCAAGACCGTGCCGCTGGGCCGGGTGGGCCGTGCCGAGGAGGCCGCCAGCGTGATCACCTTCCTGGTGTCCGACATGGCGAGCTTCGTCACCGGCTCGAGCATCAACATCGACGGCGGCGCCTCGGCGGTGTTCTGAGGTCAGGGCGCGGCGCGCCCGGCCGGGACCGCGCGGGGCTTCGGCCCCCGCGGCCTGGCGCCTGCGTCAGCCCAGGGCCGCGTAGGCCGCGCGCTTCATGTCGAACGAGAACGGGTGCCAGAAGGCGATGTCGCGCTGCGCCATCACCACCCCGGCGATGTTGCGGCGCGGATTGATCCACCAGTGGGTGCCGGCCATGCCGCCCCACTGGAATTCATCGACCGAATCGGCCGGGTCGCCGGGCGCCTCGGCCAGCGTGACCGCGCCGCCCAGGCCGTAGCCCTTGCCCGGGATCGGGCCCGGAAAGCCGGCGTACACCCCCTCCGGCAGGTGGTTGCGCATCATCAGGGCCAGGGTTTCCGGCCTCAGCAGACTGGGCCCGCCGGGCATCAGGCTGCGGATCAGCGCGATGGTGTCGGGCAGCGTGGACACCAGGCCGCCACCGCCCGAGAGCCGCGCCACCGGCTGCAGGTGCGCGCCGCGCCAGGGCACGTTGTCTACCCGGGTGAGCCCGGGCTTGAGCGGCCGGCTCAGGCTCGCGCCGCGGTAGTGGGCCACCAGGCGATCGCCACCGCCGGGCGGCACCACGAAGCCGGTGTCGTGCATGCCCAGCGGCGCGAAGATGCGCTCGCGCAGGAACCCGTCGAAGGTCTGGCCGCTGACCACCTCCACCAGTCGTCCGAGCACATCGCTGGCGATGGAATAGGCCCAGCCCTCGCCGGGATGGAAGTAGAGCGGCAGCGGCTCGAGCCGGTCCATCATCACCGACAGCGGCGTGGTCTCGTCGCGCACCTTGTGGTCGATGAAGGCCTGGTAGAGCAGCGTGCCGGGGTCGAGCAGGCCGTAGCCCAGGCCCGAGCCGTGGCACAGCAGCTGGCGCAGCGTGATCGAGCGGCGCGCCGGCTCGGTGTCGTCGAGCGAGGTGGCGCCGGGCCGCAGCACCCGTCGGCGCGCGAGCTGCGGCAGGTGCTCCTCGATCGGCGCGTCCAGACCCACCCGGCCTTCGTCGACCAGCATCAGCGCCGCGCAGGAGGCGATCAGCTTGGTGCTCGAGAACATGCGAAAGAGGTGGTCGGGCCGCAGCGCCTCGCCGCGCTCGCGGTCGGCCCAGCCGATGCAGTGCTGGTCGACCACCTCGCGGCCGACCAGCACCGCCGAGGACACGCCTGCGAGCAGCTCGCCATCGACCGCCGCCCGCATGGCGGCGTGCAGTCCAGCGAAATCACGCGTGGTGGTGCTCATGCGGCCCCCGTGCCCAGGTTGCGGCTGATGATGTCGCGCAGCACCTCGGAGGCGCCGCCGGCAATGCGCGAGACCCGGGCATCGACCCAGGCGCGGCCGATGCCGTACTCGGCGCTGTAGCCGTAGCCGCCGTGCAGCTGCAGGAATTCGTCGAGGAAGCGGCCCATGGTCTCGGTGGCCACCAGCTTGGCCATGGCGGCCTTCTCGCTGCTGATGCCGCCAGCCATGTGCTCGGCGGCGCAGGCATCGACGAAGGTGCGCAGCATCGTGATGTAGGCCTTGGCCTCGGCGAGCTTGAACTTGGTGTTCTGGAAACCGATGATGGGGTTGCCGAAGACCTTGCGATCGGTGGTGTAGCGGATGGTGGCCTCGAGCTGGGTCTCGAGGGTGGCGGCCGAGCGCATCGCGATCACTAGCCGCTCCTGCGGCAGCTGCTCCATCAGGTACACGAAGCCGCGGCCTTCCTCGCCCACCAGGTTGCCGGCGGGCACGCGCACCGAGTCGAAGAAGAGCTCGGCGGTGTCCTGGGCCTTCAGGCCGATCTTGTCCATCGGCTGGCTGCGGGTGAAGCCCGGCGTGCCCTCTTCCACGGCGATCAGCGACACGCCTTTCGCGCCGGCGGCCGGGTCGGTCTTGCAGGCCACCAGCACCACGCCGCAGTTGAAGCCGTTGGTGATCCAGACCTTCTGCCCGCTGATCACCCACTCGTCACCGTCGCGCACGGCATGGGTGCGGATGCTCTTGAGGTCGCTGCCGGTGCCGGGCTCGGTCATGGCGATGGAGCCGATGATCTCGCCGGCGCACAGCCGCGGCAGCAGGCGCTGCTTGAGGGGCTCGCTGCCGTAGTGCAGCAGGTAGGGCGAGACCATGTCGGAGTGCACCGGGATGCCGAGATTGGCGCCCACCCGCACCATCTCCTCGGTGACGATGCAGGCATGGAGGAAGTCGCCGCCCGGCCCGCCGTACTCGGTGGGGATGGTGGTGCACAGCACGCCGTGCTCGCCGGCCTTGCGCCAGAACGCGCGCGGGCTGTGGCCGGCCTTCTCCCACTCGCGGTAGTGGGGGGCGATCTCGCGTTCGCAGAATCGTCGGACCTGCTCGCGGAACTGTTCGTGCTCGGGGGAGAAGAGGGTGCGCATGGCGTCCTGATGTCGGCCTGAAGATGACTGCCTGATGATAGGCCGCGCGCAGCGCGTGGCCGTTCCGAAAGCCCCCGCCGACCGGTATGCTGACTTGATGAGACCCCGACACTCCGAATCCCACCGCACCCATCGCATCGGCTGGCTGCGCGCCGCGGTGCTCGGCGCCAATGACGGCATCGTCTCCACCGCCAGCCTGCTGCTCGGCGTGGCCGCCGCGCAGGCCGACCGGCCGGCCATCCTGGCCGCGGGGGTGGCGGCACTGGCCGCCGGCGCGATGTCCATGGCGGCCGGCGAGTATGTGTCGGTGCACTCGCAGGCCGACACCGAGCAGGCCGAGCTCGCGCGCGAGCGCGACGAGCTGGCCACCGACAGTGCCGGCGAGCTGCGCGAGCTCACCGCCATCTACACGGCCCGCGGTCTCGAGCCGGCGCTGGCCGCGCAGGTGGCCGAGCAGCTCACCGCGCACGACGCCCTCGCCGCCCATGCCCGCGACGAGCTCGGCATCTCCGACACCCTGGGCGCGCGCCCGGTGCAGGCCGCGCTCGCCTCGGCGGGCAGCTTCTCGGTGGGCGCCCTGCTGCCGCTGGCGGTGGCGGCGCTCGCGCCGCGCGCCCAGCTCGACGCGGCAGTGGCCGGGTCGGCGCTGGTCTTCCTGGCGCTGCTCGGCGCGGTTGCCGCGCGCGCCGGTGGCGCCCCGCCCGTCCGGGCCTCGCTGCGGGTGACGCTCTGGGGGGCGCTCGCCATGGCGGTCACCGCGGCGGTGGGCGCCCTCTTCGGCACGGTGGTGGCCTGAACGCAGGGCGCCCCGCCCGGGGGCTGGAGTAGCATCCGCGCGTCCAGGCGGCGCGGCCCAGCACGGTCGCGCCGGCTCCTCCTTGTCTTCGGAGCGAACCCATGAGCAGGTTCTTCGAACCCTTTGCAGGCACGCCCAACCCGTCCACCCAGCCCAGCATCGGCGAGCTGATCGCCAACCCGCAGCGCCGAACCTGGCTGGGCGGGGCCACCGCCGCCTCGCTCGCCTCGGTGCTGGCCCTGGAGGGCTGCGCGGCGCTGCCGGCGTCGTCTGCGGGCGCGCCGGCCGGTCCGCTGCTTGGCTTCAAGGGCATCGCGGCGTCTGCCGAGGATGCGGTCCGGGTGCCCGAGGGCTATCGCGCCGATGTGCTGGTGGCCTGGGGCGACCCGATCGGCGATGTGCGCGGCATGCCGGCCTTCCAGTGGGATGCCGGCAACAGCGCCCAGGATCAGGAGCTGCAGTCGGGCACTCACCATGACGGCATGCACTTCTTTCCGCTGCCGCTCGGGTCGCGCGGGTCCACGCATGGCCTGCTGGTGATGAACCACGAGTATCCCGACAACAACGGCCTGTTCCCCGACGGCATGGCCAACTGGTCGCTGGCCAAGGTGCGCAAGTCGCAGGCCTCGGTGGGCTGCTCGGTTCAGGAGATCCGCCTGGTCGATGGCCGCTGGTCGCTGGTGCGGCCCTCGCGCTTCGCGCGCCGCATCCACGCCAACACCCCCATGCGCATCGGCGGGCCCGCGGCCGGCCATCCGCTGATGCGCACCGCGGCGAGCCCCGCCGGCCGCGAGGCCGCGGGTACGGTCAACAACTGCGCCAATGGCTTCACACCCTGGGGCACCTACCTCACCTGCGAGGAGAACTTCAGCTTCCACTTCAGGGCGCCGGCGCAGCCCACCGCCTTCGAGGAGCGCTACGAGCTCAGCCCGAAGGTGCGCTTCTCGTTCCGCTGGGGCGAGGCCGATCCGCGCTTCGACCTCGATCGCAACCGCAACGAGGCCAACCACTTCGGGTGGGTGGTGGAGATCGATCCCTTCGACCCGGCCTCGGTGCCGGTCAAGCGCACCGCGCTCGGCCGCTTCTCCCACGAGGGCGCCACGGTCACGGTCTGCAAGGATGGCCGGGTGGCGGTCTATTCGGGCGATGACCGCGGCTTCGAGTACCTCTACAAGTTCGTGAGCAGCCGGCCCTGGAACCCCGCCGATCGCGCCGCCAATGCCGGCCTGCTCGACGAGGGCACGCTGCATGTGGCGCGCTGCAACCCCGACGGCAGCGGCGAGTGGATCGAGCTCGTGCATGGCCGCAACGGTCTCACCGCCGAGGCCGGCTTCGACTCGCAGGGCGCGGTGGTGATGTTCGCGCGCGCCGCCGCCGACCGGGTGGGCGCCACCCGCATGGACCGCCCCGAGTGGGTGGCCCGCCATCCCCGCACCGGCGACATGTATGTCACCCTCACCAACAACGCCGGCCGCGGCCGTGACGGCGCCGAAGGCCCCAACCCGGCGAACCCGCGCGCGCCCAACCGCTACGGCCACATCATGCGCTGGACCGAGGAGGGCGCCGATCACGCCGCCACCCGATTCCGCTGGGAGACCTTCATCCTTGCCGGCGACCCGGCCCACGCCGATGCCGGCCAGCGCGGCAACATCCAGGGCGATCTCTTCGCCTCGCCCGATGGCCTGTTCATCGACGATCGTGGCGTGATGTGGGTGCAGACCGATGTCTCGCCCAGCGCGCTGCTCAAGACTGACCACGCGATCTACGGCAACAACCAGGTGGTGGCGGTCGACCCGGTCACCCGCGAGGCGCGCCGCTTCCTCACCGGGCCGCGCGGCTGCGAGCTCACCGGCGGCTGCATGACCCCCGATGGCCGCACGCTGTTCGTGAACATCCAGCATCCCGGCGAGATGGGCGCCCTCGGCACCGATCCGGCCAATCCGCGCCAGCTCTCCAACTGGCCCGACTTCCGGCCCGACGGCCGGCCGCGCTCGGCCACGGTGGCGGTGCGTCGCGCCGACGGCGGCGTGGTGGGCACCTGAGCGCCGCGGGTCTCTGGCCGCGGGCCGCGGTTCTGTCAGGGACGGGCGCTGATCGCGCGGGCCGCGCGATGCTCAGGCCGGCGGCGCCGGACGGCGCGCCAGCGCGAAGAGCAGCGAACCCGCGCCGGCCAGCAAGGCCAGCACCGTGAAGCCGGCGCGGTAGTTGCCGGTGGCGTCGCCCAGGATGCCGGCCACCATCGGGCCGCCGATCTGGCCGATGGCGATGATCACCGAGGACAGGCCCAGGATCATGCCGATCGAGCGGCGCCCGAAGTAGTCGGCGCGGATGGCCTGCATGAAGGGCCCGCGCACGCCCCAGGCCAGGCCGTGCAGCACCGCGAAGGCGGTGAGCATCACCGGCCCGGTGGCGAAGGTGAGCATCAGCAGGCCGGCGGCGTGCATGAGCATGCAGGCCGCGCATATCCAGCGCTTGCTGTAGCGATCGCCCACCGCGCCGCCGATCAGCACGCCGGCCACCTGGCAGGCGGTCATCACCATGATCACCATGGCGGCCTGCGACACGCTGTAGCCGAGTGACTGCCGCATGTGGTTGATGGCGTGCACATTCACCGCGGTGACCACGAACAGCGCGAAACCATGGCCCAGCGAGAGCAGCCAGAACGCGCTGGTGCGCAGCGCCTCGCGGGCGGTGAACTCGCGCTGCGGCGAGCCCTGGTCGGTGCCGGCGGTCTCGCCGGGCGCGGGCGGGGGCAGGCCGTCGAGGGTCTCGCCGATGTCGGAGGGCCGGCGCTTGAACAGCCGTGCCATCGGCCAGCCCAGCGCGATCATCAGCACCCCCGACCCGAAGGCGGTGGCCCGCCAGCCGAAGTGCTGCATGCACCAGGCCACCAGAGGCACGAGGATGCCGCCCAGGGCCAGCCCCAGGCCCGAGATGGACAGCGCCCGTGCGCGCTTGCGCTCGAACCAGTGGATGAGCGCGATGTTCAGCGGGAAGTAGCCCGAGAGACTGGAGCCCAGCGCGATCACCAGCACCGCGGCATACAGGCCGGCCAGCGAATCGATCTGGCTGAAGAGCATCAGCCCAACGCCGAAGGTGATGATGCCGGCCCGGATCATGTTTTGCGGGCCGAACCTGTCGATCAGCCAGCCCATGGCCGGCCCGATGATCGCGGTCTCGGCCGACTGCATGGCTGACGCGGCCGACAGCGAGGTCTTGCTCCAGCCCTTCTGCTCGATCAGCAGCGAGAAGTAGGCCCCGAAGGACTGATGCAGCAGCGCCGCGTGCAGCATCTGGATGCCGGCGCTGGCGCCGGCCATTTTCCAGCCGTGGAAGATCTTCATCGGGGGGTGGCGGTGCGGCGGTGCGGCGGGGGTGGTGCGCGGGGCGTGAAGCGCCCCGTGGGCGCGGCAGACGCAGTGTACCGGCCCCGCAGCCGACCTCGCCGATTGGTTCGATCGGTGAAACCTGAGGGCCAGCAGCGGCGATCGGAAGGCTAGACTGACGGCCTTGCCCCGGTCGGGCCCCGCCGCGCGCGGCGCCGGCCGATCCGATCGCCCCGGAGAGCCCGATGGACCGCATCGTCCCTGCCGAGACCCCCGTCGCCGCCGCCCTGACGGACTGGCTCGCGGCCTGCAACCAGGCCCTCGCCCGCGGGGATGCCGCCGCGGTGGCGGCACTCTTCGAGTCCGAGGGCCATCTGCGCGATCTGGTCGCCCTGGGCTGGCAGGTGCGCACCGTGAGCGGCCGCGACGCGGTGGCCGCGCTGCTGCGCGAGAGCCTGCCCGCGGCGGGCCTGCGCGGCCTGCGGGTGGCGGCCGGGCGCACTCCGCCGCGCCGCGTGCACCGCGCCGGTCGCGATGTGCTCGAGGCGATGGTCGACTTCGACACGGCCCACGGCAGCGGCGCTGGCGTGCTGCGCCTGGTCGACGACCCCGAGGGCCCGGGCGGCCTGCGCGCCTGGATCGTGCTGCTCAGCCTGCGTTCGCTGCGCGGCCACGAGGAGGCGAGCAATGCCTGCGGCTCGCAGGGCCGCGATCACTACCTGCGCGATTTCGGGGGCGAGAACTGGGAGGACAAGCGCCGGCGCGCGGCCCGCTTCGAGGACCATGATCCGGCGGTGCTGGTGGTGGGCGCGGGCCAGGCCGGCTTGTCGATCGCGGCCCGCCTGGGCCAGCTCGGCGTGGACACGCTGGTGGTCGACCGCGAGGCCCGGGTGGGCGACAACTGGCGCCAGCGCTACCACGCGCTCACCCTGCACAACGAGGTGCATGTCAACCATCTGCCCTACATGCCCTTCCCCACCACCTGGCCGGTGTTCATCCCCAAGGACAAGCTCGCCAACTGGTTCGAGTCGTATGTGGACAGCCTCGACCTGCGGGTGTGGACCGGCACCGAGCTGGTCAGCGGCCACCATGACGCGCAGGCCGGTCACTGGACGCTGACCGTGCGCCGCGCCGACGGCTCGCAGCGCGAGATGCGCCCTCGCCATGTGATCTTCGCCACCGGCGTGAGCGCCATCCCGGTGATGCCCGATCAGCCCGGGCTGGCCAGCTTTGCCGGCACGGTGATGCACTCCGGCCGATACACCAGCGGCGCGGCCTGGAAGGGCCGGCCGGCGCTGGTGCTGGGCACCGGCAACAGCGGCCATGATGTCGCCCAGGACCTGCATGCCGCCGGCGCGCAGGTCACGCTCATCCAGCGCAGCCCCACCTACGTGGTGAGCATCCAGGAGGCGCAGCGGGTGTATGCGCTCTACGCCGAGGGCATGCCCACCGATGACTGCGACCTGCTCGCCACCGCCATGCCCTACCCGGTGCTGCGGCATGCCTACCAGCTCTCCACGGCGGTCTCGCGCGAGGCCGACCGCGCGCTGCTGCAGGGGCTGGCCGCGCGCGGCTTTCGCCTCACCGAGGGCGAGGACCGCACCGGCTTCCAGATGATGTACCTGCGCCGTGGCGGCGGGTACTACTTCAATGTCGGCTGCTCCGATCTGATCGCCCAGGGCCGGGTCGGCCTGGTGCAGCATGAGGACATCGAGCGCTTCGTCCCGGAAGGTGTGCGCCTCAGGGATGGCCGCGTGCTGCCCGCGGAGCTGCTGGTGATGGCCACCGGCTATCACAACCAGCAGGAGGTGGTGCGCCGCAGCCTGGGCGATGCCGTGGCCGATCGCATCGGCCGGGTCTGGGGCGTGGACACCGACGGCGAGCTGCGCAACCTCTGGCGGCCCACGCCGCAGCCCGGCCTGTGGTTCATCGCCGGCAGCCTTGCCCAGTGCCGCATCTATTCCCGCTTCCTCGCCCTGCAGATCAAGGCGCGCGAGGAGGGCCTCGCTCCCTACGCCAGCTGATTTCGCCCAAGGACCTCCCCATGGAAAGACGCTCGATGATCGGCACCGCGGCCGCGATGGCCACCGGTGCCCTTGCCGGCTGCGCCCTGCCTGGCACCGCCTCGCAGTCGCCCCGCATGCCCTTTGCGGTGCCGGTCACCACCGTCCCGATCGCCGGCACCGACATGGTGTTCCCGGTGCGGCGCATCTACTGCATCGGTCGAAACTACGCCGCCCATGCCCGCGAGATGGGCTCGGACCCCACCCGCGAACCGCCCTTCTTCTTCCAGAAGCCCACCGACGCCATCCAGTTCGTGGCCCCGGGCACGCTGGCCGACCATCCCTATCCGCCGCTCACCCGCAACTACCACTACGAGGTCGAGCTGGTGGCGGCGCTGCACAAGGGCGGACGCGATGTGCCGATCGCGCGCGCTCGAACTGGTCCATGCCTATGCGCTGGGCCTGGACATGACCCGGCGCGACCTGCAGCGCTTCATGGGCGACCAGAAGAAGCCCTGGGAGATCGGCAAGAGCTTCGACCGCTCCGCGCCGATCGGCCCCCTGCACCTGGCCGCGCGCACCGGCCACTTCACCCAGGGTGCGATCTGGCTGAAGGTGAACGGGCAGACGAAGCAGAACGCCAATCTCAACCAGATGATCTGGAGCGTGGCCGAGCAGATCAGCAAGCTCTCGGAGGCCTTCGAGCTGATGCCCGGCGACATCATCTATTCCGGCACGCCGGAGAATGTCGGGCCGGTGGTCAAGGGCGACCGTATTGATTGCCACATCGACGGCCTGCCCGATCTCAGCGTGCGCATCACCTGAGCCGGGGAGCGGACCGCGCGCGGCGCGCCGGCCGGATCGGTGGCCGCCCGCGCCGGTATCATTGCCCGGCTGCATCGCGCCCTCGGGCGCCCCACCTGTCGAGCCCCGCCCGCGTCCTGCCCACCCTGCGAGCCCGCCCATGATCCGCACCCCCGCCGGCTTCAACCCCGCGCTGAACCTCGAGCTGCACGATGACGCCATCGCCCATGTGTTCGTGCGCGATGCCATGGTGCTGTTCAGCGACTCGCCGGGCGCGCTGCCCTGGCGCTTCTACCGCGGCGAGGGCCTGCGCGCCGCCCGCTTCCACGGCATTGGCGAGCATGAAGGCCGCCAGCATGTGGCGGTGGCGCTCGATGACGACATCTCGCCGCGCTCGCTGCCGCCCGGCCTGAAGGCGTCCAATCTGCGCAGCTGGTTCGGCGTGATCGATGACGCCACCCTGGCCATCGCCATGCGCGCGGTGCAGGTGCTGGAGTGGGACCGCACCCACCGCTTCTGCGGCGCCTGCGGCACCCGCACCGAGCAGGCCGACAACGAGCGCGCCAAGCGCTGCCCGGCCTGCAACCTCACGGTGTATCCGCGCATCTCGCCGGCCATGATGGTGCTGGTCACCCGCGGCCGCGAGCTGCTGCTGGGCCGCGGCGTCAACTTCCCGCCCGGCCGCTACAGCGCGCTGGCCGGTTTCCTGGAGGCCGGCGAGACCATCGAGGAGGCGGTGATCCGCGAGGTGCGCGAGGAGGTCAATGTCGAGGTGACCAACCTGCGCTACTTCGGCAGCCAGAGCTGGCCCTTCCCCAACTCGCTGATGATCGCCTTCCAGGCCGAGTACGCCGGCGGCGAGATGCGCCACGACCCGGCCGAGCTTGCCGATGCGCAGTGGTTCACGCCCGAGAACCTGCCGCAGCTGCCGCCGCCGCTGAGCATCGCCCGCGCCCTGCTCGACGCCACGCTGGCCGAGCTGCGCTGAGCGGCGCTCACTCCGGCTTGATGTTGCGCTCGCGGATCAGCTTCACCCAGCGGGTTTCCTCACGGGCCATGAACTCGCGGAATTCCGCGGGTGTGGAGGCGCGGATCTCCACCCCCTGTGGCTTGAACTGCTCGATCACCTCGGGGTCGAGGGCCACCTTCGCGATCGCCTTCTGAAGCCTGTCGATGATCGGCCGGGGCGTACCCGCGGGCACGACCATGCCCTGCCAGAAGGTCACCACGAAATCACGCTTGCCGGTGGCTTCGGCCATCGTCGGGATGTCCGGGAAGGCCGGCGAGCGCGCACCGCTGGTGATGGCGATGGCCCGGGTCTTGCCGCTGGCCAGGAAAGGCCGGGCCTCGAGCGCCGCCGAGAACATCATCTGCGCCTGACCACCGGCCACATCCTGGCCAGCCTGCGCGCCACCCTTGTAGGGCACATGGGTCAGGTCGATGCCGGTCTCCTGCTTGAGCATCTCGGCGATCAGATGGTTGGTGGCGCCGATGCCCGAGCTGGCGATGTTGAACTTCCCGGGATTGGCCTTCACATGGGCGATCAGTTCGGCCATGGTGCGGGCTGGAAACGCCGCGTTCACATGCAGGATGAACGGCGTGAACGACATCAGCGAGACCAGCTCGAAGCTGCGGTTCGGGTCGTACTGCACCTGGCCGGTGAGGGTGGGATTGATGACCAGCGAGGTGCCGGCCGCGTAGAGGGTGTAGCCGTCGGGAGCCGCGCGGGCCACATGGTTGGAGGCCACGGTGGTGGCCGCGCCGGCGCGATTGTCGATGAGCACCGGCTTGCCCAGCTCGAGGGCCAGCTTGTTCGCATAGCCCCGGGCCACGGCGTCGTTCACGCCGCCGGGCGGATAGGGCACGACCAGGGTGATGGGCTTCTGCGGCCAGTCGGTCTGCGCCGCGGCCGGCAATACGGTGGTGAGCGCCGTGGCGACCAGCGCCAGGCAGGTGAACCGTCTCATGGGCGTCTCCTTCGGGTTTGCGCTTTTGTGGTCGAGTCTAGCTGGAGGCCTGGGGGGCCGATCATCCGGATTCAGCCGGTCGACATCGGCAGGCTGGCGTCGGCGGCCCACTCCTGCAGCGAGTTGTCGTACACCTGCACCGCCTCATGCCCGAGCAAGGCGGTGAGCGCGAAGGCGTCGCCGGTGGCGGCGATGCCGCCGCCGCAGTAGGCGATCACCAGCTGTTGCCGGTCGATGCCGCGCGCCGCGAAGACCTCGCGCAGCGCCGCGGGCGGAAGGTAGCGCCCCCGTTCGTCGAAGAGCGCGGCCGCCGGCAGATTGATGCTGCCGGTGATGTGGCCGGGCCGGCCGTAGTGCAGGGCGGCGGTGCCGTCGTGCTGCTCGGGGCGCAGGCAGTTGACCACCACCGCGCTGCCCCGGTCGAGCGCGGCCTGCACGCCGTGCCGGTCGGTGAACACCGGCCTTGGCCGCGGCGTGAGGCGGGCGGCGGGCGGGTGGCGCACCGGCTCGCGCGACAGCGGCCGGCCCTCGTCCACCCAGGCCCGCTGGCCGCCGTCGAGCACCGCGGCGCGGTCCATGCCGATGGCGCGCAGCAGCCACCACACCCGGGTGGCCCACCAGGCATCGCTGGCCGAGTAGAGCACCACCTCGGTGTCGTCGCCCACGCCCAGCGCCTGGAAGCGACGCGCCAGATCGTCGGGCGCCGGCGCGGTGAAGCGCAGGCCGTTGGCCGGGTCGGAGAGATCGGCCTGCAGGTCGATCAGCGCGGCCCCCGGCAGGTGGCCTTCCTCGTAGCCGCGCTGGCCGGTCTCCACCCGCAGCCGGTGGGTGCCGGGCTGCGGGTGCAGGAAGGTGGTGCAGTCGAACAGCCGCAGCGTGGGCGAGCCGAGGCGGGCGGCGAGGTCGGCAGGGGTGATCAGGGCAGGCATGGGCGTGGCTCAGGGAGGAGGCAGCCGTCACAGTAGCGGGTTTCGGCGGCACGGGCCGCCGGCCGCGCGGGCGGCGGGGTTCCACCGGCAGGGCCTGATGTCGGGCAGGTAGGATCGGGGTTCCGATCGTTGCGGGGTGCCCCATGCGCGAGCTCTTCATCACCAACAAGAACTACTCGTCCTGGTCGCTGCGGCCCTGGCTGCTGATGACCGAACTCGGCATCGACTTCCAGGAGCGCCTGGTGCCCTTCGGCGCCCATCAGGGCCCGGAAGGCTTCGCGCGCTTCTCGCCCACCGGCCGCGTGCCGGTGCTGCGCGAGGACGGCCTCACCATCTGGGACTCGCTGGCCATCGTCGACCATCTGGCCGAGGCGCGGCCCGATGTCTGGCCGGCCGACCGGGCGGCCCGGGCCTGGGCGCGCAGCGCCACCGCCGAGATGCATGCCGGGTTTGCGCGGGTCCGCGATGTCTGCAGCATGAACTGCGGCATCCGGGTGGCGCTGCATCCGCAGGATGCCGCCTTTGACGCCGAGTGGGCGCGGATCGACGCGCTCTGGTGCGAGGGCCCGCGCCGCTTCGGCGGGCCCTTCCTGGCCGGTGACCGTTTCAGCGCGGTGGATGCCTTCTACGCGCCGGTGGCCTTCCGGGTGCAGACCTATTCGCCGCCGCTGTCGGCCGCGGCGATGGCCTATGCCCGGACCCTGCTCGCCCTGCCCGGCATGCAGGCCTGGTATGCCGCAGCACTGGCCGAGACCGTGCGCGACGAGCCGCACGAGGCCGAGGCCCGCGCGGCGGGCCGCTGGCTGCACGACCTGCGGGCTCAGCCGGCCGCGTCGAACAGCGCCATGGGCGGGCGGTAGAGTCCGCCAGCGAGGAGGAAGCGGCCGTCCTCCTTGCGGCGCAGCGCCGCGCCCACGCCCTGCCCGGGGCGCGCGCGGGTGGCGAGGTGCCGGGCGTCGCTCTCGTTCATGCCGCCTCGCTCACCGGCAGGATCGGGGCGTCGGCGTCGAAGCGCACGCCCTCGCGCAGGCAGAAGTCGGGTCGCAGCAGGCGCTCGGCGGTGAGGCGCGTGTCCTCGTTGTCGCGCAGCGCGAAGCGGCCGCGCTCGTCGTGCAGCACGCTGACATCGGCCGGGCAGCCCGGGGCGAGCGTGCCGAGCTCGGCCGGCAGCCCGAAGATGTCGACCACATTGCTGGTCACCATCCGCACCACCTGGCTGATCGGCAGGCCCAGCGCCAGCATCGCGGTCATCGCCGAGGTCAGCGAGAAGCGGGTCTGGCCGAAGAACATGTGCTCGGTGTCGCTGTGCTGCTCGGGCGTGCCCGCTGGCGCCGGCACATGGGTGTTGTAGCCGTGCATGTCGGCGCCCAGGGTGTCGGGCACGATGCCGGCGTCGAGCGCGATGCGGGCCATGCGGTAGCTGAAGTGCGAGCCATGGCCGACATCCACCTTCAGGCCGCGGGCGAGCGCTTCGCGCACGATCGCGTGGACCTTGCCGCTGCGGTCGACGAAGCCGCCGGGATGGCGGGTGAACGGATGGGCCAGGATGTCGCCGGCCTTCAGCAGCGGCACCACCTCGGCGAGAATCTGGTCGGGGTCGACGCCGTTGGTGCCCTCCGCAGGCAGCGGCCAGAGCTGGCCGAAGTGGATGTAGAGCGGCTTGTCGGCGCGCCTTGCGATCTCCGCGGCCTGCTGCATCACGGCGATGCCCCAGCGCGCGAAGCCGCCGAGTTCGGCATGCGCCTTGAAGCCCTTGACGATGTCGGCGTTGGCCTGCGCCGCGCGCACCGTGGCCTCGACATCGACGCAGTCGGGCTTGTAGAGCGCGGGGTAGTAGTGGCCCTCGAGGCCGCCCACCAGATAGGCCGACAGGTAGGCGAACACCCGCGTCTGCTTGGCCTTGACCACATGCTCGCGGAAGGCCGGCAGGGTCATGCACGAGGGCCCGCCCTGGTCGATCAGGGTGGTCACCCCGGAGCGCACGCCGCACAGGTCGGCTTCGAGGCCGAAGCGGCCGGTCACATACTGGAAGACATGGGCGTGGGTGTCGATCATCCCGGGGATGACCAGCCGGCCGCGCACATCGATGCGCTGGCGCGCCTGGGCTGCCGCGCCGGGGGCGAGCACGGCCGCCACCCGGCCATCGCGGATCGCGAGGTCATGCGGGCCGTCGAGGCCCTGGCGGGGATCGATCAGATGGCCGCCGGTGAGCAGCAGATCGAAGGGTCGGGGGTCGAAGGCGATGGGCTGCGCCATGGCGGTGCCTTTCTCAGGAACGCGGCTCGGCGCCGCGCGAGGCGAGCGAGAGCCGGTGCAGGGTGATGCGCCGGATCTCGGCGCGCGAGGCGCCGATGTGCGCGCGGATGAGCATCTCGACATCACCCGTGCGGCGCGCGAGCAGGGCGCCAAGGATCCTGGCGTGCTCCTCGTAGGCGGCGTGGATGCGATCGGGCTCGATGAAGTCGAGCCGGCGGATGATGCGGATGCGCTCGGTGAGGTCGCGGTGCGTGCGCAGCATCTCGCGATTGCCGGCGAGCTCGACCAGGGTGCTGTGCAGCCGCTCGTCCTCGCGAGCCACGGTCTGGCCGTCGAGGTTGCGCTGGCGCTTGGGCACGCGCCAGAAGGCGCACAGCGCGCCGAGGTCGGGCGCCGGGTCCATCGCGCACAGCCGCCGCACCGCGATCAGCTCGATCTGGGTGCGGAAGTCGTAGAGATCCTCGTAGTAGCCGAGATCGAACGCCGGCACCTGCCAGCAGGCATGACCGCTCACCCGCTGCAGCGATCCCTCGCGCGCCAGCACATGCAGCGCGAAGCGCAGCGGCGTGCGCGACACGCCGAGCCGGTCGGCGAGCTCCTGCTCGGCGTAGCGCCGGCCGGGCGCCATGCGGAACTCGAAGATGTCGTCCTTCAGTCGTTCGTAGACCGTCTGCGCGAGCGTGGTCTTCTCGCGGTCGGCTGCGGCGGTCTGCACCAGATCGAGGCTGGGTGGCGCCGAACGGGGAGTCTTGTCCACCATCATGAGGAGTTGCGCACCAATTGGGATCCCAAATGGGTTCGAGCCAGGAGCCGACGAATGCCATGCAAGACTTGTGCCAGCGGGATCGCGGGCCGGGCATGGCGTGTCGCGGGCCGTGCCTGCCGTTCGTCGGCCGGAGGCCGCCGGTCGGGCGGCGTTCCGTTAGGGTCGATGCACTGCCCGCGGGCCGGTGATCACGCCGGGTCGGGTGTTCCGCGCGATCGCGCCCTCTCCTCCCGATACCGTCCCGCCATGTCCGTTTCCGCTCGATCCTCCCGCGCCGGCGCCCGCCTGCGCTCGCCCTTCCTGATGCTCTCGGTCGCCCTGCTGGCTTGCGCCTGCGGCGGCGGCTCCTCCTCGGGCACCGCCGCGGGGGACACCGCCGCGGTGACCACCGACGGCCTCAAGGGCGGGTCAGTGCCCACGCCGGCGCCGGCGCCCACGCCCGTCAGCGCGCCTGCCCCGACGACTGCGCCGGTTCCGGCGCCGCCCCCGCCGGCTCCCGCCCCGGCGCCGGCTGCCAGCACGGCCACGCCGCTGTCGGTGGGGGCCTTGCTGTTCCGCGAGAAGTCGCTGTCGGCCAGCGGCCAGCTCGCCTGCGCCAGCTGCCATGACGAGGCCAGCGCGCATGCCGATCCCGCGGGCACCACCCTGCCCCTGGGCGGCGTGAGCATGAGCGTGCAGGGTTTTCGCAGCAGCCCTTCGTTGCGCTATCTCGAGGACAACACCGCTTTCCGCTTCGGCGGCAACGGCGCGCCTCGCGGCGGTTTCACCTGGGATGGCCGGGCCGACACCCGCGCCGCCCAGGCGGCAGGCCCGCTGCTGGCCGTCAACGAGATGGCCAATGCCGACATCGCTGCGGTGGCCGCCAGGGTTCGCTCGCTTGGCTATTTCAGCGACTTCGCCCGCGTCTTCGGTCTGGCCGCGGGCGCCGGCGATCAGGCGGTGTACGACACCCTGCGCACCGCGCTGCAGACCTACCAGCAGCTCGATCCCGACTACCAGCGCTTCAACAGCCGCTTCGACCAGTTCCTCGACGGCAAGATCGCCCTCAGCGCCCAGGAGCAGCGCGGACTCGCGGTGTTCAACGACCCCGCCCGCGGCAACTGCAGCAGCTGCCACAGCAGCCAGACCGGCGGCGACGGCAGCCGGCCGCTGTTCACGAACTTCGGCTACTTCGCCCTGGGCGTGCCGCGCAACCCGGCCATCACGGCCAACGCCGATCCGGCCTTCTTCGACATGGGCCTGTGCGGCCCGAAGCGCACCGACCTCAGCGCCCGCACCGACCTGTGCGGCTTCTTCAAGGTGCCCACCCTGCGCAATGCGGCCCTGACCGCGCCCTACTTTCACAACGGCGCGGTCGCCCGCCTGGAGGATGTGGTGCGCTTCTACGCCACCCGCGACAGCAACCCGGCCTGGTATCCGGCGGTGGCGCCCGGGGTGCTGCCCTACAACGACCTGCCGCCCACCCTGCGCGGCAATGTGCACCAGGGCGCGCCCTTCAACCGCGGGCGCGCGCCGCGGATCAGCCCGCAGGATGCCGACGATCTGGTGGCCTTCCTGCGCACCCTCACCGATGACCCGACGCTGCCGCCGGCCAGCCGCTTCGTGGGGCGATAGGCGCGCGGGTCCGTGCCGGCCGATTCCCTCGCCTGCGAGCGCTGCCGCGCGGACGATTCCGCCCCCTGACGGCCGGCGAGCCTCTGCAATTCGGGACTCATAAACGCACCCACCGCGCGCAATGCAGCGGCTGATGCTCAGGCGTGTTCGGTTTTCTGATCGAAGCCCGGGTAGGCGAACGCCGAGGCGATCTTCCCGCAGTCCCGCTCGCTGACGCCCGCCGCGCGCGCCATCGGGTACCAGGAGCCGCGTACCTGCGCTTGCATCGCATCGACGATCGCACGCGCTTCGTCCGGATCGAGCAGGAAGCGGGCGCTTTGCGAGAGCAGGTTTTCGGCATTCGCGAACCGGCCCGCGTCGCCGCACTCCATCGACAGATCGCGCCGCTCCAGGCTGACCGGCACGGCAGGCGTCAAGTCATAGGCAGGCGAGAGGCTCCAGTCGGCAGCGCGCGCAAGGACCGCATGATTGCGCGGGTGATCATCGACATTGGAGATCAGCGCGTTGAAGCACATCCGTCGGAACAGCTCGGCGGTGCTTTGCCGGGGCTCAGCACACACGCGCCGTAGCTCTTCCGCGAGCAAGACATACGACCACTTGTCGCGGGACTGGTCGGTGTCCTCCGCGCGCAGCAGCGTCAGGGCGCTCACCATGCGGGCGCGCCGGTAGCCTGCATCGGTCTTTTCGCGGTCGAAGCGCTTGACCAGAAGGACATCGCGCCCGGCGACTTCGACAACCCGGCTTTCCGCCGTGACGAGACCGCAAGCCCTTGCGAGGGTCAGCATGGCGTGTTCGACCCGCGCGTTGTTCCAGCCGTCGTCCGGCCTGTTGAACTTCGCGATCCAGAGCCCGTCGTCGTCTTCGACCACGGCCTTGGGGCGCGCGCCGCCCATCGACGTGCCGATCACCATCAGATTCCCGACCTGATCGTGATCAGCATCGGCAACGCCGTCACCGCCGCCAGCACCACCGGCGGCGGGCTGATCCTCATCGGCCACGATGGCATCGGCGATGGCCTGCACCGTTGCCAGATCGAGTGTCCGGTTGAAGGTGCGCTTGGGTGCGGGGGGCGTCTGGTGGAGCCCGAAGCCGAGCGCGCCCGCCCGGTCATCGGGCGAGTACAGCAGGTAGTCCATCTCACCGGGTTGCGCCCTGCCAAGATGCCGCTGGATGACCCGGCGGCCCCAGTAGTCCGGACTCGCATCGCGCAGCGCGCCGAAGACGCCCTCCATCGACGCGGTTGCATAGGTTCGCGGTGCCAGCTTCAGCTCGACTGGGTCGATCGCCACGGCATTGGGCCGCTCAAGGTAGCTGCGTCCGTAGACAAAGCGCCCCTCGGGTACGCCCCGTCGGTCAACGGAAAGCGCGAAGCGCCCCGCCGTGACGGGCTCGGTCTCTCCGGGCAGCGTGATGTAGACGAAGCACTCGCCCGGCGCTTCAGAAGTCATTGCTCAGCTCCGTCTTCGGACGGGCGCGGCTCCGTTCGCGCGAAAGCGCCAGGGTCTGTCCTTCCTGATCCCTTTCCGGCGTGGCGACAAGATCAAGCTGATCAAGCAGGTCGAGCGCCCAGAGGAGCGCCGCATAGACGGCGATGCCGGTCGAGGGCTTGCCCTTCTCGGCGTCGGCGACGGCACGCTCGCCGGTGCCGATCTTCTCGGCCATCTCGCCGATGGTGAGGTTGCGCCGCAGCCGCGCCGTGCGCAGGTTCGCACCCAGCCCTTTCAGCGTCTTTTCGACGGCGTAGGGCGGCGCAGTGAGCAGTTTGTTGCGGGCCGTCATCGAAGCACCTCTGTCAGTGTTCCTGTCTCCTTGATCAGTACCATGGCGGGAGGTGGAGTTCAAGGAAAAATGCTCTTAAGAGCACTCTAACCCATATAATATGCTCTTGAGAGCAAATAATAGTAATCTTGTGCTAGAATCTCCATCGTGGGGAGTCCTCAGGAGCAGGGGTTTCCCAGCCTGAGAAGAGAAGGCCGGCGTGCCGCCGCTATGGGCACCTTCAGAAATGCGTACATAGCTGCGTACATAACGGGGTTCTTGGGTGATGTCGAACGAGCAGATCGTCAGTGAAGTCAAGCGCAGACGCACGTTTGCCATCATTTCCCACCCCGACGCCGGCAAGACCACGCTCACCGAGAAGCTGCTGCTGTTCGGCGGCGCCATCCAGCTCGCCGGCACGGTCAAGGCCCGCAAGAGCGCGCGCCATGCCACCTCCGACTGGATGGAGGTCGAGAAGCAGCGCGGCATCTCGGTCACCAGCTCGGTGATGCAGTTCGAGTACGCCGGCCATGTCATCAACCTGCTCGACACGCCCGGCCACCAGGACTTCTCCGAGGACACCTACCGCGTGCTCACCGCGGTCGATGCCGTGGTCATGGTCATCGATGCCGCCAAGGGCGTCGAGGCCCAGACCATCAAGCTGCTCGAGGTCTGCCGCCTGCGCAGCACGCCGATCATCACCTTCGTGAACAAGCTCGACCGCGAGGTGCGACCACCGGTCGAGACCCTCGAGGAGATCGAGTCGGTGCTGCGCATCGACTGTGCGCCGGTGACCTGGCCGCTGGGCATGGGCAAGCGCTTTCGCGGCGTGTTCCATCTGCTCGACGACCGCTTGATGCGCTTCACGCCCGGCGAGGAGCGGCGCAGCGACGACACCGAGCTGATCACCGGGCTCGACAACCCCCGCCTGGACGCGCTCTTCCCCGACGAGGTGGCCGAGCTGCGTTCCGATGTCGAACTCATCCGTGGCGCCTCGGCGCCGCTGTCGCTCGAACGATTCCTCGCCGGCACCCAGACGCCGGTGTTCTTCGGCTCGGGCATCAACAACTTCGGCGTCCAGGAGGTGCTGCAGGCCCTGATCGACTGGGCGCCGCCGCCGCAGCCGCGCGACGCCACGGTCCGCATGGTTCAGCCCACTGAACCGGCGTTCAGCGGATTCGTGTTCAAGATCCAGGCCAACATGGATCCCAAGCACCGCGACCGCATCGCCTTCTTCCGGGTGTGCTCGGGCCGCTACCAGCCGGGCATGAAGGTGCGCCAGCTGCGCACCGGCAAGGACCTGAAGATCGGCAACGCGCTCACCTTCATGGCCAACGAGCGGGTGGCCAGCGAAGACGCGGTGGCTGGCGACATCATCGGCATCCACAACCACGGTCAGCTGCAGATCGGCGACAGCCTCACCGAGGGCGAGGCGCTGGCCTTTCGCGGCATCCCGTACTTCGCGCCCGAGCTCTTTCGCATCGCGCGCCCGCGCGATCCGCTCAAGAGCAAGCAGCTGCAGAAAGGCCTGCGCGAGCTCGGCGAGGAGGGCGCCATCCAGGTCTTCGAGACCGAGACCGGCAACCTGCTGCTGGGCGCGGTCGGCGTGCTGCAGTTCGAGATCGTGGCCCAGCGCCTGACCACCGAGTACAAGGTCGACGCCATCTACGACGCGGCCGACATCTCCACCGCGCGCTGGCTGGTGTTCCCCGACGATGAGGAGCGCAAGCGCTTCGAGCGCGAGCAGGCCGCCCGACTGGGCCGCGATGTCGACGGCAATCCGGTGTACCTGGCCACCAACCGCTACAACCTGCAGGTCACCGAGGAGCGCTGGCCGAAGGTCGCGTTTCACGCCACCCGCGAGCACGGGCAGCGCATCGCGCAGGGTTGAGCGCGCCGGCCCTGATTCGGCGTGACGCCGCAGGCCGCGCGCGGCGATGCTGGCGCGACCGCTTCACGGCCATCACCGCGCATCGCGCAGAGAACGCCATGACCGACTGCATCCTCCATCACTACGACTTCTCCAACTTCGCCGAGAAGGCGCGTCTCGCGCTGGGTTTCAAGGGCCTTGCCTGGGGCGCGGTCACCATCCCGCCGGTGGCGCCCAAGCCCGATCTGGTGGCGCTCACCGGCGGTTATCGGCGCACGCCGGTGCTGCAGACCGGCGCCGACATCTGGTGCGACACCCGCCTCATCGTGCGCGAGCTGGAGCGGCGTCACCCGCAGCCGCCGCTGCTGCCGCCGGCGCTCGCCGCCCAGGCCGAGGCCATCGCCTTCTGGGCCGAGAACCGGCTGATGCGCCCGATCACGCTCTATGCCTCGGGCATGAATGGCGATGTGCTGCCGCCGGGCCTGCAGGCCGACCGCTCGGCCATGCGCGGCCTGCCCGCGCCCGACGAGGCCACGATGCTGCGCGCGGCGCGCCGCAACGCGCCGCTGGCCCGCGCGCAGATTCCGCAGATCGAGGCCATGCTCGCCGATGGCCGCCCCTGGATCCTGGGCGCGCAGCCCACGGTGGCCGACCTCGCGGTGTATCACCCGCTGTGGTTCCTCACCGCGCGCACCCAGCGGCTCGCCTTCGAGCTCTCGGGCTTTTCGCGCCTGGCCGACTGGATGCAGCGGGTGCGCGCGATCGGCCACGGCCGGCCGCAGCCGATGCCGGCGCAAGAGGCCATCGCCGTGGCCCGCGCCGCCACGCCCGCGCCGCTGCCGCCTTCGGCCGCGCAGCCCGAGGACCCGCCCCTGGGCAGCCCGGTGCGGGTGCGCGCCGACGACAATGGCCAGGAGATCACCCAGGGTGAGCTCGTTCACCTGGCCGCCGACGAGATCGCGCTGCGTCGCGTGGATGAGCGCGCCGGCGAGGTGGTGGTGCACTTCCCCAGGCTGGGCTACGACCTGCGTCCGGCCCGGGGGTGAGGCAGCCGCTCAGAGGTGCCGCGTCAGGCCGCCGTCCACCCGCAGGTTCTGGCCGGTGATGTAGCCGCCACCCTCGCCCGACAGGAACACGGCGGTGCGGGCGATCTCGTCCACCCGGCCGTAGCGGCCCAGCGGGATGCGGGCGCGCCGCTCGGCGGTCTCGGGCAGGCTGTCGATGAAGCCCGGCAGCAGGTTGTTCATGCGGATGCCCGAGGCCGCATGCTGATCGGCAAAGAGCTTGGCGAAGTGCGCCAGCGCCGCGCGCAGCGTGCCGCTCACCGGGAACAGCGGGTCGGGCTCGAGGGCCGCGTAGGTGCTGATGTTCAGGATCGAGCCGCCGCCCTGCGCGCTCATCACCGGCACCAGCAGCCGGGCCATGCGGATCACCGGCATCAGGATGACATCGAGACCCTTGTGCCAGTCGGCATCGGCGATCTCGAGCAGCTTGCCCTTGGGCGGATGCGGCGAGGAGCACACCGCGGCGTCGATGCGGCCGAAAGCGTCGAGCGTGGCCTGCACCGCGCGCTGCAGGTCGTCGGCCTGCAGCACGCTGCCGGTGATGCCGACCCCGCCCAGCTCGCGGCCCAGCGCCTCGCCGCGGCCGCTCGAGGACATCACCGCCACCTGCCAGCCCTGCGCGGCGAACTCGCGCGCGCAGGCCGCGCCCATGCCGCTGCCGGCGGCGGTGATCAGGGCCACGCGCCGTGCCGGCGCGCCTGCGGGTGTGCTCATGCGGAGGCCTCCGGGTGTTGTTGCGTCTGGCTGCGATCAGCCGACATGGGTGGCCAGGAACTGCAGGCTGCGCTGGCGCGCGAGCGTGGCGCTGGCCGCGTCGTAGGAGCCGCGCTGGTCGCAGTTGAAGCCGTGGTCGGCCGGATAGACATGGGTGACCGCCTGCGGGTGCGCGGCGGCGATCTCGCGCGCCTGCGCGATGGTGGGCGAGCGGTCGCGTTCGGCGAACTGGAACATCACCGGGCACATCGGCTGCGCGGCGATGTTGGCGTGGATGCCGCCGCCGTAGTACGGGATCGAGCAGGCCAGGCCGGCGATGCGCGAGGCCGCCACCCAGGCCACCGTGCCGCCCCAGCAGTAGCCGGTGATGCCCGCCTTGCCGGCGCCGGCCACATGGGCGAGGCAGGCCTGCACATCGAGCATGGCGCCGTCCATCGAGGCCTTCTGCATCAGCGCGATGCCGGTCTGGATGTCCTCGGGGCTGTAGCCGGTCTCGAAGCCGCGCTGCACGCGGTCGAACAGCGCCGGCGCGATCGCGAGATAGCCGTCGGCGGCATAGCCGTCGGTGACCGCGCGGATGTGGCTGTTCACGCCGAAGATCTCCTGCACCACCACCAGCGCGCCGCGCGGCGTGCCGGCGGGCTGCGCCACCCAGGCCTGGAAGCGGTGGCCGTCAGCGGCGGTGAGTTCGATGAAGTGTCCCATGCAGTGTCTCCTGGCCGCGCGGGCGGCGATCGGTGGGGTGGTGGCGCGACGCGGCTCAGATCGACGGACCGGGCAGCGCGCGCATGAATTCCGCGCGCAGCTGGGCATCGTGCCCGAAGCAGCCCGCGAAGGCCTGCGTGACCACGCGCTCGTCGCCGCGCCGATCCTCGCCGAGCAGCAGGCACAGCTGCTCGGCCTCGATCACGCAGGCCGCGCCGGCGGCCCGACCATGCTGGTGGAGCGCGTCGGCGATGTCGCGGGTCATCCATTCCTGATAGGTGAAGCGGTGGCCGATCGCGTCGACCAGGCGCGCGATCCGGCCGAAGCCGTGCAGCCGGCCGCCGGGCACATAGGCGACATGGGCCACGCCGCGAAACGGCACGAGGTGGTGCGGGCACACGCCGTGGATGGCGATGCCGCGCACGATGACCATGTCGGTGCGCGGATCGGCAAAGCCCTCGCCGAGCGCCTGCGCCGGATCGAGGTTGTAGCCGCCGAGCAGGCGTCGCTCCCAGAGCTCGCGCACGCGCCGCGGGGTGCTGCCGGTGTGCGCGCCCTCGGGCTCGATGCCGCAGGCGCGCAGCAGGTCGGTGATGGCGCGCTCGAAGGCCGCCGGGTCGAAGCCGCCGATCCGCGCGATGCCCAGCGTGCCGCCGGGCGGCGGCGGGTGGGCGTGATCATGATCGTGATCGTGCGGGTGGGCGTGGTCGCTCATGGCGGACGGCGGCGTGGGCGGACGGCGCGGCGCGGGCGGCAGGCGGGGTGGTCGGCGCTCGGCTCGGTCGGCAGGCAGCGGCGCCGCTCAGGCCGGCGCGAGCTTGCGCTCGACCACGCTCGCGAAGAAGCTCGCGCCCAGCGGCAGGGCCGCGTCGTTGAAGTCGTAGGCCGGGTTGTGCACCTCGCACGACCCTTCCACATCGCCGTTGCCGATGTTGATGAAGCAGCCCGGCACCTTCTCGAGCATGTACGAGAAGTCTTCGGAGGCCATGATCAGCGGCGCGTCGGTGACCACCTGCGGCGCCCCGACCAGATCGCGGCAGACCGACAGCGCGAAGTCGGCCTGCTCGGGATCGTTGATCAGCGGCGCGAAGTTCACGCGGAAATCCACGCTGGCGCTCGCGCCCATCGACTCGGCCACGCCCCGCGCCACGCGGCGCATGTTGGCTTCGATCAGGCGCATGGTCTCGTGCGAGAACGCCCGCACCGTGCCCGAGAGCCGGCTGGTCTGCGGGATGACGTTGTAGGCGTCGCCGGCGTGGAACTGCGTCACCGAGAGCACCGCGGTGTCCACCGGGCGCACATTGCGCGAGATGATGGTCTGCAGGGTGCTGGCGATCTGCACGCCCACCATCAGCGGATCCACCGACGATTCGGGCCGCGCGCCGTGCGCGCCCACGCCGGTGATGTCGATGTCGAAGAACGCGCCGCCGGCCATCATCGGCCCGCGGTGCACCGAGAAGCGGCCCACCGCGAGCTTGGGCCGGTTGTGCATGCCGAACAGGCTGTCGCAGGGAAAACGCTCGAACAGGCCGTCTTCCAGCATGGCGCGGGCGCCGCCCAGGCCCTCTTCGGCCGGCTGGAAGATGAAGTTCACCGTGCCGTCGAAGCGGCGGCTGGCGGCCAGGTAGCGGGCCGCGCCGAGCAGCATCGCGGTGTGGCCGTCATGGCCGCAGGCATGCATCCGCCCGGCGTGACGCGAGCGGTGCTCGAAGTGGTTGGCCTCCTCCACCGGCAGCGCATCCATGTCGGCGCGCAGGCCCACGCTGCGCGTGGAGCTGCCGTTGCGCAGCACGCCGACCACGCCGGTGCGGCCCACGCCGCGGTGCACCTCGATGCCGAAGCCGGCGAGCTGCTCGGCCACCAGGGCGGCGGTGCGGGTCTCCTCGAAGCCGAGCTCGGGGTGGGCGTGGATGTCGCGCCGCCAGGCCTGCATCTGGCCATGGCCTTCCTGGATGAGCGGGATGATCTTCATGGCGGGCTCCGGGATGGGGATGATGTGCGGCCGGGTCAGCGCTGCACCGTGCCGCACCAGTGCGCGATGAACAGGGCGATGGTGCGGGTGACGCGGCGGATGGACTCGATCTCGACCCGCTCGTCGAAGGCGTGGATGCGCTCGGCGGTGGGTCCGTAGACCAGCGCCGGAATGCCGGCGTACAGGCCGAAGAAGCGGGCGTCGGTGGTGCCGGTGCTCGGGCCGGTGGCCAGCGGCTTGCCGGTGACGGCATCGTGGCAGCGCGCCAGCACGGCCTGCGCCTCGGTGCCCTCGGGAAGCACCCAGCCCTCGGCCTGGAAGCCGTGGTAGACCACCTGCGGCGGATTGGCCGAGAGGAAGGCATCGGCGGCGGCGGCCTTCGCGATGCAGGCCTCGACATCGGCGCGCACCTGCTCGAGCGACATGCCCGGGAACAGGCCGATGCGCATGTCGAAGGTGCACCAGGCCGGCACCGAGGAGGTCCAGTCGCCGCCTTCGATGCGGCTGACCACGAAGTTGATCGGGTGCGCATGGCCGGCGAAGGCCGGGTGGCCCTGCGCGTTCCAGTCGTGCTCGAGGCGGTGCAGCGCCTGCATGATCGGCCAGCAGGCCTCGATGGCATTGGCGCCGGTGCCGGCCACCGCCACATGCGCGGGCCGGCCGCGCACCTTCACCTGGAACCACATCACGCCGACCTGCGCGCTCATCAGTTCCTCGCCCATCGGCTCGGGGATGATGGCCGCGTCGGCCCGGTAGCCGCGCTCCAGGCAGGCGAGCGCGCCATTGCCGGTGCACTCCTCCTCGATGACCGACTGCAGGTAGACATCGCCAGCGGGCGCCAGGCCGATGCGATGAAGCGCATCGAGCGCGAACAGGTTGGCCACCAGACCGGCCTTCATGTCGCCGGCGCCGCGGCCGTGCATCCAGCCGCCGCGCACCGCCGGCACGAAGGGCGGGGTGCTCCACATGTCGAGGGGGCCGGTGGGCACGACATCGATGTGCCCGTTCAGGATCAGCGAGCGGCCGGTGGGCGAGGCCGCGCGATGGGCGCCCACCACATTCCAGGCATTGTCGTAGGAGACCGCCACCGGCGAGAAGCCGGGCAGCTCGCGGATCCGGTCGACCTCGATGCGCCAGCGGTCCACCTGCAGGCCGCGGTCGGCGTAGGCCCGCGCCATGAAATCCTGCGCCGAGGCCTCCTCGCCGCGCAGCGAGGGCAGCCGCACGAGGTCGGCGAGGAAGCGGATCTGCGCGTCGAAGCCCGCGTCGACGGCGTCGATCAGGCGCTGGTTGAGGGAGGTGTCGGTCATCGGGCAGGGGGCGGCTGGGGCAGCCGCGGGAAAGCGGGTCGAGCCCCGATGCTATCCGGTCTCAGGCTGCCGGTGCGCTCAGCAGCGCCGCGAAGCGGGCCATGTCGATGTTGCCCCCGCTCACGATCACCCCCACGCGCCGGCCGGCGAGCGCGCATACGCCCTCGAGCGCGGCGGCCGCGGCCAGGCAGCCGGTGGGCTCGACCACCAGCTTCATGCGCTCGGCGAAGAAGCGCATGGTGCTGACCAGCTGCGCGTCGGTGGCGGTGACCACCTCGTCGACACACTCGCGCATGACCGCGAACGTGAGCTCGCCGGCATGCAGGGTCTGGGCGCCGTCGGCGATGGTCTCGGGCAGGGGGATGCTGACGATGCGCCCGATCGCGAGCGACTGCTGGACATCGTTGCCGGCCTGCGGCTCGACGCCGATCACGCGGCAGCCGGGCGCGAGGTGGCGCGCCGCCACCGCGCAGCCCGAGATCAGGCCGCCACCGCCCAGGCAGACCAGCAGCGCCTCGGGCGGGCCCTCACCGGCGGCGATCATGTCCTCGATGAGTTCGAGCGCGGCGGTGCCCTGGCCGGCCATCACATCGGGGTGGTCATAGGGTGGCACCAGGGTCATGCCGCGCTCGGCGGCGAGCTGTCGGCCGATCGCCTCGCGGTCTTCGGTGCGCCGGTCATAGAGGACCACCTCGGCGCCGTAGCCGCGGGTGGCCGCCACCTTGATCGCCGGGGCGTCGCGGGGCATGACCAGTGTGGCCGGCATGCCGAGCAGGCGCGCGGCCAGCGCCACCGCCTGGGCATGGTTGCCCGACGAGAAGGCCACTGCCCCGGCCTGCCGCTGCGCCGGGCTGAAGCGCGACAGCGCGTTGTAGGCCCCGCGGAACTTGAAGGCACCGATGCGCTGCAGGTTCTCGCACTTGAAGAACAGCTGCGCGCCGGTGCGGGCATCGGCCGCGGCGCTGCGCATCATGGGGGTGCGATGGGCCACCGGCCGCAGCCGGTCGGCGGCCGCGAGGATGTCGTCGAAGGAGATCGGCAGGGCCATGGCGACGGGCGGGAGCGGATCAGGTCGGGGCGAGGGGAACGACCACGGCGCCGTGGCGCCGTGGCGCGGCGCGGTCAGAGCGGGGTGACCCGCACCTGGCCGCGGTTGTCGGTGAGCAGGCGCACCCGCTGCCCGGCCTCGAAGCGGTCGTTGCCGGCAGCCTGCACGATGGCGATGGTCTTGCCGTCGTCGGTGCGCAGCGTGATCTCCAGGCCCTCGGTGCTGGTGCCGGCCTTCTCGAGCTGGCTGCCCACCACGCCGCCGGCCACCGCGCCGATCACCGAGCTGATGATCGAGCCCTTACCGCCGCCGACATTGGAGCCGGCCACCCCGCCGATCACCGAGCCGGCGAGCGTGCCCACGCCGCCGCCGCCCTCGCGGTCGAGCTTCACGGTGCGCACGCCCTGGATGGTGGCGGTCTGCACCTGCATGGGCTGGCGGGTCTCGCGGGCGGAATAGGACGAGCCGTCGCGGTTCGGCGTGGCGCAGCCGGCGGTGAGCGCGAGGACGCCGGCAGCGGCGATCAGTGCAAGACGGGAAGGGAGTCGGGTCATGGGGATGGCCTCCTGGAGTCAGGGGATTGGCTGCGGAATGATAGTGTTTTTTGTCGGTGACCCTTGCGTCGGCCCAAACCGGAGCCCCATTTCATGCCCCAGCATCCCTTCCACCTGGCTTTTCCCGTGCATGACCTCGCCGCGGCGCGCGCCTTCTACGGCGGCCTGCTCGGCTGTCCCGAGGGGCGCAGCTCGCCCGAGTGGGTGGACTTCGACCTCTATGGCCATCAGGTGGTGGCGCATCTGGCGCCCGACGAGACCCGCGCGGCCGCCACCAGCGCCGTGGATGGCGACAATGTGCCGGTCCGGCATTTCGGGGTGGTGCTGCCCATGCCCGACTGGGAGGCGCTGGCCGAGCGGCTGTCGGCGGCCGGCACCCGCTTCATCATCGAGCCCCATGTCCGCTTCAAGGGCCAGGTGGGCGAGCAGGCCACCATGTTCTTTCTCGATCCCTCGGGCAATGCCCTGGAGTTCAAGGCCTTCAAGGACATGGCCTCGCTCTTTGCGCGCTGAGACAAAAAAATAGCCCGGGCGGCGAAAGCCGTCCGGGCAAACTCCTGTCACGGAGAACGCAGGAGACACAGGCAAGAGTCTGCGTCCCACCCCTGACATTAATCTGACGCCGGGCAATGTCAAGTGTCATTGACACAAATGGCACACCGTCTGATTGACGGATTGACACGGCGCGACCCACGAGACCCCGATATGACGGCTTCCTTTCCGATGATGTCGCGTTCGCCTGCCGCCCGCGCCAACCGGCGCCGCGGCCTGGCGGCAGCCCTGGTCGCGAGCGTCGCGGCGCTGCTGCCGTCGCTGTCGGCGGCGCAGGCCTACCCGCAGCGGCCCGTCAAGCTGGTGGTGACCTTCCCCACCGGCGGCGCGCCCGACATCCTGGCCCGCCTGTTTGCCGAGAAGGCCCAGCTCGGCCAGCCGGTGGTGATCGACAATGTGCCCGGCGCCGGCGGCAACATCGGCGCCGATCGGGTGGCCAAGGCGGCGCCCGACGGCCTCACGCTGGTGATGGGCACGGTGGGCACCCACGCCATCAATGGCTCGCTCTACGCGAAGATGCCCTACGACATGGTCCGCGATTTCGCGCCGGTGTCGCTGGTGGCCTCCACCCCCAACCTGCTGGTGGTCACGAATGCGCTGCCGGTGAAGACCGTGCCCGACCTCATCGCCTATGCCAAGGCCCATCCCGACCGGCTGTCGTTCGGCTCGCCGGGGGTGGGCTCCTCGGTGCACATCTCGGGCGAACTCTTCAAGTCGATGGCCGGGGTCACCATGACCCATGTGCCCTACAAGGGCCGTCAGTTCGCCATCCCCGATCTGGTCGGCGGCAGCATCCAGCTGATGTTCGACAACATGCCCTCGGCGCTGCCGATGGCCCGCGAAGGCAAGATCCGCCCCATCGCCCAGACCGGCGCGCGGCGCTCGCCCTCGGCGCCCGACATCCCCACGGTGGCCGAGTCCGGCCTGCCCGGCTTCGAGGCCACTTCCTGGTTCGCGCTGTTCGCGCCGGCCGGCACGCCGCGCGAGGTGATTGCCCGTCTGAATACCGAGGTCCAGCGGGTGTTCCGGCTGCCCGATGCGCAGGAGCGGTTGCGTCAGCTCGGACTCGACCCCATCCTGGGCGGGCCCGAGGACCTGACCCGCTTCCAGCAGGCCGAGATCGCGAAATGGGCGCGCGTGGTCAAGGAGTCGGGCGCGCAGGCGCAGTGACGCGCCGCCCGCACCCGCACCTGCACTGACCCCCACAGCCGCCGGCAGGGCGGCGGAGAGCCGAGATGGACTGGATCGCCGACCCCAATGCCTGGATCGCCCTGGCCACCCTGATCGCCCTCGAGGTGGTGCTCGGGGTGGACAACATCATCTTCATCTCGATCCTGTGCGGTCGCCTGCCCGAGGCGCAGCGCAATCGCGCCCGCACCCTCGGCCTGAGCCTCGCGCTCGTCATGCGCATCGGCCTGCTGCTGTCGATCGCCTGGATCATGAAGCTCACCGAGCCGCTGTTCACGGTGCTGGGCAATGCCATCTCGGGGCGCGACCTGATCCTGATCGTGGGCGGCCTGTTCCTGCTCTGGAAGAGCGTCCACGAGATCCACCAGTCGCTGGAGGGCGCCCACGACGAGGGCTCGGCGGGCGCGGCCGCAGGGCGTTTCGGGGCGGTGCTGGTGCAGATCGCGCTGATCGACCTGGTGTTCTCGCTCGACTCGGTGATCACCGCGGTGGGCCTGGTCGACGAGGTCGGCATCATGGTGGTGGCGGTGCTGGTCTCGGTGGTGGTCATGATGCTGTTCGCCCGGCCGATCGGCGAGTTCGTCGACCGGCATCCCACCATCAAGATGCTGGCGCTGTCGTTCCTGGTGCTGGTCGGCCTGGTGCTGGTCGCCGAGGGCTTCGACACCCACATCCCCAAGGGCTATGTCTACTTCGCCATGGCCTTCTCGATGGCGGTCGAGATGCTCAACCTGCGCCAGCGGGCCCGCCGTCAGGCCAGGCCGGTGAAGCTGCACAAGTCGATCGAGGAGACCGGCGAGCGCTGAGCGCGGGGTTCAGGTCCGGGCGCTCGCCTGGGCCCGGGCGTCGGGCTCGAGGAGCCGGGCCAGACGCGCCAGCCGGCGGTCGCGCACGCCCAGCGCGAGCAGGGCCTGATGGGTGTTCATCGCGTAGTCGCGATTGCGTCCGCGGTCGCCGCCCGCGTGTCGCAGGCGGTGCAGGATGTCGGTCTCGGACAGCCGCTGATAGGCCTCGCTCACCCGATTGGCCACGAAGGTCAGCGCCTGTTCGGTGCGGCCGTTGGCCAGCGCCACCGGCACCAGCGTCGGCCGATAGACATCGGCCAGCATCTCGCGGGCGTAGAGCCGTTCGAGCGATTGCCGCCGGGTGGGCCGGGCCAGCCGGAACGCCATGCCCACGCAGCTGCCGCCGGGTTGCAGACCGAGCACCACGCCCGGCTGCTGCGGGGTGCCGCGGTAGCGGGTGGAGCGGATGCAGAAGGCGCGGTGAAAGCCGTGCAGCCGGGCCACTGCCTGCTCGGTGTAGTCGAACTCGGGGTGCCAGATCAGCGACCCGTAGCCGAATACCCAGTCGGACTCCGGCAGGTTCACGGGTTGCGGACGGGGCGTACTCAGTCGCCGGTGCGCCGGCGGGTGGCGGGGACGCTCGAGCGGGCCGGACGAGGGCTGGCGCTGGCGGACTTGGCCGCCGGCTTGGCGGCCCTGGGGGTGGTCCGGGTGCCTGACGCGGCGGCAGTCTTGGTGGCGGTCTTGCCGACCGTCTTGGTGGCGGCTTTGGTCGCTGACCGGGCGGCCGTTTTGGCCCCGGCGCGGGCGGTCGGGGAGCCTGCCGCCTTGGCGGGCGTCTTGGCGGCCGTGGCGGTGGCGGTCCGGCCGGCCACCGGCGCCGGGCGTTCCGAATCGCCTTCGGTGTCGGCCGCGGGTTCGGCAGCGGCGGGCTTGCCGGGCCGCGGGGTGAACTCGAATCCGATCTTGCCATCGGCCCCGCGCACCAGGAAGGCCTTGAACTTGCGCCGGGTGCGCTGGGACACGAAGCCCTGGAGCAGGTCGGTGCGGCCCTCGGCCAGCAGCTTGCGCATCTGTTCCGGCGCGATTTCCTGCTGCAGGATGATCTTGCCGCTGCGGAAGTCGCAGCTGCGCTCGGGGCCGACCGACTTCTCGCACACGAACGACAGGCCGTGCTCGTGCACCGCGCTGCCGCACTTCGGGCAGGGGCCCAGCGCCGGCTGGCCGGAGAAGTCGACCGGCTCGGCGTTGGCCTCATCGTCTTCGCGCGACTGGCCGAAGTCGAACTCGAGCTTGTGCTCGTCGGAGAGCTTCAGGATGGCCGCGAAGGGCCGGCCCAGCCGGCTGCGGAAGCCCTGCAGCGGCCCGAGGGTGCGCTGCGAGAGCAGGACCTCGGCCTCGGCGACCTCGAGCTGGCGGCTGCCAGGGATCTTGGTGATGGAGAAGTCGCAACGGGTGCAGGCGAAGCGCTTGTAGTTCTCCTGGACCGTGCCGCCGCACTTCGGGCAGGGCGAGGCCAGCGTGGCGTATTCGCCGGGCACAGTGTCGGCCTGATAGTTCTTGGCGCGCTCGACGATCCGCCGGGTGACCTCGGCGATCTCGTTCATGAACTCCTCGCGCCGCAGGCGTCCGCGCTCCATCTGGGCAAGCTTGTATTCCCAGTCGCCGGTGAGCTCGGGCATGGTGAGCTCCTCGACGCCGAGGCCGCGCAGCAGGGTGAGCAGCTGGAAGGCCTTGGCCGTGGGCAGCAGATCGCGGCCATCGCGCAGCAGGTAGTTCTCGGCGATCAGGCCCTCGATGATCGCGGCGCGGGTGGCCGGCGTGCCCAGGCCCTTCTCGGCCATGGCCTCGCGCAATTCCTCGTCATCGACCAGCTTGCCGGCGCCTTCCATGGCCGAGAGCAGCGTGGCCTCGTTGAAGCGGGCCGGCGGGCGGGTGGCCAGCGACAGCGCCTCGATGGCGTCGGTGCTCACGATCTCGTCAGGCGCCACCGGCACGAGCATGCCCGCGCCCTCCTGGGCGCCGGACTCGACCGACTCGCGCCCGTAGATGGCGAGCCACCCGGCGTTGACCAGCACCCGGCCCTCGGTCTTGAAGGCGTGCGATTCGACCTGGGTGATGCGCGTGGTGACCCGGAATTCGGCCGACGGGAAGAACACCGCCAGGAAGCGGCGCACCACCAGGTCGTAGATCTTCTGCTCGGCCTCCGACAGCGCCTTGGGCGCCTGCAGCGTGGGGATGATGGCGAAGTGGTCGGAGATCTTGCTGTTGTCGAAGATGCGCTTGTTGCCGGGCCGGACCCAGTCGTTGTCGAGCACCTGGCGGGCGAAGGGCCGGTAGGCCGAGCTGCCCGACAGCATGGTCAGGGTCTGGCGCACCGTGGGCGCGTAGTCTTCCGGCAGCGCCTTGGAGTCGGTACGCGGGTAGGTGAGGGCCTTGTGCTTCTCGTAGAGCGCCTGGGCCAGCGACAGCGTGGTCTTGGCCGAGAAGCCGAAGCGGCCGTTGGCCTCGCGCTGCAGGCTGGTGAGGTCGAAGAGCGCCGGCGCGGCCTGCGTGGCCGGGCGCGCCTCCTCGGTGACCGTGCCCGGCCGGCCCTGGCACTCGGCCACGATGGCCCGGGCGCGGGCCTCGTCCCAGAGGCGCTCGGGGCGCAGATCGGCATCGGCGGGATTGCGCGCGAAAGCGGGGTCGAACCAGCGGCCCTCGTACTGACCGGCCTGGGCGCCGAAGGTGGCCTTGACCTCGAAGTAGGCCCGCGGCTTGAAGCGCCGGATGCGTTCCTCGCGCTCGACCACGATGGCCAGGGTGGGTGTCTGCACCCGGCCCACCGTGGTGAGATAGAAGCCGCCGTCGCGGGAGTTGAACGCGGTCATGGCCCGCGTGCCGTTGATGCCCACCAGCCAGTCGGCCTCGGAGCGGCAGCGCGCGGCATCCGCGAGCGGCATCATCTGGCGGTCATCGCGCAGCTGGCCGAAGGCGTCGCGGATGGCGGCCGGGGTCATGGACTGCAGCCACAGGCGGCGCACCGGCTGCCGCGCCTTGGCGTACTGGGTGATCAGCCGGAAGATGAGCTCGCCTTCGCGCCCGGCGTCGCAGGCGTTGATCAGGGCGTCGATGTCCTTGCGGCGGATGAGCCGCGCCAGCAGCTTGAGCCGGTCTTCGTTCTTGGCGATGGGCTGGACATCGAAGTGCGGCGGGATCACCGGCAGGTGAGCGAAGGACCATTTGCCCCGCTTGACCTCGAACTGCTCGGGCGCGGCGATCTCCACCAGATGCCCGACCGCCGACGACAGGACATAGTCATCGCTCTCGAAGTACTCGCCCTGTCGGGTGAAACCGCCGATCGCTCGCGCGATGTCGGCGGCGACCGAGGGCTTCTCGGCGATGATCAGCGACTTGCCCATGAATGGTCTTGGCCCGCCCGCGGCGAAAAAGGGGGCCAATCATAAGAGCGCGTTGTCGACCGGCGCAAGCTCAGCCTGAGGAAGCGGATGGCCATGGAGTGTCGAAGCGCGTGACGGCGGCTTGCGGCGGCAGGCGTTGGCAGCGGCCATCGGGCAGGCGCTCGAGCCAGCCACGCAGCTCGAGACCGGCCAGGCCCGCCAGCAACTCAGGCACGCCGAGGGCACGGCCCTCGCCCGCCAGGGCGGACTGCGCCCGGGCGAGCAGGTGATCCGGGTGGAGCGGGTCCCAGCCGATCGCGGCGAGCAGGGCCTGTTCGGCCGCGCTGGGCTGATCCGGATCGGCGGGGTGAAGCCCCGACGGGACCGATGGCGCCACCCGCGCAGCCCGAGGCTCCGCGCCGGCAGCCGCGAGCGCCGCAGCGCCGCGGGCCTGACCGCCTGGGGGCGGGGCGGTTGGATGGCTGCCCGGGGCTCGGGCGCACCATGGCGGCAGCAGCGTCAGGATGTCCTGCACGCTTTCCACCAGCTGCGCGCCCTCCTGGATGAGGCGATGGCAGCCGCGCGCGGTGGGCGAGTGGATGGAGCCGGGAATGGCGCAGACCTCCCGCCCGAGTTCGGCGGCGAGACGGGCGGTGATCAGCGAGCCGCTGTTGAGCGCGGCTTCGACCACCAGCACGCCCAGCGACAGCCCGGCAATCAGCCGGTTGCGGCGCGGAAAGGCCGCGCGGCTTGGCCCGACCGGGGGAGGCAGCTCGGACACCAGCGCCCCATCGGCCTGGATGGCCTGCGCCAGCGCCCGCTGGCTCTGCGGGTAGACGCGGTCTGCGCCGGTGCCCAGGACGGCGAGGGTGCTGGCGGCGCTGCCCAGGGCGCCGCGATGGGCCGCGGCGTCGATGCCGCGCGCCAGGCCGCTGACGATGGTGAGGCCGTGACCGGCCAGCGCCTGGGCGAAGGCCTGAGCGGTGGCCTGCCCGCCGGCCCCGGCCGACCGGCTTCCGACGATGGCCAGCGAGGGCGCTTGCAGCAGTTCGACCCGGCCGCGCACCCAGAGCAGCGGCGGCGGGTCGGGCAGGTGCAGCAGGCGTGGCGGGTAGCGGGGGTCATCGAGCGCGATGAGGTGACAGCCCGGCTGGGCGGCCCAGCGCAGCGCGGCCTGCAGCGACGCTTCCCGGGCGGGATCGGGTTGCAGCAGGGCCCGCGCGAGATGAGCGCCTACCACGCCGGCGAGCGCCGAATGGCTGGCCTGGAGCACCTGCTCGGGCAGGCCGAAGCCGGCCAGCAGGCGGGCCACGGCGACCGGCCCGATGCCGGGGGTGAGGACGAGATGTAGCCAGGACGCCAGCCCGGCGCCCGGCGCCGGCTGGGTCATGGACTGGCCAGAGCTAGGGGGTGAGGATGTCGTCGCCCACCGTGACCGACTTGGTGGCGCGCACGATCAGACCGTAGGCGATGCTATCGAAGACCCGGAACACCAGCACCTGGCCGATGGTCTCACCCGGAAGGCTGATCATCTTGCGGGTCTCGTCGTCACGGACTTCCCGGGCCCGCTCGCGGATGGAGAGCACATGGCCCGCCTCGAGACCGTCCTTGCGGCCAAGGCTGACCGAGATCACGCTGTTGCGCCCGGCCTGCGCCACCCCGCGGTAGACCGAGATGAGCCGCCCTGCCAGGGCCGCCTGGGGCGCGCGCGGCGCGTAGTTCAGATCGGCGGCGCCCTCGGCCGGCACCAGACGGTCGCCCAGACCGATCTCCTCGGTGGCTCTCAGGATGCGGAATGCCGCCGGGTCGCCGCGCCGCTCGAGGCGGGCGGTGCCGATGAAGACCGCCTCGTAGGCGATCGGCTTGCGGGTGTCCGGATGCAGCAGCGGCGCCCCCGGACGATAGACATGCCACTCGGTGACGGTCTGTTCAGGCTTGAGGCCGCGCGCGAAGGCGAGCTCTCCGGCGCTCAGGTAGACCCGGCCTTCCTGGGCGCCCACGATGCGGGGATGGTCCTTCAGCCCCTTCTCGTCGACCACGAGCGGGCGGTTCAGGAAGGGCTCGATCGCCGCCGCGTTGACCATCGGGATCGGCTGCGCCGGCAGCGGCTGCACCCGCACGCGGGGGCTCAGGCGCTCCTCCACCGGCGGCGGGGGCGGTGCGTCGGGGCGCGATGGGTCGATCCCCACGCCCGCGGCGCGAGCGGTGAGGGCCGCGCCATCCACCGGCCGGGCCAGCCGCAGCCGGTTGCGGCCGCCGCTGCTGTCCAGATAGATGATGTCGCCCGGGTAGATGAGATGCGGGTTGCGCACCTGCTCGCGGTTCATCTGCCAGATTTCCGGCCAGCGCCAGGGTGACTCGAGGAAGCGGCCGGCGATGCCCCAGAGCGTGTCGCCCGCCACGACCACATGCTTGTCGGGCGCGTCTTTGGCCAGTGCCGGGCCGCCGGCGGGCGCGGGCTCGGCGCTCGCGGGCGTGATCGGGGCAGCGCCCGCCGCGGGCGCCGCGACCGGCGCATTCGCCGGGGCATTCGGGGCCGTTGGCACGGCCGCCGTCGACTGGGCGATTGCCGGGCCGGCGGCCAGAGAAAGCGCCATCGCCAGAAGTCGCGTGCTAGACTTGAATGTCATGGATGGCGGCACCAGATGGGGGTGGTTCGGGCTGCTCCGACCGCTCTGACATCTGATCGGGCGCTTGAAATAAGCCCGGCAAATCAAGGATTTGGCGTTGGGAAGTAAAGCGCCAGATCAAGCGGGAGGCAGGGCAGCCGAGTCTGCCGCCAATCCCCGCGTGCCGCAAGTTCGAACCTGTTTCAACGGTAGGTAGTTGCCGATGGCCGTCCGTCCGATTCTCCGATTCCCCGACGAACGTCTGCACACCGTGGCCAGGCGGGTCGAGCATTTCGATGACGCCCTGCGCCAGCTGGTGGCCGACATGGCCGACACCATGTACCGCGCCCCGGGCATCGGCCTGGCCGCCACCCAGATTGATGTCCATCTGCGGGTCATCGTCATCGATGTCTCCGAGACCCACGACCGCCTGCAGGTCTTCATCAATCCCGAGATCATCGGCGAAGACGGCGAGCGCCGGGTCAGCGAGGAAGGCTGCCTGTCGGTGCCCGGCATCTACGAGGAGGTCGAGCGGCCCGAGCGGGTTCGCGTGCGCGCCTTCGACGAGCACGGCAAGCCCTTCACGCTCGAGGCCAGCGGCCTGCTCGCGGTCTGCCTGCAGCACGAGATCGACCACCTCAATGGCCGCGTCTTCGTCCAGTACCTGTCCCGCCTGAAGCAGAACCGGATCCGCACCCGCCTGCTCAAGCAGGTGCGCGAAGCCGCCTGACGCGCCGCCGGCGCCCGTGGCGGCGTCGGCTCGCCGCGACCGCCCGCCTCCCATGAGACTGATCTTCGCCGGCACGCCGGAATTCGCCAGTGCCGCCCTCGACGCCATCGTGGCGGCCGGCCACGAGGTGGCGCTGGTGCTCACCCGCGCTGACAAGCCGGCCGGGCGCGGCCAGAAGCTGATGCCCAGCCCGGTCAAGCAGCGGGCGCTGGCGCTCGGCCTGCCGGTGCAGCAGCCATCCACGCTGCGCGATCCCGGCGCGGCGCCGGCGCTCGCCGCCATCCAGCCCGAGGCCATGGTGGTGGCGGCCTACGGCATGATCCTGCCGCCGGCGGTGCTGGCGGTGCCGACGCGGGGCTGCCTGAACATCCATGCCTCGCTGCTGCCGCGCTGGCGGGGCGCCGCGCCCATCCAGCGGGCCATCGAGGCCGGCGACCCGGTCACCGGCATCACCATCATGCAGATGGATACCGGCCTCGACACCGGCGACATGCTGCTCGCCGAATCGCTGCCCATCCTGCCCGAGGACCATGCCGGCAGTCTGCACGATCGGCTGGCCGCGCTTGGCGCCCGCCTGATCGTGCGCGCCCTGGATGACCTCGCCGCCGGCCGCCTGGTGGCCACGCCGCAACCGGCCGAGGGCGTCACCTACGCGCACAAGATCCTCAAGACCGAGGCGCCGCTCGACTGGTCGCAGCCGGCGCCCCGACTGGCCGACCGCATCCGCGCCTTCGATCCGTTCCCGGGCTGCACCGCCGTCCTGGCCGGCTCGGCCGAGCCGATCAAGATCTGGCGGGCGCGGGCGCTCGCCGAGCCCGCGCCCGCCGGCGCCCCCCCGGGCAGCCTGCTGCCGGTGGCTGACGGCCGGGTGCGCGTCGTCTGCGCGCACAACAGCCTGCTCGAGCTGCTCGAGGTGCAGCGGCCGGGCGCGCGCCGGGTCGGCGCGATGCCCTGGCGCCAGTCCTTGCCGCCGGACGCCGCGCTCGCGTTCCAGCCTGCTTCGCCCCGGTGATCTCCCTGCTGCAATGAGCGGCACTTGCATCCGACTCACGCAGGCCCCACCTTCCCACCTGCGGTGCGAGTGCGCCCGCCAACCCCTTCTGGAGAGACCGTCGTGTTCAACTGGATGAAGACCGCCATGCTCATGGCCGCCATCACCGCGCTGTTCGGCGTGGTGGGCGCGGCGCTCGGCGGGCAGGCCGGCATGCTGCTGGCGCTGGCCTTCGCCCTGGTCACCAACTTCTTCGCCTACTGGTTCTCCGACAAGATGGTCCTGCGCATGTACAACGCGCGGGAGGTCGACGAGACCACGGCGCCGCAGTTCTACGGCATGGTCCGCGAGCTCGCCGAGCGCGCCCGCATGCCCATGCCCCGGGTCTATCTCATTGATGAGGCCGCGCCCAACGCCTTCGCCACCGGCCGCAATCCGCAGCACGCCGCGGTGGCGGCCACCACAGGCATCCTGTCGGTGCTCTCGGCGCGCGAACTGCGCGGCGTGATGGCCCACGAGCTCGCGCATGTGAAGCACCGGGACATCCTCATCTCCACCATTTCGGCCACCATGGCCGGCGCGATCTCGGCCCTGGCCAACTTCGGCATGCTGTTCGGCGGCCGCGACAGCGAGGGTCGCCCGGCCAACCCGATCGCCGGCATCCTGGTGGCCATCCTGGCGCCGCTCGCAGGCGCGCTCATCCAGATGGCCATCTCGCGGGCCCGCGAGTTCGAGGCCGACCGCGGCGGCGCCGAGATCAGCGGCGACCCGGCGGCGCTCGCCTCCGCGCTCGACAAGATCCACCGCTACGCCCAGGGCCTGCCCCTGGAGGCCGCCGAGCGCCATCCCGAGACCGCGCAGATGATGATCATGAACCCGCTCTCGGGCGGCGGGCTGCGCGGGCTGTTCTCCACCCACCCGGCCACCGAGGAGCGCATCGCCCGCCTCATGGCGCTGGCGCGTCGCCCTGGCTGAGGCCCCCGTCCCGCGGGCGGCGGCCGGGCGGCCCCCGCTCGCCGACGAGTTCATCGCCGCCGCCCAGGCGCTCGGCCAGGTTCTCGCCGGCCGGGCGCTGCCGCAGGCGCTCGCCACGCTCAACCGCGAGCATCGGCTCGAGGGCGCCTCCCGCGCCGCCGTGGCCGACATGGCCCATGGCGCCATGCGTCGGCTGGGCACCGCCCAGGCCCTCGCGCAGCGGCTCAATGCGCGCCCGCCCGCGCCCGAGCTGGCCGCCCTGCAGCTGCTCGGCCTGTCCGAACTGCTCGCGCCGGCCAGACGACATGAGGCGGTGGTGGTCGACCAGCTGGTGTCGGCCGCCCGCAGCCGGCCCGCCCTCGCGCCGGCGGCGTCGTTCCTGAACGCCACCCTGCGCCGCTTCCTGCGCGAGCGCGACGCCCTCCTGGCCGCGCTGGCCGATGATCCGCAGGCCCGCTGGAACCACCCGGCCTGGTGGATCGATCAGCTTCGCCGCGACCATCCCCGCCACTGGGAGTCGGTGCTGGCCGCGGCCGACGAGCGCCCGCCCATGACCCTGCGCGTGAACCGGCGTCGCGGCAGCGTGGCCGACTACCTGGCGCGCCTGGCCGAGGCCGGCCTCGCCGCCACGCCGATCGGCCCCGACGCGGTGCTGCTGGCGCAGCCCCGTGAGGTCACCGCGCTGCCAGGCTTCGCGCAGGGCGATGTCTCGGTGCAGGATCTGGCGGCGCAGATCGCCGCGGTGGCGCTCGACCCCCAGCCCGGCGAGCGCGTGCTCGATGCCTGCGCGGCCCCGGGCGGCAAGACCGCGCACCTGCTCGAGCGGGCCGACTGCCGCCTGCTGGCCATCGATACCGACGCCAGCCGCCTGCAGCGGGTGCACGAGAACCTGCAGCGGCTGTCGCTGCAGGCCGAGGTGCGCCAGGGCGACGCCAGCCGGCCAGCCGACTGGTGGGACGGCCGTCCCTTCCAGCGAATCCTGCTCGATGCGCCCTGCTCGGCCTCGGGCATCGTGCGCCGCCACCCGGACATCCGCTGGCTGCGGCGCCGTCGCGATATCGCGACACTGGCCGAACGGCAGTGGCAAATGCTGGCTGCCCTGTGGGGGCTGCTCGAGCCGGGTGGTACATTGCTCTTCGCCACCTGCTCGGTGTTCCGGGCCGAAGGCGAGAGGGTGGTCGAGCGCTTCTGCGCCGGCCGGCCGGATGCCCAGCAACAGCCCCTGTTCTGGCGCTGGCAGGGCCAGACCGCGGCGCACCGCCTCTCGCAGTTGCTGCCGCATGCCGCGGCCGACCGGAACCACGACGGATTCTTCTACGCCTCCATCCGCAAACGCCAGTGACAGTCCGCCTCGTCCGGGCGTTGGCCCTGATCATCGGGATCGGGGCGGCGCTGGCGCTTCTGCCGCCGTCTGCCAGGGCCGACGGCATCGAGGTCCGCGCTGCGCGGCTCGAGCCCTCGGCCGAGGGCTGGGTGCTGGCGGCCGATTTCGGTCTGACGCTGCCGGCGCGCCTCGAGGAGGCGGTCAATCGCGGGGTGATGCTCCATTTCGTGGTCGAGTTCGAGCTCATCCGGCCGCGCTGGTACTGGTTCGATGAATCGGTGGCCTCGGCCACGCTGGCCTACCGGCTGTCCTACCACGCCCTCACCCGGCAGTACCGGCTGGCGCTCTCCGGCATCGCGCAGAGCTTCCCCGAACTGGCCGACGCGCTCGGCGTGATGTCGCGGGTACGTGGCTGGCGGGTGCTCGAGCCCGACCAGGCGCGGCCCGGCGCCCAGTACGAGGCGCAGGTGCGCCTGCGCCTCGACACCGCGCAGCTGCCCAAGCCCTTCCAGGTGAATGCCCTGACCAACCGCGAGTGGACGCTCAGCTCCGAATGGAAGCGCTTCCGGTTCAATCCCGAGACAACGAAAAGCGCGCCATAAGCCGGGCGCTGCGGCTCGCGCTGATCGCCTCCCTGGTGATCGCGGTGGTGCTGCTCGGCCTGCTGATCTCGGCCAGCGGCAACACCCGCCTGTTCGAGGACCGCTACCCCATGCTGCTGGGGCTGGCCACCCTGGTGTCGGTGATGCTCACGGTGCTGGTGCTCGAGCTGCTGCGCCGGCTGCTGGCGCGCTACCGGCGCGGCCTGTTCGGCACCCGGCTGATCGCCCGCATGGCCGGCTCCTTTGCCCTCATGACCGTGCTGCCGGTGGCGCTGGTGTTCTTCGTGGCGGTGCAGTTCGTGGGGCGTTCGATCGAGTCCTGGTTCGACTTCCCGGTCGAGCGCGCGCTCGATTCCGGACTGAGCCTCGCGCGCACCTCGCTCGACGCCATGCTGGGCGACCTCTCCCAGAAGGCGCGGGTGATGGCGGGCGACCTCGCCGAGACGCCGTCCACCCTCTGGCCGGCCGCGCTCGGGCGGCTGCGCGAGCAGGCCGGTGCGCAGGAGGCGGTGGTGCTCACCGGCAGCGGCCGGATCGTCACCGCCAGCGGGGGGCAGTTCGCCCGCCTGGTGCCTGACCTGCCATCGGCCGATGCCCTGCGCCAGGTGCGGCTCACCCGCCAGTTCGCCCGTGTGGAGCCGGCCGATGCCGATGCCGACAGCGCCGGGCGCGGCCTGAAGCTGCGCGTGATCGTGCCCCTGCTCACCGACAGCCAGCGTCTCGACGAGAGCCGCTACCTGCAGCTGCTGCAGCCGGTGCCGGCGGCCCTCGCCGAGAACGCCGAGGCGGTTCAGCAGGGCTTTCGCGACTTCCAGGAGCTCTCGCTGTCGCGCGGCGGCCTCAAGCGCATCTTCCACATCACGCTGACGCTCACCTTCCTGCTCACCGTGCTGGCCGCGGTCTCGGGCGCCTTCCTGCTTGCCGGCTGGCTCACCGGGCCGCTGTCCGAACTGGCGGCCGCCACCCGGTCGGTGGCCGGCGGCGACTTCCGGCCCATCAAGGACTACTCCGGGCGCGACGAGCTCGGCGTGCTCACCCGATCCTTCAACGCCATGACCCGACAGCTGCAGGAGGCGCGCTCGCTGGCCGAATCGAACCAGCACGAGCTCGAGCGGGTGAACACCCGGCTCGAGAGCGTGCTGGCCAATCTCGATGCCGGGGTGCTGGTGCTCGATGTCGACCAGCGGCTGAGCCTGGCCAACCGTGGCGCCGAGCGCATCCTGGGCGCGGAGCTGGGCAGCCTGCTCGGGCAGCCCCTGGCGGCGCTGCCGGGCCTGGGCCCGCTGGAGCCGCAGATCCGGGCTGCCTTCAACGAGCAGACCGCCACCGGCCCGGTCGCCTGGCAGCGCCAGTTCGGGCTGAGCGTCGATCCGGCCCGCGCCGGCGCAGGCGGCGCTGATGCCGGCCCGGCGCCCGACCCCACCCGGCCCGGTGACCAGACCCTGCTGGTGCGCGGCTCGGTGCTTCCCGGCCAGCCCGGGGGCTATGTGATCGTGTTCGACGACATCTCGGGGCTGCTCGGCGCGCAGCGCGCCCTGGCCTGGAGCGAGGTCGCGCGCCGGCTCGCCCACGAGATCAAGAACCCGCTGACGCCCATCCAGCTCGCGGCCGAGCGCATGGCGCACAAGCTGCACGATCGCCTGCCGCCGCCCGATGCCGAGCTGCTCGCGAAGAACACGCAGACCATCGTCAACCAGGTGGCGGCGCTCAAGACCCTGGTCGACGAGTTCCGCGACTATGCCCGTCTGCCCGCGGCCCAGCTGCAGCCGCTGCAGGTCAACGAGCTGCTCGAGGATGTGCTGCGGCTGTACGCCGCGGGCGACCCGCAGGCCGCGATCCAGGTCGCGCTCGATCCGGCCGCGCCGCGCGTGCTCGGCGACGCCACGCAGCTGCGGCAGGTCTTCCACAACCTGCTCAAGAACGCCCAGGAGGCGCACACCACCCTGGGCGCGGCGCCGGCGGGTCCGATCGAGGTGAGCAGCGAGCGGGTGGCGCTCGCCGATGGCCGCGCCGCGCTGCAGGTCCGGGTGCGCGATCACGGCGGCGGCTTCTCGCCCGGCATGCTCGCCCGGGCCTTCGAGCCCTATGTCACCAGCAAGCCGCGCGGCACCGGTCTGGGCCTGCCGATCGTGCGCAAGATCATCGACGAGCACGGCGCGCGAATCGACATCGGCAACTGGCACGACGAGAGCGGAATCACCCTCGGCGCGCAGGTGGCGATCCTATTTACCAAACTCCCGAAAACCATGGAGAATCCGGCCATGCTTGAAGTGGGCGATCGCGACAGGGACCATGGCTGAGATTCTGGTGGTGGATGACGAGATCGGCATCCGCGAGCTCCTGTCCGAGATCCTTGGCGACGAGGGCCACACCGTGCTGCTCGCCGACAGCGCCACGCAGGCGCGGCGCATCCGCGACGGCAACGCGCTCGATCTGGTCCTGCTCGACATCTGGATGCCCGACACCGACGGCGTCACGCTGCTCAAGGAGTGGGCGGCGGCCGGCAAGCTGACCATGCCGGTGATCATGATGTCGGGCCACGCCACCATCGACACCGCGGTCGAGGCCACCCGCATCGGCGCTCTCGACTTCCTCGAGAAGCCCATCGCCCTGCAGAAGCTGCTCAAGGCGGTCGAGCAGGGTCTGGTGCGTGGCCGTGCCGGTCTCGCGCGGACGATCAACGCCGCGCCGGCCGCGGCGCAAGCCCAGTCGGCCCAGTCGCCGGTCGCCGCGCCCGCGGTGGCGGCCAGCCCCGTCGTCAGCCCCGCGCCGTCGTCCCCCGAGGGCCCCGCCCCGGCGGCCGGCACCGGCGCCACGGTGGCGGTGCGCGACCTGCCCATCGACATGCCCCTGCGAGAGGCCCGTGATGCCTTCGAGCGCGCCTACTTCGAGCACCATCTCGCGCGCGAGCACGGCAGCATGACCCGCGTGGCCGAGAAGACCGGCCTCGAGCGCACCCACCTCTACCGCAAGCTAAAGCAGCTCGGCATCGATCTCTCCCGCGGCGCCTACCGCAAGGGCTGACCGCGCGCCTCGGGGAAAACCCTAGGCGCATGGCGCGTGACAATCCGGGTGGGCGGCTCCTAGCATGGCGATCCGCTGAAAACGCATCACCCAGGAGACGATCGCCCATGACCGACACCGCCGCCACCCCCGCCAGCCGCCGCCGCTTCATTGCCGGCGCCACCGCCGCCACCGCCGGCGCGGCGTCGCTGGGCTTCCCCATGATCGCCACGGCGCAGACCATCTCGCTGCGCTTTCAGAGCACCTGGCCGCAGAAGGACATCTTCTCGGAGTACGCCAACGACTTCGCCACCCGGGTCAATGACATGGCCGGCGGCAAGGTCAAGATCGAAGTGCTGCCCGCCGGCGCGGTGGTCAAGGCCTTCGACCTGCTCGACGCGGTCAGCAAGGGCACCCTCGATGGCGGCCACGGCGTGCTCGCCTACTGGTACGGCAAGAACTCCGCCATGGCCCTGTGGGGCTCGGGCCCGGCCTTCGGCATGGACCCGAACATGGTGCTCGCCTGGCACCAGTACGGTGGCGGCAAGCAGATGCTCGAGGAGATCTACAAGAGCCTGAACATGGATGTTCAGTCGTTCGTGTACGGCCCCATGCCCACCCAGCCGCTGGGCTGGTTCAAGAAGCCGATCGCCAAGCCCGAGGACATCAAGGGCCTGAAGTACCGCACGGTGGGCCTGTCGATCGACATCTTCACCAAGCTTGGCGCGGCCGTGAACGCGCTGCCCGGCGGCGAGATCGTGCCGGCGATGGACCGCGGCCTGCTCGACGCGGCCGAGTTCAACAACGCCACCTCCGACCGCATCCTCGGCTTCCCGGATGTGGCCAAGGTCTGCATGCTGCAGAGCTTCCACCAGTGCTCCGAGAACTTCGAGATCCTCTTCAACAAGAAGAAGTACGACGCGCTGCCCAAGGAAGTGAAGTCGATCATCGAGCACGCGGTCGAGGCCTCGTCGGCCGAGATGTCCTGGAAGGCGATCGACCGCTACTCCAAGGACTACTTCGAGATGCAGCAGAAGCAGGGCGTGAAGTTCTACAAGACCCCTGACTCCGTGCTGCGCGCGCAGCTCAAGGCCTGGGACGAGGTCACCGCCGCCAAGTCGGCCGAGAACCCGATGTTCAAGAAGGTGCTCGAGTCGCAGCGCGCCTTCGCCGCGCGCGCGGTGCGCTGGCAGAACGACACCAATGTCGACTACCGCATGGCCTACAACCACTTCTTCGCGGCCAAGAAGGCCTGATGGCCGCCGTGCGTCCCGGGGCGCGCTGCGCTCCGGGCGCGCGGCCCTGCGGCGCGGGCACGCGCCATTGATCTGATCGGCGCAGGCCCGTCCCCCGACGGGCCTGCGCGTTCATTCCGCTGACCTGGCCGGAGTGCGTCTTGGGTACCCAGGGTTTTCTGTTTCTCATCGATCGCTTCACCACGGCGATCGGCAAGCTGGCCGCCTGGCTGCTCATGGCGCTGATGCTGCTGGTGTGCGCCGATGTGTTCGCCCGCTATGTGCTCAACCGCCCCAGCCAGTGGGGCTTCGAGCTGAGCACCATGATGTACGGCGCGCTCTTCATGCTCTGCGGCGCCTACACCCTGGCCCAGAACGGTCATGTCCGCGGCGACTTCCTCTACGGCTCGATGAAGCCGCGCACCCAGGCCCTGCTCGACCTCATCCTGTACCTGCTCTTCTTCCTGCCCGGCATCGGCGCGCTGGTGTTCGCGGGCATGGACTTCGCCTCCTACAGCTGGTCGATCAACGAGCGCTCCAGCATCACCGCCAACGGGCCGCCGCTGGCGCCCTTCAAGACCGTGATCCCGGTGGCCGGCGCGCTGGTGCTGCTGCAGGGCGTGGCCGAGATCGTGCGCTGCGTGGTCTGCCTGCGCACCGGCGAGTGGCCGCAACGGCTCAATGATGTCGCCGAGATCGACATCGTCAAGACCCAGCTCGAGCAGTCGGCCTATGTGGACGAGGAGGCGCGCCGCGCCGCCATCGCCAATGTCGGTGACATCGACCAGGCGGCCCACCAGCGCGCCGGAGGCCTGAAATGACCAGCGGATACCTCGGCCTGCTGATGCTCGGCCTGATCGTGGCCGCGATCATGATGGGCTTTCCCACGGCCTTCACGCTGATGGGCCTGGGCATGGTGTTCGGCTTCATCGCCTATTTCGATGCCGACCAGGCCATGCTCGCCAACAAGGTGTTCGACCTGATGGTCCAGCGCACCTATGGCGGCATGACCAACGACACCCTGCTGTCGATCCCGCTGTTCGTGCTGATGGGCTATGTGATCGAGCGCGCGGCGCTGGTCGACCGCATGTTCCACGCGGTGCAGCTCTCGTTCCGGCGCCTGCCGGCTTCGCTGGCGGTGGCCACGCTGGTGGTGTGCACCTTCTGGGGCATTGCCAGCGGCATCGTCGGCGCGGTGGTGGTGCTCATGGGCGTGATTGCCATGCGCCCCATGCTCAAGGCCGGCTATGACGTGCGGCTCGCCTCGGGCGTGATCGCGGCCGGTGGCACCCTGGGCATCCTCATCCCGCCCTCGGTGATGATCATCGTGTACGCGGCCGTGGCCGGCCAATCGGTGGTCAAGCTCTATGCCGCGGCCATGGTGCCGGGCTTCTTCCTCGCCTTCCTGTACTTCGTCTACATCGTCGGCTGGGCGGTGATCGATCCCAAGGTCGCGCCAAGGCTGCCGGAGTCCGAGCTGCAGGTCGACGTGCCGCCCTGGCTGGCGCGGCTCACCGCGCTGCACGGCGGCAATGCGCTGGTGGCGGTGTTGCGCGGCCTGGTCTCGCCCGGGCGCCTGCGCGCGGCCATGGGCGAAGACGCGCCGTCCACCCGGCGCCTGCTCGGCGCGCTCGCCGTGGGCCTGGGGCCGCTGCTGATGGTGGTCTCCACCTTCGCGCTGGCCTGGTGGTATGTGGTCATCCACAACGGCGCCTCGCCCAACCAGCCCGAGCCGGTGAGCGCCGTGTCGGCGGCCGGCGAGCAGCGCAGCGCGTTGCCCGCCGGCGGCCTGGCCGAACCGCCGGGCACGGCGGCCGAGCCGCGTGCGGCCGGCGTGGCCGAGCCGCCTTCGCCCACCGCCCCGGGTCTGGCCGAGCCGCCCGGGGCAGGCGCGGCGCCCGCCACGCAGGTTGCGGCCGCGCCCGGGCTGGCCGAACCGCCGGGCGCT
>JAGWVN010000190.1 GCA_018970865.1 Betaproteobacteria bacterium
TACGCCCAGCTCTTCATCGAATCGCTCTGATCGGCTGTCCGCCCGCCCACTTGCCCATCGTGGAGAGCCCCTGCATGGACTGGACCACTGCCACCATCGGCCAGGCGCTGCGGGATACCGCGGCGCGCACCCCCGATCGCATCGCGGTCACCGGCCTGGGTCGCCGGCTGAGCTTCGCGGCGCTCGATCAGGACGCCGACCGGCTCGCGCATGGCCTGGCAGCGCTCGGTGTGGGGCGGGGCGACAGCGTGGCGCTGTGGATGACCAACTGCCCCGACTGGGTGTCGGTCTGGATGGCCTGCGTGAGGCTGGGGGCCATGCTCGTGCCGGTCAACACCCGCTTCAAGCCCGACGAGGTGGCCTACATCCTGCGGCAGTCCGACGCGCGGGTGCTGATCGGCATGGATCGGTTCTGGGACATCGATTACGCGGGCATGATCGACGCGCTGGTCCCGAGTCTGGCTGCCAGCGCGCCGGGCGGGCTTCAGGATCCGGCCCTGCCCGAACTGCGCGCGGTGGTCTGGTGGGAGGCAGTCTCGCGTCCCGGTTGCACGCACCTGCAGGCCCTGCGCGAGGAGGGCGAACGACGGCTGGCCCGCGGCGATTCCCTGCCGCCCGCGCAGGCTGATGATCCGGTGATCATCGTCTACACCTCGGGCACCACCGGTCACCCCAAGGGGGCGGTCCATGGACACCGGGTGATGCGCAATGCCGCCAATGTGGCGCGCGTGATGCGCATCGGCGCCGACGACATCATCCTCGGGCACATGCCCTTCTACCATGTCGCGGGCGCCTTCACCGCGGTGATCCCGATGGTGATGCTCGGCTGCACGCTGGTGACGCTGGCGCAGTGGGTGCCCGACGAGGCGCTCGACACCATCGCGCGCGAGCGGGTGACCATCTTCGGTGGCATCCCCACCCACTTCATCGACTGCCTGGATGCGATCCGCCGCCGGCCCCGCGATGTGTCGTGCCTCCGGTCGGCCTGGATCGGCGGCGCGCCGGTCACGCCCGATGTCGCGCTGGCAGCCCGCGCCGAACTCGGGCTGCAATCCCTGCAGGCGGTCTACGGCATGACCGAGACCACCGCGGCCACGGTCTTCAGCGAGCATGATGCGCCGCTGTCGGTGCTCTGCGAGAACAAGGGGCGGCCGATCGGCGAGTTCGAGGTGGCAGTCTGCGATCCGGCCACCGGCGCGCCCCGCCCGGTGGGTGAGGTGGGCGAGGTCCGGGTGCGGGGACATCTGGTGATGCAGGGCTACTACCGCAATCCGCAGGCCACGGCCGAGGCGATCACGCCCGACGGCTGGTTTCGCACCGGCGACCTCGGCCAGTTCGACGCCGAGGGCTATCTGAAGATCACCGGGCGCCTGAAGGAGATGTTCATCGTCGGCGGATCCAACGCCTATCCGGCCGAGATCGAGCGTCTGCTGCAGGCGCTGCCCGAGATCCGGCAGGCGGTGGTGGTGGGCGTGCCCGACCGGCGCCTGGGCGAGGTGGGCTTCGCGTTTCTGCAGCTGCACGAGGGCGCGCGTCTGGACGCGGCCGCGCTGCGCGAACGCTGTCGCGGGCAGATGGCCGACTACAAGGTGCCCCGCCATGTGGCGGTGCTGGCCGACTTCCCGCGCACTTCCACCGGCAAGATCCAGCGTTCGGTGCTCCAGGCCATGGCCCGCGAGCAGGTGGGGCAGGGCGGGGCCGGCTGACGCGACCCGGCCCGTGCTGGTGCGCGGGAGGCCCGATGCCGCTTGACGGCGCGCGCGCCCTGGTGGCGCTGCCCGGACTCAGCCGCCGGCGCGCACGCCCCAGTCGCGCAGGATTTCGTCGCCGTGCTGGCCGCTGGCCGGCTGCGAGTGGCGGATGCCCGAGGGCGTGCGGCTGAAGCGCGGGGCGGGGCCGGGCTGCACCACGCCATCGACGGTCACGAAGGTGCCGCGCGCGGCCATGTGCGGATGCGAGGGCGCCTCGCCCATGGTGAGCACCGGCGCGAAGCAGGCATCCGAGCCCTCCAGGATCGCGCACCACTCGGCGAGCGTCTTGCTGCGGAAGGTCTCGGTGAACGCCTTGCGCAGGATCGGCCAGCCGCTGCGGTCGTTCTGCGGCGGCAGGCCGGCGCCGGCCAGCCCCATCTTCTGCAGCAGCTCCTCGTAGAACTTGGCCTCGATGGCCGCCACCGACACCGGCTTGTCGTCGGCGGTGAGGTAGACCCCGTACCAGGGCGCTCCGCCGTCGAG
>JAGWVN010000105.1 GCA_018970865.1 Betaproteobacteria bacterium
ATCGGCTTCTGGGTCTGGGACGAGTGGAACAACCTCAATGTCGCCCACATCATCATCGCGATCTTCGTGATCGGGATCGTGGGCCTCGCGCTCGAACAGTTCCTGATGCTGCTGGCGCGCCGCTTCAGCTTCGACGACTGACCAGCCGGAGACACCGTCATGAAGAGCTTCATCGAGGTCCAGGGCGCCGACATGGTGTTCACCACGCGCAAGGGCCGCTTCCACGCGTTGCGCGACATCCACCTGAAGGTGGCCCGCGGCGAGTTCATCACGCTGATCGGGCATTCCGGCTGCGGCAAGAGCACCCTGCTGAACCTGATCGCCGGACTGCTCACGCCCACCGACGGCGTGCTGCTGTGCGACGAGCGGGAGATCGCGGCGCCGGGCCCCGAGCGCGCCGTGGTCTTCCAGAACCATTCGCTGCTGCCCTGGCTGAGCTGCTTCGACAATGTCCACCTTGCGGTCGAGCGGGTGTTCGGCGCGACCGAGAACCGCGCCCAGCTCAAGGCCCGCACGCAGGCCGCGCTCGAGCTGGTCGGCATGGGTCACGCGCTGGCCAAGCGCCCGCACGAGATCTCGGGCGGCATGAAGCAGCGCGTGGGCATCGCGCGCGCGCTGGCGATGGAGCCCAAGGTGCTGCTGATGGACGAACCCTTCGGCGCGCTCGACGCGCTGACCCGCGCCCGGCTGCAGGACGAGCTGCTGCGCATCGTGGCCAAGACTGGCAGCACGGTGGTGATGGTGACCCACGATGTCGACGAGGCGGTGCTGCTGTCGGACCGCATCGTGATGATGACCAACGGACCCGCGGCCACCATCGGGCAGATCCTGAGCGTCGGCCTGCCCCGGCCGCGCGAGCGCGTGGCGCTCGCCGAAGACCGCCAGTACATGCACTGCCGGCGGGAGGTGCTGGACTTCCTCTACACCCGGCAGGCGCATGTCGAGCCCTCGGCCGCCTGAGGCCGGCCTTGATCAACCGCCGGGCTCGGCCCGGTACCCGACGACGCGGAGCAGCGCGATGAGCAGGATGAAGCTGGTGGTGGTGGGCAACGGCATGGCCGGCGTGCGCGCGGTGGAGGAGCTGATCCGCATCGCGCCCGACCAGCACGACATCACGATCTTCGGGGCTGAGCCGCATCCCAACTACAACCGCATCCTGCTCAGTCCGGTGCTGGCCGGCGAGCAGACCCTCGACCAGATCGTCCTCAATCCGCTGGAGTGGTATCGCGACAACGGCATCACCCTGCACACCGGCAGCGAGGTCACCCGCATCGACCGCCGCGCCCGCGAGGTGACCGCCGCCGACGGCACGCGCGCGCCTTACGACCGGCTGCTGCTGGCCACCGGCTCTAACCCCTTCATCCTGCCGGTGCCCGGCCGCGAGCTCGACGGCGTGCTCGCCTATCGCGACATCGCCGACACGCAGGCGATGATCGATGCCTCGGGCCGGTGCCGCGACGCGGTGGTGATCGGCGGCGGCCTGCTCGGCCTGGAGGCCGCCTGGGGTCTGCGCCAGCGCGGCATGCGGGTGACGGTGGTGCACCTGATGCCCTGGCTGATGGAGCGGCAGCTCGACCAGACCGCGGGCCGCATGCTGCAGAAATCGCTGGAGGACCGCGGTCTGGTGTTCCAGCTCGAGGCGCAGACCGAGGCCCTGCTCGACGACGGCAAGGGCCGTGTGCGCGCGGTGCGGCTGAAGTCGGGGCTCGAGCTGCCCGCCGGCCTGGTGGTGATGGCCGCGGGCATCCGGCCGAACACCGCACTCGCCGAGGCCGCCGGGCTGCACTGCCACCGTGGCATCGTGGTCAGCGACACCCTGCAGACCATCACCGACCCGCGCATCTACGCGGTCGGCGAATGCGCCGCGCACCGCGGCATCGCCTACGGGCTGGTGGCGCCGCTGTTCGAGCAGGCCAGGGTCTGCGCGACCCATCTCGCGCAGTTCGGGATCGGCCGCTACACCGGCAGCCAGACCAGCACCAAGCTCAAGGTCACCGGGGTGGACCTGTTCTCGGCCGGTGACTTCAGCGGCGGCGAGGGCTGCGACGAGATCGTGATGAGCGACCCGGCCGGGGGCGTGTACCGCAAGCTGGTGCTGCGCGACGACCGGCTGGTGGGTGCGGTGCTGGTGGGCGACACCGCCGACGGCAGCTGGTACTTCAAGCTGCTGCGCGAAGGCCGCCCGCTCACCGACATCCGCGACCGCCTGATGTTCGGCGAGAGCAACATCGGCGACACCGGCCACGAGGGCCACAACCGCGCTGCCGCCATGGCCGACAGCGACGAGGTCTGCGGCTGCAACGGCGTGAGCAAGGGCGCGATCTGCAAGGCGATCAAGGAGAAGGGGCTGTTCACGCTCGAGGATGTGCGCCGCCAGACCAAGGCCAGCGCCTCCTGCGGCTCGTGCACCGGACTGGTCGAGCAGCTGCTCATGGCCACCGCCGGGGGCGACTACAGCGCCGCGCCCACCCGCAAGGCGCTGTGCGGGTGCACCGACCGCAGCCACCAGGAGGTGCGAGACGCGATCCGCGAGCATCACCTGCTCACCATCGACGACACCTACCGTCACCTGGAGTGGCGCACGCCCAACGGCTGCGCGAGCTGCCGGCCCGCGGTCAACTACTACCTGATCAGCACCTGGCCCAAGGAGGCCCGTGACGATCCGCAGAGCCGCTTCATCAACGAGCGCAGCCACGCCAACATCCAGAAGGACGGCACCTACAGCGTGATCCCGCGGATGTGGGGCGGCGAGACCACCGCGTCGGAACTTCGGCGCATCGCCGACGCGGTCGACAAGTACCGCATTCCCACGGTCAAGGTCACCGGCGGCCAGCGCATCGACCTGCTCGGCGTGAAGAAGGAGGACCTGCCCGCGGTGTGGGCCGACATCGGCATGCCCAGCGGCCATGCCTACGCCAAGGCCCTGCGCACCGTGAAGACCTGCGTGGGCAGCGACTGGTGCCGCTTCGGCACGCAGGACAGCACGCAGATGGGCAAGGACCTCGAGCGCGCGCTCTGGCGCATGTACGCCCCGCACAAGGTCAAGCTCGCGGTGAGCGGCTGCCCCCGCAACTGCGCCGAGGCCGGCATCAAGGATGTGGGCGTGATCGGCGTGGAGTCGGGCTGGGAGATCTACATCGCCGGCAACGGCGGCATCAAGACCGAAGTCGCGCAGTTCCTGTGCAAGCTGAAGACGCCCGAAGAGGTGCTCGAGTACAGCGGCGCCTTCCTGCAGCTCTATCGCGAGGAGGGCTGGTACCTCGAGCGCACCGTGCACTATGTGAACCGGGTGGGCATGGACCATGTCAAGCGCCGCATCCTCGAGGACGCCGCCGGCCGCCGCGCCCTCTGGGAGAAGCTGCAGTTCAGCCTCGACGGCGAACCCGATCCCTGGTTCGAGTTCGAGAAGGCGCAGGTCGATCTGCGCCAGTTCGCGCCGGTGGCCCCGGCCTGACCCCGCCCTGCGCGCCATCCCGACCCCGACCCCGACCCCGCGGAGCCGTCATGCCTGACTGGAAAGCCGTCTGCGCCCTCACCGACATCCCGGCGCTGGGCGCGCGTCGCATCGCCCGGGCCCAGGGCCTGCCAGTGGCGCTGTTCCGCGGCCACGGCGACCGGGTGTTCGCGCTGCTCGATCGCTGCCCGCATCGCGGCGGCCCGCTCTCGCAGGGCATCGTGTTCGGCGAGCGCGTGGCCTGCCCGCTGCACAACTGGACGATCGGGCTCGCCGACGGCTGCGCGCAGGCGCCCGACGAGGGCTGCACACCGACCTTCGCCGTGCGTGTCGAGGCCGGCCAGGTCTGGCTCGACGCGGCCGAGCTCGCCAGCCTGGCGCTGACCCAGGAGGCGCCGCTCTCGGGCCCCTGCGCTCGCGCGCAGGCCTGAGGCCGCCGCCGGACCGACGCGCCATGACCGAGACCCGATCGACCTGTCCGTACTGCGGCGTGGGTTGCGGCGTGATCATCGAGAGCCAGGCCGGGACGATCACCGGCGTGCGCGGCGATCCGGCGCATCCGGCCAACGCCGGCCGGCTGTGCACCAAGGGCAGCACGCTGCACCTGACCGCCACGCCGATGATGCAGGCTCAGGCCCGCGCCCTGCGGCCCTTGCGCCGGACCCAGCGCGGCGCGCCGCTGCAGCCGGTGAGCTGGGACGCGGCGCTCGACGAGACCGCCGCCCGCCTGGCCTCGGTGGTACAGACCCACGGGCCGGATGCCGTCGGCCTGTACCTCTCAGGCCAGCTGCTCACCGAGGACTACTATGTCTTCAACAAGCTCGGCAAGGGCCTGATCGGCACCAACAATGTCGACACCAACTCGCGCCTGTGCATGAGCAGCGCGGTGGCCGGCTACAAGGCCAGCCTCGGCGCCGACGCGCCGCCCGCCTGCTACGAGGACATCGGGCTGGCGCGCACCCTCTTCATCACCGGCTCCAACGCGGCCTGGGCGCACCCGGTGCTGTTCCGGCGCATCGAGGACGCCCGTCGAGACAACCCGCGGCTGCGGATCATCGTCGCCGACCCGCGCCGCACCGAGACCGCGGCCCAGGCCGACCTGCACCTCGCCCTGCTGCCGGGCACCGATGTCGTGCTGCATCACGCGATGCTGCACCTCATGCTCTGGGAAGACCTGATCGATCGCGCCTGGATCGCCGCGCACACCACGGGCTTCGAGGCGCTGCGCGACCGGGTCCGCGAGTTCACGCCCGCGCACGCGGCCAAGGTCTGCGGGCTGCGGGCGGACGACATCGTGCAGGCGGCGCGCTGGTTCGCCGGCCTCGATGACGGCGCAGGCGAACGCAGCCCGACCCTGTCGCTCTACTGCCAGGGCCTGAACCAGAGCGCGGCCGGCACCGACAAGAACACCACGCTGATCAACCTGCACCTGGCCTGCGCGCAGGTCGGCCGGCCGGGCGCCGGGCCGTTCTCGCTCACCGGCCAGCCCAATGCCATGGGCGGACGCGAGGTGGGAGGGCTGGCCAATCTGCTCAGCGCCCACCGCGATCTGGCCAACCCCGCGCATCGCGCCGAGGTGGCCGCGCTGTGGGGCGTGCGCGAGGTGGCCGCCCGCCCGGGCCGCAAGGCGGTGGAGATGTTCGAGGCCGCCGCCGAGGGCGAGATCCGCGCGCTGTGGATCGCCTGCACCAACCCGGCCCAGTCGCTGCCCGATCAGGCCCTGGTGCGGCGCGCGCTGCAGCGCTGCGAGTTCGTGGTCCTGCAGGAGGCCTTCCTCGGCACCGCCACCGCCGACTACGCCGACCTGCTGCTGCCGGCGGCGAGCTGGGGCGAGAAGGAAGGCACGGTCACCAACAGCGAGCGCCGGATCTCGCGAGTGCGGCGCGCGATCGATCCGCCTGGCGAGGCCCGCGAGGACTGGGCGATCGCGGTCGCGGTCGGACGCCGCCTGGAGCGCCTGCTGCCCGACCGGCGGGTGTCGGGCCGCGAGGGGCAATCGCTGTTCGACTGGGAAGGCCCCGAGGCGGTCTGGTGCGAGCACCGCGAAACCACCCGCGGCCGCGACCTCGACATCACCGGTCTGAGCTGGACGACGCTGGCGCAGCCGCAACAATGGCCCTTCCCGACCGGCAGCCGCGAGGGCGCGGCGCGCCTGTACACCGACGGGCGCTTCGCCACGCCGGATGGGCGCGCCCGCTTCACCGCGCCGGCCTGGCGCCCCACCGCCGAGGCCCGCGACGCCCGATTCCCGGTCTCGCTCACCACAGGGCGGCTGCGCGACCAGTGGCACGGCACCAGCCGCACCGCGCTGCTCGGCCGGCTGTTCGCGCATGCGCCGCTGCCCTGCGTGGAACTGCATCCGCAGGAGCTGGCGCGGCGCCGCTGGCGCGAGGGAGCGCTGGTGCGAGTGAGCTCGCGTCACGGCGCGTTGGTGCTGCCCGCGCAGGCCAATCCCGCGGTGCCGCCGGCGCAGGCCTTCATCGCGATGCACTGGGGCTCCGAAACCATCGCCGGCGCGGGCGTGAACGCGCTCACCGCGCGCGCGGTATGCCCGCAATCCGGCCAGCCGGAGCTCAAGCACACCGCGGTCCGGCTGGCCGCCGCCGAGCTGCCCTGGCGGCTGGTCGGCGCGGCCTGGCTGCCGCAGGGGCAGTGGCTGGCCGCGCGCGAGCGCCTGCGCGCACGGCTGGCCGGCCTCGACTATGCCAGCCTGACCCCTTTCGGGCGCGAGCCCGATGACCGCATGGGCCTGCTCTGGCAGGCGGCCGCTGCCGAGCCGGTGGACGCCGGCATCCGCAGCGAGATCGAGTCCGCGCTCGGGCTGGATGATCCGCAGGCGCTGCGCTATGCCGACCCGCGCGCCGGACAGTGGCGCGCCGTGCGCTTCAGCGATCAGGGCTCGCTGTCGGCCTTCCTGCTGGCCGGCGACGCCCGCGCCCAGGACTGGGTGCTCGATCTGCTGCAGCAGGACCTGCCGGCCGCCGCCTTCGGCCGGGCGCTGCTCGCCGCCAGCGAGCGGCCGCCCCGACCCGTGGCGGCGCGCAGCCCGCAGGTCTGCGCCTGCCACGATGTGAGCGAAGCCGACATCGTCGGCGCCCTCGCCGAGTGCGAGGGCGATCCACCGTCGCAGTTGCGTGAGCTGCAGCAGCGCCTGGCCTGCGGCACCGGCTGCGGCTCCTGCCTGCCGGCGCTGCGCGGCCTCGTCGAACGCCATGCCCGTCTGGGAGCCCGCGCATGAGCGCCCCGCATCCGGTGGTCCTGCTGGGCGCGGGACCGGGCGATCCCGAACTGCTCACCATCAAGGCGGTGAAGGCCCTGCGGCGGGCCACGGTGGTGCTGCTCGACGATCTTGCCGGCGAGGGCGTGCTGCGCTACATCCGATGCTCGACCCGGGTTCTGCGAGTGGGCAAGCGCGGCGGCTGCGCCAGCACGCCCCAGGCCTTCATCGACCGGCTGATGATCGGCGAGTGCCGGCGCGGCGAGCGGGTGGTGCGGGTCAAGGGCGGCGACCCCTTCGTCTTCGGGCGCGGCGGCGAGGAGCTCGACGCGCTGCGCGCGGCCGGCATCCCGGTGGAGGTGATCAGCGGCATCACCGCCGGCATCGCCGCGCCGGCCGCGGCGGGCATCCCGGTGACCGATCGGCGGCACGCGCCCGGCGTGGCCTTCGTGACCGGTCATCTGCGCGAGGGCGGCGTCGAGCCCGACTGGGCCGCGCTCGCCGCCAGCGGCCTGACCCTGGTGATCTACATGGGCGTGTCGCGCTGCGACGAGCTGAGCGGGCGGCTGCTCGCCGCCGGCCTGCCTGCCGACACGCCGGCGGCGGCGGTGCAGAACGGTTGCACGCCGGCGATGCGTCTTTGCCTCACCACCCTTGGCGATCTCGGCGAGAGCCTGCGCCGCGAGGCGATCGGGTCGCCGGCGATCCTGGTGGTGGGCGATGTGGTGCGGGTGTCAGGGCTGTGGGCTCAGCCGTCGAACAGACTGTCGATGGACACCACCTGCTCGGCGACCTCCCTGAGCTTCAGGTGACGGTCCATCGCCATGCGCAGCAGCAGGCGATGCGCCTGCGCCTCGTCGCAGCCCCGGCGCTTCATCAGCAGCCCCTTGGCGCGTTCGATCAGCTTTCTGTCGGCGAGCTGGGTGCGCGCGTCACGCAGTTCGGCGCGCAGCCGCTGGTCTTCCTCGAAACGGGCCACCGCGAGATCGAACAGGGTGTCGATCGGCGCCATCGGCAGGCCCTGCACCAGATAGGCAGAAATGCCGGCATTCATCGCCTTGCGCATCAGCTCGGGCGAGGTGTCGGAGGTGAGCAGCACGATCGGGCGCGGGCTGCGGTCGGTCACCGCGCAGACCTGCTCCATGGTGTCGCGGCTGGGTGATTCCGCGGCCAGCAGCACCAGATCGGGCAGCAGCTGCTCAACCCGGTCGGCCAGGTAGCGGGCCGAGGTCTCGACGCCGATGATGTCGTAGCCGGCCCCTGCGAGCAGCTCCTGCAGCTCGGCGATGCCCTCATCCGATTCGTCGAACAGCAGCACCCGCATCGCGACCGCTCTCCCGGCGCCGGCTGGCTGGGCCGGCAGTTGACGATGAATCGACGATACGCCCTTGCTTGCTGCATCGCAACACAGGGGAAATCGCGAGCAGCGGGGTATCCTCGCCGCCCCATGCCTGCCTCCGTCCGACTCGACAGCCCGCGCCTCGCCGCCGCCGCGCTGCTGCTCAACGCCCTGATCTGGGGTCTCTCCTGGTGGCCCTTCCGCTGGCTGGATGCCCATGGGCTGCACCCGCTCTGGTCCACCGCGGCGGTGTACGGGGCTGCGCTGGTGCTCACCGTCGCGCGCCAGCCGGGCGACGCCCTGGCGGCGCTGCGCCAGCCTGCGCTGCTCGGCCTGCTGGCCTCGTCGGGCCTGACCAATGCCTGCTTCAACTGGGGCGTGAGCATCGGGGAGGTGGTGCGGGTGGTGCTGCTGTTCTACCTCATGCCGGTGTGGTCGATGCTGCTGGCCCGATGGTGGCTGGGCGAGGCCCTGCGGCCGGTCGCGGTGGCGCTCGCGATGCTGGCGCTGGCCGGTGCGATGCTGATCCTCTGGGAGCCGGGCGCCGGGCTGCCCATGCCCGCCTCGCTTGGCGACTGGCTGGGCCTGGCGGGTGGCGTGGGCTTCGCGATGACCAATGTGCTGCTGCGGCGGCAGGCCCATGACGCCCCCGGCGCGCGCGCGGCGGCGATGTTCGCCGGCGGCATGCTCATCCCCGCGACGGTGGCGCTGATCGCCGGCGGGCTGGGTCATCCCGTGCCGCTGCCCCGGCCCGACGCCCAGGCCTGGCTGCCGCTGGGCGTGTTCGCGGCGGCCTTCATGCTGGCCAATCTCGCGCTGCAGTTCGGCGCGGCGCGCCTGCCCGCGCGGGTGACCGCGGTGGTGATGCTGAGCGAGGTGGTGTTCGCCGCGGTCTCGGCCGCCTGGCTGGCCGGCGAGATGCCGGGCCATCGCGCGCTGATCGGCGCCGCGCTGATCCTTGGCGCCAGCCTGCTGGCGGCCTGGCGTGAAGGCCGCGATCCCTGAGGGTCCGGTCGGACCGGATGGCGGCAGCGGGGTCTGGCCGGGTTCGGGGCGCGGCCAGACCCGGCTCAGGCGCCGTCGAGCAGCTTGCCGATGTCGGCTGCGAGGGGCGCCACGCCCTGGGCGTGCTTCACGAAGAGCCGCAGCCGGCCGGCCGGATCGAACACATAGCTGCCCGCGGTGTGATCGATGCTGTAGCTGCCCGGGGTGCTGCCGTTGACCTTCTGGTAGAAAACCTTGAACTCGCGCGCGGCGCGGTCGATCTCCTCGGGGCTGCCGCGCAGCCCGATGAAGCGGGGGTTGAAGGCCGGCACATACTGGGCGAGCAGGGCCTGGGTGTCGCGCTCCGGGTCGAGCGTCACGAACAGCACCTGAACCTTGCCGGCGCGATCGCCCAGCGAGGCCAGCGCCTGGGCCATCTCGGCCAGGGTGGTGGGGCAGACATCCGGGCACTGGGTGAAACCGAAGAACACCACCACCACCTGACCGCGGAAATCGCCCAGGGTGCGCGGCTTGCCGGTGTGATCGGTGAGCGCGAGTTCGCGGCCGAAGGGCGCGCCGGTGACATCGGTGGCGGCAAAGCCCGGGCTGCCGCGGCGGCAGGCAGCCAGCAGCATCGGCAGGCCCATTGCGAGGGCGAGCAGCCGGCGACGCCGGGCCGGGCTAGAGGTAGTGGTCAAGCAGCAGCGCGCCGAAGATCGCGGCAAGGTACTGGATGGAGTAGCCGAAGGTGCGCCGGGCCAGCGCGTCGGAGTAGCTGCGCCAGAGCCGCCAGGCGAGCAGCAGGAAGTAGCCGCTGAGCGCGAAGGCGGCCATGAAGTAGGGCCAGCCGCTCATGCCGATCAGGAAGGGCAGCAGCGACACCGGCATGAGCAGCACGGTGTAGAGCAGGATGTTCAGCCGGGTGAACTCGGGGCCGTGGGTGACCGGCAGCATCGGCAGCCCGGACTTGCGGTAGTCCTCCACCCGGTACAGCGCGAGCGCCCAGAAGTGCGGCGGCGTCCAGACGAAGATGATCAGGAACAGCACCAGCGCGGGCGCGGTGACCTCGTTGGCCACGGCCGTCCAGCCGAGCAGCGGCGGCATGGCGCCCGAGGCGCCGCCGATCACGATGTTCTGCGGCGTGGCCGGCTTGAGGATGACGGTGTAGATCACCGCGTAGCCGATGAAGGTGGCCAGGGTCAGCCAGAGCGTGAGGTCGTTGACGAAGACATGGAGCAGCCAGGCGCCGAGCCCGCCGAGCAAGCCAGCGAACACCAGCGTGCCGGTGGCGCTGACCCCGCCGCGGGCCAGCGGCCGCGCCCGGGTGCGGGCCATGCGGGCATCGATGCTGCGCTCGATCAGGCAGTTGAAGGCGAAGCCGCTGCCGGCGAGCAGCGAAATGCCGATCAGACCGAAGACCAGCACCGGCCATGGCACTGCGGTGTCACTGGCCAGCAGCATGCCGATCAGCGCGCAGAAGGCGGTGAGCAGCACGATGCGCGGCTTGGTGAGCTCGAGGTAGTCGAGCACCAGGCGGCGCAGGTCTGGGGCGGAGGAAGACTGGGCGTGCATCCCGGAAAGGGTGTGGCGCGCGACGCTAGACGCGAAGGCTGGCCTGACGGGCGCGAAAGTGTAGCACCACGGTGAGGCCCAGCAGCACCGCGGCCCCGCCATTGTGGGCCACCGCCACCGGCAACGGAAGGCTGAACCAGACATTGGACAGGCCCAGCGCCCACTGAACCGCCAGCATGGCGAGCAGCGCAGCGCCCAGCGGCGCCGTGCCGGGGGTGCGCAGGGTGCGCCAACCCACCCAGCCCACGCCGAGCGCGACCAGCACCGCGCCGATGCGGTGGGTGAGGTGGATCGCGGTGAGCGCCGGCATGGGAAGGAAATCTCCCTCGCCGGTTCGGCCGAGCTCGCGCACGAAGTGGAAGCCGTCGGGGAAGTTCACCGTCGGCCACCACGCGCCCTGGCAGGTGGGCAGATCGGTGCAGGCCAGCGCCGCGTAGTTGGTGCTGACCCAGCCTCCCAGAAAGATCTGGCAGGCCACCAGCGCGAGCGCGATGCGCGCCGGCCAGCGCAGCGCCGCCACCGGCTCGGGGTCGACCCAGGCCGGCGGTGACTGCTGGCGCAACCAGAACCAGAGCAGCAGGCTGAAGGTGAGCATGCCGCCGATCAGATGGCCGGTGACGATGGCCGGCTTGAGCAGGAGCGTGACGGTCCACTTGCCGAACAGGCCTTGCAGGATGACGACGCCCAGCAGGAGGAAGGCGAAGGCCGGCGACTGGCGCAGGGCCGCGCGGCGCCACACGCTGTAGACGGCCACGCCGAGGATGATCGCGCCGAGGAAGGTGGCGATGTAGCGGTGGATCATCTCGCGCCAGGCCTTGCCCATGGAGACCGGGCCATGCTCGCCACCCTGATCCTGCACGGCCTGGGCGATGTGCTGGCTGGCGCGGGTGGGGGTGAGGTGTCCGTAGCAGCCCGGCCAGTCGGGGCAGCCAAGTCCGGCATCGGTGAGGCGCACCCAGGCGCCGAGCATGATCAGGCACAGCGTGAGCACGACCGCGAAGCCGAGCACCCGCGACAGCACGGACCGGGCCCGGCGGGTGCGCTCGGCGGCGTCGGTGAAGGATTCGATGCCCATCGCGCTCACCCCACGCGCGACGCGCGCAGCAGTTTGGCGAGATCCTTCTTCATGCGGCTGGCGTCGGGGTCGGCAGGAAATCGCATCATGAGGTTGCCCAGGGGGTCGATCAGCAGGATGCCGGCGGCATCGGACGAGGCCAGCGCGGCGCGGATCGCGCTCAGGCCGGCGGCATCGGCGCGCAGCACCTGCAGGCCTTCATGGCCTTCCGGCAGGGTGGGCGCGGGCGCCTCGGCAGGCAGCAGCAGTACCCGCTCGATGCGGTCGCGGTCCTTGCCGGTGGTCAGGCGCACCTGCCGCATCACATACAACCGCTGCGCGCAGTCGGCCGCGCAGCGGCCGTCGGCGGCGGTGAGGGTGAGCATGACCCATCGCCCCCGGAAGCGGCCGAGATGGGATTCGGCCGGCGCGTTGGACGTGGCAGCCGTCGAGGGCGGCGGGACAGGCGCGGGCAGTTCGCTCACCGTCATCGCCGCCACCGGCACCTGCGGCTCGATGAGCTCCCCATAGTTGGTGCGGCCCTCGGGCTTGAGGATGTAGTAGGTGAAGTAGGACGCGATCACCGGCGCGGCGCAGACCGCGAGGATGGCCAGCAGCTTGATGCGGTTGCGGCGCCGCGCCGCGGGGTCAGGCGAGGGGTTCGGACGGGGCTGATCGGGCATGGCGCAGAAGGCTCAGGAAAAGGTACAGCGCCACCGCGCCGGCGGCGGCGGCCATGGCAAACCACTGAACGGCATAGCCGCGGTGCTTGTCGACATCGGCGCCTGCGCTGCGCCACTGCCTGACCAGTCCGTCGTCCACGCCGCCCGGCGCCTGACGCACCACCAGGGGACGCAGGCTGAGACCCGACCAGGCGGTGAAGACCGCGGCATCGAAGTTCTGCCACAGCCGCTCGCCAGGCTGGGGCGCGCGCGCGGTGGAGAGTTCGAGGGCCCGGGCGAGTTCCCGCTGGGCCGTGCCGGTGACGGTGACCTCGCCCTCGGGGGTGTTCACCGGGGGCAGGCGGTTGCGATCGACCGGATCGCGGGCCACCCAGCCGCGCAGCACCATCACCTGCTCGACGGTTCCCGTGATTCTAACCGGCGTGAGCACATGGAAGCCCGCCACCCCCTGGTGTGTGCGGTTGTCGATGAAGACGGTCGCCTCGGGCAGAAAGCGCCCTGTCACGGACACCGCCACGCCCTCGATCGGGTCGGGCAGCGCATCGCGCCCGATGCGCAGCGGCGCCTGCCGCGCGGCCCGCTCGGCCTGCGCCTGCAGACCGCGCTTTTCCTCGGCCCGACGCAGCTGCCACAGGCCGAGCGAGGTGGTGAGCGCCACCACCGCGGCCATGCCCAGGGCCGCGATCAGCCGCGAGCGGGTCCCGAAGGCCGAGGCCTGGCGGGCGCCGGACGGCGTTGGCAGCGTCTCGGGCTCGGGGCGTGTCCCGGGAGGGATAGAATGCGGTCCCATGAAATGGCTCGTCGTGGTTGCGTTCGTCCTGATCCTCGCGAGCCTCGGTTCCGCGATGGTCTTTCTCATTCGAGACCGGGGCCGCACCCGCAATGTGGCCAGGGCGCTCAGCTTCCGGGTGGGATTCTCCGTCCTGCTGTTCCTGCTGATCCTGTTTGCCCATGCGATGGGCTGGATCCAGAGCACCGGAATCCCGGTGCGGGTGGGCGGATGAACCGCTCAGGCGCCCGCCCCTCAAAAGACGCGGGGCTGCGCGCGGCAGCCCCGGTATCGGGGGCGCCCCTCGGGGGCGCCCGCTGACGATGGCCCTGCCCGTCGGCTCAGAGCCAGTAGACAATCACATACAGGCCGAGCCAGACCACATCCACGAAGTGCCAGTACCAGGCGGCGGCCTCGAAGGCGAAGTGGTTCTCGGCGGTGAAGTGCCCGCTGAGGATGCGGAACAGCACCACGGTGATCATGATCGCGCCCACGCAGACATGAAAGCCGTGGAAGCCGGTGAGCATGAAGAAGGTGGAGCCGAAGATGCCGGAGGACAGCTTCAGGTTGAGATCCTGGTAGGCGTGCGCGTACTCGAAGGCCTGC
>JAGWVN010000011.1 GCA_018970865.1 Betaproteobacteria bacterium
GTTCTCGCCGTCCCAGTCGGCGACATCAAGCCGGTAGCGGCCGGCGCTGCGCGAGACGAAGACGATCCGGGTGGCGAAGATGCCGCGCTCGCCGGTGAGCTTCTCGTGGATCCAGTCGGCGATGCGGTGACCGGCGTAGCGCAGGTCGGCCTCGCTGGCGACGAAGGCCTCGCCGCCGAGCGGGTTGGCCCGGATCACATCATGCAGCCGGAAGCGGATGTCATAGCGGCCATCGGCGAGGCGCGTGACCGAACCGCCGGCGACCGCATCGGCGCCCTTGCCGCGCAGGTCGCCGAAATCGGGGCTGCCGGTCTCGGACAGGGCCGCGGCGGTGTCGATCAGGCGGAAGGCGCCGCTGCGGGCGAGGTCGGCGCGCACGACCGCGGCCACATCCACCGGCACACGGCCTTCCACCGGGAAGCGCGCGATGCTGATCGGGTACTGCGTGGCGCCGACGCCGGCGACATCGATGCGCATCTGCGCGCGGGCGAGCGGCTGCCCGGCTGCCACCGCGAGCCCGGCGACGAGCATCCGGCGGCGGGCGCGAACGGGCGGCGCGAGCGGTTCGGCGGCGGGAATCATCTGGCGATTATAGCCAGCGGCTCGCGCCGCTCCGCTCCGCGGGCTCTGCCCCTGGGCGCGCCGCCGCCTGGCTGCGCTTGGCCACCCCGCCGGGCGTCAGACAGCGCGCCCGGACTCTGACACCGCACCCGACTCAGACACCGCACCCGGACTCAGTCATCGCGCGGACCGTGGGCGATCGCGAGCTCGCGCGGCGCGCCGGGCGGCGGGCGCGGAAGCGGGTCGGAGCGGCGGATGGCGCGCTCGGCGGCCTGGTCCCAGGCCGGCACGCCACTGGAGCGGGTGAGGCGCACGCCCACGATGCTGCCGTCGGGCATGACCGAGACCGCGAACTCGGCCCGGGGATTGCCGCGCAGCTCGGCCGGGATCTGGAAGACGGTGTTGGCGCGGATCAGCGAGGACACCTTGCCGCCCCAGGTGCCCAGGGCCGCGCCGCTCGCGCCGCCGGTGTCGGCGCCAACTGCCGCGCCGGGACGGCCGGCCTGGTCCAGGGCGCGCTTCAGGAACTCGTCGCGGCTGCGATCGGCGGCCTGGGCTTCCTGGCGCGCCTGGGCCTCCTGTCGGGCCTGTGCCTGGGCTCGGGCGTCGGCGGCCTTCTTCGCCTCCTGCGCCTTGCGCTCCTCGGCGGCCTTGCGCTCGTCGGCGAGCTTGCGCGCCTGAGCCTGGGCTTTCTGCTTCGCCTGCTCCTCCCGCTCGGCGCGTTCCCGCTCGGCGCGCGCCTTCGCGGCCCGCTCCTGCTCCTGGCGCTCCCGTTCCCGGCGCTGCTGCTCCAGGGCGATGTCGACCTTGGGCAGGGCGGGTTCCACCCGTGGCGTGGGGGCGGGCGGAACCGGCATCGGGGCAGGCGCAGGCTGGGGCGCCGGCGCCGGTTCGGCGGCCGGGGGCGGCATCCAGAGTTCGGCCTGCGCCGCCACCGGGGCGTGCGCCTGCCACTTCAGGCCGAGCAGCAGCATCAGCGCGAGCAGCGCGTGCATGCCCAGCGCCAGGGCGAGGGCCGCGGCCTTCTCGGCCGGTCGCGCGCCCGGCGGCCGCAGGGCGGCGGCGCTCATCGGGTCGCGCAGCGTGGCGCTCATGGCGCGGGCTTGACCATCAGCGCGGCGCGGATGTTGGCCCGCTGCAGGGCGTCGAGCAGACCGACGACCTCGCCGTAGGGCCGCTCCTTGTCGGCGGCCACCACCACCGGCAGGCCGGCGCCGGCGGCGCCCGCGCCCAGGCGGCGGGCCTGGGCGATGAAGTCGCGGGTGCCGGCCTCGGCGCGCAGCGATTCGCCGGCGTTCATGGTGATCAGCGCGATGCGGCCGTCCTTGCCCAGCCGCGCCTCGATGTAGGGCTCGGCCTTCTGCTGGCCGCGCCCGGCGCTGGGCAGATCGATGGCCGCGGGCGGCAGCATCGGGGCGGTGACCATGAAGATCACCAGCAGCACCAGCATCACATCGATGTAGGGCACCACATTGATCTCGTTGACCAGCCGGCGGCCCCGGCCGCGTCCGCGGGATTGCAGGGTGGGCATGCGCGCGCTCCGGCTATCGGGCCTGCCGCTGCAGGATGTTCAGGAACTCGTCGACGAAGGTGTCGAAGCGGGTGGAGAGCCGGTCGATGTCATGGCTGAACCGGTTGTAGGCCACCACCGCCGGGATCGCCGCGAACAGGCCGATGGCGGTGGCCACCAGCGCCTCGGCGATGCCCGGGGCCACCGCCGCCAGCGTGGCCTGCTGCACATTGGACAGGCCGCGAAAGGCGTTCATGATGCCCCAGACCGTGCCGAACAGGCCGATGTACGGGCTCACCGAGCCGGCCGAGGCGAGAAAGGCCAGGCCCGCCTCGAGGCGGTCCATCTCGCGCTGGTAGGCGGCGCGCATGGAGCGGCGGGCGCCATCGAGCGTGGCGTGGCTGTCGACCGGCTTCTGCTGGCGGTTCTTGAGGAACTCGGCCATGCCCGATTCGAAGATGCGCGCGAGCGGACCGTGCTCACGGCGCGCCTCGCGCACCTGCTGGTAGAGCGTGGTGAGGTCACGATCGCGCCAGAAGTCGGTCTCGAACTGCTCGGTCTCCTTGCGGGAGCGGCGGATGTGCAGCCACTTGCGGAAGATGGTGGTCCACGAGGCGAGCGAGATCGACAGCAGCAGCAGCATGACCAGCTGCACCAGCAGGCTGGCATTGAGCACCAGCGACAGGATCGAGAGATCGGACTTCATCGGCAGGGGCCTTGGTGGGGTGGGGCGGTGTTCGGCGGGCTTGCCAGCCGGGCCAGCAGCCAGCGCGGCAGCCCGGCCGCGCGGTGGTGCCGGGCGTCGATGGCGGCCACCCGCAGCTCGGCCTGCACCAGCAGCCGGCCATCGGGCACCGACCAGGCCGACTGGCGCAGCCGCAGGCTGGCGCGGCGCGCCTCGAGCAGGCCGACATCGACCCGCAGTTCATCGTCGAGCGCGGCCGGCAGCCGGTAGTCGATGTGCATGTCGCGCACCACCAGGAGCACGCCGTCGCGCTGCGCGAGCTCGCGGTGCACCGCGCCCAGCGAGCGCAGCCAGTCGGTGCGCACCCGCTCGAAATAGCGCAGCCAGTTGGCATGGTAGACGATGCCGCCGGCGTCGGTGTCTTCGTAGTACACCCGCAGCCGCGACTCGAAGGCGGCCTCGTTCGCAGGGGCGCCGAGGGTCATGTCACGTCAGGCCGCCCCGGTGGGCAGCAGCTTCCAGAGGATGATCATCACCGCGCAGGCGCCGGCCACCGCGAGCATGGCGCGCACCAGCCCGGCGCGATGGAACTCCTCCCAGTCGAAGCGCTCGGCCATCACCACCGCCATGCCGAAGCCGCCGAGCAGCCCGCCGATGTGCGCGGCATTGTCGATATGGCCGGAGACCACGCCCATCACCAGCGAGTAGCCCACGAAGATCAGCATCGACGAGCGCATCGACTTCACCAGGCCCGCCGGCAGCTTGTGGTGCTTGGTGAAGAGCGCCGAGAGCAGCGCGCCGACCACGCCGAAGATCGCGCCCGAGGCGCCCACCGACACCGAGCGGCTGGCCGCGAAGAACAGGCTGGCGAGCGAGCCGATCAGGCCGGCGCCGAGGTAGATCAGCAGGAACTGGGTGTTGCCGTAGAAGCGCTCGGCCACCCGGCCGGTGTCCCACAGGGCCCACATGTTGAAGGCCAGGTGCACGATGCCGCCGTGCAGCAGGGTGCAGGTGAACAGCCGCCAGGGCTGCTCTAGCGTGAAGGGCAGGAAATTGCCGCCCCAGGCCAGCAGCGAGCGGGCATCGGGCGACATCGGCGAGACCCCGCCCAGCAGGTTGAGCAGCCAGACCGCGACATTCAGGCCGATGATCAGCTGGGTGACCCACAGCCGCGGCGTGGCCCTCGCCAGCCGCCAGACGAACTCTTCCGGATCGGGGCCCGCCATGGCTCAGCCCGCGCTGCCCGGCGGCGTGTCCCACAGGCCGGGCGACGCGCCCTGGCGCGGCGCGGCGATGCCGAAGTGACGATAGGCCGCGGCGGTGGCGATGCGGCCGCGCGGCGTGCGCTGCAGGTAGCCCTGCTGGATCAGAAAGGGCTCGAGCACATCCTCGATGGTCTCGCGCTCTTCGCCGATGGCCGCGGCGAGATTGTCCACGCCCACGGGCCCGCCGTCGAAGCGTTCGATGACCGCCTGCAGCAGCTTGCGGTCCATGAGGTCGAAGCCGGCGCCGTCGACCTCGAGCATGCGCAGCGCGGCGTCGGCGGTGGCCTGGTCGATCAGGCCGCTGGACTTCACCTCGGCGTAGTCGCGCACCCGGCGCAGCAGCCGGTTGGCGATGCGCGGGGTGCCGCGCGAGCGTCGCGCGATCTCGGCGGCGCCGGGCGCATCGGCGCGGGCCTCGAGCAGGCGCGCCGAGCGGGTGACGATCGCCGCGAGCTCGTCGGCGGTGTAGAACTCCAGCCTCGCCACGATGCCGAAGCGGTCGCGCAGCGGATTGGTCAGCATGCCGGCCCGGGTGGTGGCGCCCACCAGCGTGAACGGCGCGATGTCGAGCTTGATCGAACGGGCGGCCGGACCCTCGCCGATCATGATGTCGATCTGGTAGTCCTCGAGCGCGGGGTAGAGGATCTCCTCGACCACCGGCGAGAGCCGATGGATCTCGTCGATGAACAGCACATCGTGCTTCTCGAGGTTGGTGAGGATGGCGGCAAGGTCACCGGGCCGCTCGAGCACCGGGCCGGAGGTCTGGCGCAGCTTCACGCCCATCTCCTCGGCCACGATGTGCGCCAGGGTGGTCTTGCCCAGGCCGGGCGGCCCGAACAGCAGCAGGTGATCCAACGGCTCGGCGCGGCGCCGCGCCGCGGTGATGAAGATCTCGAGCTGCTCGCGGATGCGCTGCTGGCCAATGTAGTCGTGGAGCCGGCGCGGCCGCAGCGCCCGCTCGACCACCTCCTCGTTGGGCGAGGCCGGCGCGGCGCTGATCAGGCGGTCGTGCTCGATCATGGCTTGGCCAGCAGCCGCAGCGCCTGGCGGATGCCTTCGGAAACCCCCACCGATGCCGGCAGCGAGCGCACCGCGGCGGCGGCCTCGCGCTCGGAATAGCCCAGCGCCAGCAGGGCGCGCAGCACATCGGCATTGCCGGCAGCGGCGCTGCCCGCCTCGGTCTGGCCCGCCTGCGCGAGCTCCGGCGCGAGCCGGCCCTTGAGCTCGAGCATCAGGCGCTCGGCGGTCTTCTTGCCGATGCCCGGCACGCGGGTGAGCCGCGCGCTTTCCTGCAGGGACACGGCCTGGGCGAGCTCGGCCACCGACAGGCCCGAGAGCACGGAGAGCGCGGTGCGCGGCCCCACGCCGCTGATGCGCACCAGCTGGCGGAAGGCATCGCGCTCGGCGGCGGTGAGAAAGCCGTAGAGCAGGTGCGCGTCCTCGCGCACCACCGGGTGGATGAGCAGCACCGCGGGCTGGCCCAGGCCGGGCAGGTCGTAGAAGGTGCTCATCGGCACATCGATCTCATAGCCCACCCCGCCGACATCGATCAGCACGGTGGGCGGGGACTTCTCGAGCAGGGTTCCGGACAGTCGACCGATCATCCCGGTTAGCTTACACCAGCGACCCTGGCCGACCCGGGCCGGGCGCGTCCGCCACCCCGGCATCCGGCGACGCGGCGCCCGCATTCGCCGGGCCCGCGCTCGCCGCCTGCGCGCGATAGCGATCCTTGAGCAGTCGCTTGTAGAGCTTGCCGGTGGGCAGCCGCGGCATGGCGTCGATGAAGTCGATGGAGCGCGGCACCATGTAGCGGGCCACCCGCTCGCGGGTGAAGGCGAGCAGTTCCTGGGCCAGCGCCTCGCTGGCGCGCACCCCGGGCGCCGGCTCGATGATCGCCTTGACCGCCTCGCCCATCTCGGGGTCGGGCACCCCGATCACCGCCACATCGGCCACCGCCGGGTGCATCACCAGCGCGTTCTCGATCGCCTGCGGATAGATGTTGACTCCGCCCGAGATGATCATGAAGGCGCTGCGATCGGTGAGGTACAGATAACCCTCGGCGTCGACATAGCCGATGTCGCCCACGGTGGTCCAGGTGGGATGCACCGGGTGGGCCGCGGCGCGCGTGGCCTCGGGCGACTGGTGGTACTCGAAGGGCACCTCGTCGCGCTCGAAGTAGACCAGGCCGGCCTCGCCGGCAGGCAGCTCGCGGCCGGTCTCGTCGCAGATCCGAAGGGTGCCCAGGATGGCCTTGCCCACCGAGCCGGGGTGGGTCAGCCAGTCGGCGCTGCCGATCGCGGTGACGCCGTTGCCCTCGCTGGCGCCGTAGTACTCCTCGATGATCGGGCCCCACCAGTCGATCATCTGGCGCTTCACATCCACCGGGCAGGGTGCGGCGGCATGGATGGCCACCCGGTGGCTGGAGAGATCGTGGGCGCGCCGCTGCGCCTCGTCGAGCTTGAGCATGCGCACGAACATGGTCGGCACCCACTGGCTGTGGGTGACCCGGTGGCGTTCGATCAGGGCCAGCGCCTGTTGCGGATCGAAGCGCTCCATCATGACCACCGTGCCGCCCAGGAACTGCACCGACTGGCAGTAGCCCAGCGGCGCGGCATGGTAGAGCGGCGCCGGCGACAGGTACACCGTGTCGGCCGACAGCCCGTAACCGGCGAGCTGGCGCAGCCGCGCCGCGTTCAGGCCCTCGGTGACCCGCCCGCCCTGCTGGGCGCGGATGATGCCCTTGGGCCGGCCGGTGGTGCCCGAGCTGTAGAACATGGTCGCGCCCATCCACTCGTCGGCCAGGCGTTCGGCGGGATGCGCGGCGATCGCCGGCTCGTAGGGCGCCCAGCCGGGGATCACCCCGTCGACCATGAGACGCAGCGGGCAGCCCGGCAGGCGGGTGTCCAGGCCCGCGGCGAGCTCGCGCATGGCGAGCGAGCTCACCACGGCGCGCGCCTGGCTGTCGTTGATGATGTAGGCGGCCTCGTCGGGGGTGAGGTAGCGGTTGACCGGCGCGATCAGCAGGCCCGAGCGCAGCGCCGCCCAGCACACCTCGAGGTAGCGCAGGTTGTTCTCCATGACGATCGCGATCCGGTCGCCGCGCCGCAGGCCCGCGGCGTGCAGGCACTGGGCCAGGCGGTTGGAGCGCTCGTCGAGTTCGCGGTAGCTGACCACCGCGCCCGTGCTGCCGTTGATCAGCGCCGGCTTGTCGGGATGCAGGCGGGCATGGTCGCCGAGATAGCGCGGCGGCGCGGCGGGGGTGCCGGTTGGGTCGGTCATGGGCGGGTCTCTCCGGTGGGGCCGGTCAGCGCATGCGGCCGCGGCGGATGCCGCCGCCGGCGCGCCGGCCGGTGGTGCCGAGGTGGGCGGCCGCGGCCGCGGTCATGGCCGCGGCATGGGCGTGGCAGATCGCGCAGGCCAGGGCGTCGGCCGCGTCGGGCGAGGGCGTGCCGGGCAGGGCGAGCAGACGCTGCACCATGGCCTGCACCTGCGGCTTGCCGGCCCGGCCGCTGCCGGCCACGGCCTGCTTGACCTGCAGCGCGGTGTATTCGTGCACCGGCAGCCCGGCGCTCACCAGGGCGGCCACGGCCGCGCCGCGGGCCTGGCCGAGCAGCAGCGTGGACTGCGGGTTGACGTTGACGAAGACGATCTCCACCACCGCCACGCCGGGCTGGTACTGGGCGAGCACCTCGCGAAGGCCGTTGTGGATGATGCCGAGCCGCGGCGGCAGCGCGCCGGCGCCCACCCGGATGACCCCGCTGGCCACATAGCGCAGGCCGCCGGGATGCGCGTCGATCACGCCGAAGCCCGTGAGCCGCAGGCCGGGATCGACCCCGAGCACTCTCACGCGACGGCCATGGACGCGGCGGGGCTCAGTGGCGGAAGTGGCGCACGCCGGTGAACACCATGGCCACGCCGAGTTCGTCGGCGGCGGCGATCACCTCGTTGTCACGCATCGAGCCGCCCGGCTGGATGATGCACACCGCGCCGGCATCGACCACCACATCGAGCCCGTCGCGAAAGGGGAAGAAGGCATCGGAGGCCACCGCCGAGCCGACCAGCGAGAGCCGGGCGTGGCCGGCCTTGATGGCGGCGATGCGGGCGGAATCGATGCGGCTCATCTGCCCCGCGCCCACGCCCACGGTGCGCCCGTTGGCGCAGAACACGATCGCGTTGGACTTCACATACTGCGCCACCCGCCAGGCGAAGAGCAGGTCCTGCAGCTGCTGCGCGGTGGGCGCCAGGCGGGTGACCACCCGCAGGTCGGACAGGGCCAGCCGGTGCTCGTCGGGCGACTGCACCAGCAGGCCGCCGCCCACCCGTTTGAGGTCGAAGCGGTTGCTCTCGCGCGCGATCGGGATCTCGAGCACCCGCACATTCTGCTTGGCGGCGAGCACCGCGCGCGCGGCCTCGTCGAAGCCGGGGGCGATCAGCACCTCGACGAACTGCCCGGCCACCTGCTGCGCGGTGGCGGCGTCGAGCGGCCGGTTGAAGGCGATGATGCCGCCGAAGGCCGAGGTGGGATCGGTCTCGAAGGCCTTGCGGTAGGCCTCGAGGCAGTCGGCCCCCAGGGCGACGCCGCAGGGATTGGCGTGCTTGACGATCACGCAGGCCGGCTCGGGGAACTGCTTGACGCACTCCCAGGCTGCGTCGGCATCGGCAATGTTGTTGTAGGACAGCTCCTTGCCCTGCAGCTGGCGGTAGCTGGCCAGCCCGCCCTCGACCGGCTGGGCGTCCTGATAGAAGGCCGCGCTCTGGTGCGGGTTCTCGCCGTAGCGCAGCGGCTGTCGCATGACCCACTGCTGGGTGAACACCTCCGGATGCGCGGCCTGGCTGCCGTCGGGCTGGCGGGCGCTCAGCCAGTTGGCGATCGCGCCGTCATAGCGGGCGGTGTGGGCGAAGACCTTGCGGGCCAGGCGCAGCCGGGTGGCCTCGTCGACGCCGCCATGCTGACCGATCTGCGCGAGCGCGTCGGCGTAGTCGGCCGGGTCGACCAGCACCGCGACGCCGGCGTGGTTCTTGGCGGCAGCCCGCAGCATGGCCGGTCCGCCGATGTCGATGTTCTCGATGGCGTCCTCGAGGCTGCAGCCGGGCTGCGCCACCGTCTGCTCGAAGGGATAGAGGTTGACCGCGAGCAGGTCGATGGTGGGGATGGCGTGCTCGCCCAGCGCCGCCATGTGCTCGGGCAGATCGCGCCGGGCGAGCAGGCCGCCATGCACCCGCGGGTGCAGGGTCTTGACCCGGCCGTCGAGGATCTCGGGAAAGCCGGTGTGGGCCGAGACCTCGGTCACCGCGATGCCTTCGCGGGCGAGCAGGGCCGCAGTGCCGCCGGTGGAGAGGATCTGGACGCCCAGCGCGGCCAGCGCGCGGGCGAACTCGACGACGCCGGTCTTGTCGGAGACGCTGATCAGCGCCCGCTTCACCTGATGGGTCATAGCATGCCGTGCAGCTGGAGTTTCTTGCGCAGGGTGTTGCGGTTGATGCCGAGCATTTCGGAGGCCCGCATCTGGTTGCCCTGGGCCTGGCGCATCACCACCTCGAGCATGGGCCGCTCCGCGGCGCGGATGACCATGTCGTAGATGGCCCCGGCCGGCGTGCCGTCGAGGTCGCGGAAGTACTTTTCCAGACTGCGGGTCACCGCTTCGTCAATGGACTGCTGCCGGGTCATGCCATCTCCAGGGTGGCCTCGGCGGGCGCGGCGGCCGGCACGGGCTCCGGGTTGTCGAGCCGTGGCGGCGGCTCGCTCAGGAATGCGTCGAGGGCCGCGAGCTGCGCCTCGGGTTGCGCCAGCGCGTTGAACGCGGCCCGGCGCTGCGCCCAGCCGGGCATGCCGGCGAGGTACCAGCCGACATGCTTGCGCGCGGTGCGCACGCCGGTGTGCTCACCGTAGAACGCGTAGTGCTCGACGAGATGGCCGAGCAGGCGCTGGCGGATCTCGGCTCGGCCGGGAGGCGGCAGCAGCGTGCCGGTGGCGAGGTAGTGGGCGATCTCGCGGAAGATCCAGGGCCGGCCCTGGGCGGCCCGGCCGATCATCACCGCATCAGCGCCGGTGGCGCGCAGCACCTCGCGCGCGCGCTGCGGCGTGGTGATGTCGCCGTTGGCCACCAGCGGGATGCGCACCGACTGGCGGATGGCGGCGAGGGTGTCGTACTCGGCCTGACCGCCATAGCCGCAGGCGCGGGTGCGGCCGTGGATGGTGATCATGGCCACCCCGAGGTCTTCCAGGCGCCGGGCGAGCAGCGGCGCGTTGCGGCGACCGGGGTGCGGGCCGGTGCGCATCTTGACGGTGACCGGCACCGGCACGGCGGCCACCACCGCGGCCACGATGGCCAGCGCGAGCGGCTCGTCGGCCATGAGGGCCGAGCCGGCCATGACCTGGCACACCTTGCGCGCCGGACAGCCCATGTTGATGTCGATGACCTGGGCGCCGCGCTCGACGTTGTAGCGCGCGGCCTGCGCCATGAGGTCGGGGTCGGCGCCGGCGATCTGCACGGCGCGCGGTTCGGCCTCGCCGGCGTGATCGGTGCGCCGTTGCGTCTTGACGCTGTCGCGCAGGCGCGGGTCGGAGGCAGCCATCTCGGACACCGCGTAGCCGGCGCCGAGATCGCGGCACAGACGGCGGAAGGGACGATCGGTGACCCCGGCCATCGGCGCGACGAACACGGGGTTCGGCAGCGTGTAGGGACCGAGTTGCATGGCGGGGTGCGGGCTCCGTGGGTTCGGTGAACCGGCTGCCGCCGGCACCCCGTCTCTTGAAGGGTTGGGGATTCTAGCCAAATTCAGCGGGGCCAAGAAATTCGCGCCGCAGCATCGGCGTTTCGCTGCGCCCGCGTCCGGCACTGCGCATCGAGGCTGGCCAGGCGCTGCGGCGTGCCGACATCCACCCACTCGCCGCCATGGCGTTCGGCGCCGATCCGGCCGGTGTCGATCAGGGCGTCGAGGATCGGCCGCAACCGCTGCGGCTGGCCGGGCGCGAGCCCCGCGAACACCCCGGGCTGATACACCGCGATGCCGCTGAAGGTGAGGCTCGCGCCGGCGCGATGCAGCAGCCGTCCGTCCCGCAGGCTGAAGTCGCCCTCGGGATGCTCGGCCGGGTTGTCGACCAGCACGCACCAGGCCAGGAGGTCGCTGGCGCGCATCTGCGTCGCGATGGTGAACGCGCGCCCGAAGTCGAAGTCGGTGAAGACATCCCCGTTCACCACCAGAAAGGGCTCGGTGCCAAGCAGAGGCAGCGCGTGGGCGATGCCGCCGGCGGTCTCGAGCGCCGTGCCCTCCGGGCTGTGGCGGATGCGCAGGCCCCAGCGCGCGCCGTCGCCCAGCGCCTCCTCGATCTGCCGGCCGAGGTGCGCGTTGTTGACCACCACATCGCGCACGCCGGCAGCCGCGAGACGCTGCAGGTGCCACTCGATCAGCGGCCGTCCGCCCACCGCCAGCAGCGGCTTGGGACAGCGGTCGGTGAGCGGGCGCAGCCGTTGGCCGCGGCCGGCCGCGAGAATCATGGCGCGCATGGCGCGGCGCCTAGAAGGTGTAGCCGGTGGCCCGCGACTCGCCCTCGACCCGCTCGAGCACCCGCACCAGCGGATCGAGATCGCGATACCGGCGCGCGGCCTTGAGCAGGTAGTCGAGCACCAGCGGGATGTCGGCGAGGTAGCGGGGCTTGCCGTCGCGGTGGCACAGCCGCGCGAAGATGCCCAGCACCTTGAGATGGCGCTGCATGCCCATCCATTCGAACTGGCGGTAGAACTCGCCGAAGTCGTCGGGCACTGGCAGACCGGCGCGGCGGGCCCGTTCCCAGTGGCGGATGCACTGGTCGAGCACGAATTCTTCGGGCCAGGCCTTGTAGGCGTCGCGCAGCAGCGAGACCAGATCGTAGGTGTGGGCGCCGATCACCGCGTCCTGGAAATCGAGCACCCCCGGATTGGCCTCGCCGGGGAGCAGCATCAGGTTGCGCGAGTGGTAATCGCGATGGACGATCACCTGCGGCTGGGCCAGCGCCGCGTCGCTCAGCCGCTGGAAGGCGACCTCGAGGATCTGCTGCTCGGCGGGGCTCAGGGTGACGCCGCGGTGGCGTGCGACATACCACTGCGGATAGAGATCGAGCTCGCGCGCGAGCAGCGCCCGGTCATAGGGGGCGAACACCCCTGGCCGGCTGGCCTGCTGCAGCCGCACCAGCGCGGCGCTGGCCTCGCCATAGAGCGTCGGCGCGGTGCGCTCGTCGAGCGCGTGCAGGTAGGTGGTCGACCCGAAGTCATCAAGCAGCAGGAAGCCGCGATCGAGATCCTGGACCAGCACCCGCGGCACGCTCAGCCCGGCCCGGGCCATCACCGCGGCGGCATGCACGAAGGGCCGGCAGTCTTCCTGCGGCGGCGGGGCATCCATGACGATGAGGCTGCCCGCGTGGGCCGCCCCGGCATCCACCCGGAAGTAGCGCCGGAAGCTCGCGTCGTCAGAGGCCGGGCGCAGACTGGCCGGCTGCACGCCGAATTCGGCGGGCAGGCCGGCCAGCCAGTGGCTCAGGGCCTGCAGGCGGGCGTCGGCATGGGGCGGTTGGGGTGGGCTCATGGGGGCGACCGTGGCTTGTATGATAATCCGACCGCCCGCCATGCCTGATCTTCGCCTTCGAGCCGCCGCTCTGCTTCTTTCCGCCTGCGGCCAGGCGCTGGCTCAGGGCGCAGCCGCCGGCCCGGCTGCCGATGAGCTGCCTGCGCCCCGCCTGCGGCTGGAACCTCGGCTCTCCGAGCTTCTCGCCACCGACGATCAGGGCCGGCCGTCCTATGCCAGCGCCGATGTCATCCGCGGGCGCGTCGATCACGACCTCACCCTGCGCGGCGAGGCCGAGGTCCGGCGGGCCGGCACCGTCATCCGCGCCGAGCGTATCCGCATGCTGGCCGCGGACGACGAACTGGTGGCGGTCGGCAATGTGCGGGTGGTGCGCCAGGGCAGCGTGTTCAGCGGGCCGGCGCTGCAGCTGCGCATGGAAGACTCCACCGGGATCTTCCTGTCGCCCTCGTTCGCGCTGGGCCTGCTCGGCGGCCGGGGCCGCGCCGAGCGGCTGGAGTTCCTCGGCGAGGGTCGGGTGGCGATGCAGGACGCGGTGTACACCGGGTGTCGCGCCGACGATCCCGACTGGTTCGTGCGCGCGCAGCGGCTGGAGATCGACCAGCAGCGCGAGGAGGGCAGCGGACGCTCGGCGGGCCTGTTCTTCCGCGGCCGACAGGTGCTGGCTGCGCCGGTGTTCGGCTTTCCGCTCGGCGAAGGACGCCGCAGCGGCTTCCTGCCGCCGAGCTTCTCGTACACCACCCGCAGCGGCGCCGAGCTGCTCGCGCCTTATTACTTCGACATCGCGCCCAACCGCGACCTCACGCTCTACCCGCGCTTCATGACCCTGCGCGGCTTGCAGCTCGGTGGCCAGCTGCGCTATCTCGAGCCGCGGGCCTCCGGCGATCTGCGCGCCGAATTCACCCCGCGCGACACCGCCACCGGCGAGAGCCGCCTCTACTGGAGCGGCCTGCACAACTACGCCAATGTCGGCGGCTGGAGCGGGCAGGTCAACGCGCGTGGCGTGTCCGACGACAACTACTTCGTCGACTACTCCCGGTCCATCCTCGCCAGCTCCGACCGGGTGCTGCCGCGCGACGCCTTCGCCACGCGCAACTGGCGCGACTGGACCGTGCTGCTGCGCGCCACCCGCTACCAGTCGATCCTCGATGCCCGCGCCGCGCCGCCCTATGAACGGCTGCCTCAGCTCTCCCTGAGCCGCATCGATCGCGACATCGGCGGCTTCGAGTTCGAGCAGCTCTTCGACGCCACCCGCTTTCGCCGGCCGCTGGCCGATTCGGTCGAGGGCAACCGGCTGGTGGCGTATCCGCGGGTGGCCTACCCGCTGATTCGCCCGGGCTGGTTCATCACGCCGCGGGTGGGCGTGCACCTCTCGTCGTACCGGCTCGACCAGACCGGCGCCGATCCGGTCTCGCTCAACCGCTCGGTGCCGATCGGTTCGCTGGAGGCCGGGCTGGTCTTCGAGCGGCCCACCCGCCTGTTCGGTCGCGAGCTCACCCAGACGCTCGAGCCCCGGCTCTTCTATGTCCGCTCGCCCTACCGTGACCAGTCGGCGTTCCCGGTGTTCGACACCGGCGTGGCCGACTTCAACTTCGCCCAGCTCTTCTCCGACAACACCTTCGTCGGCAATGACCGCATCGCCGACCAGAACCAGCTCACCACCGCCCTGGTCTCGCGCATGGTCGATCCCGGCTCCGGCGTGGAGGCCGTGCGCCTGGCCTTCGGTCAGCGCACCTACTTTTCGGAGCAGCGGGTGGCCATCCCGGGGGTGGCGCCCCGCACCGATCCACACTCCGACCTGCTGCTGGCGGGCTCGGCCGTGCTCGGCGGCGGCATGAGCCTGGACGCCGGCCTGCAATACAGCGTGCGCGACTCCTCGGTGCCGCGGGTCAACCTGCTCTGGCGCTACCTGCCCGCCGACGGTCGCATCTTCAATGCCGGCGTGCGCTATCTGCGCGACGAGCTCGGCCAGGTCGACACTTCCTGGCGCTGGCCGGTCAGCGCCGGCTGGATGGCGCTCGGGCGGGTCAACTATTCCTGGCTGCGCAGGCGCACCGACCCCAGCACGCTCACGGTCATCGACGCCCAGCCCGGCATCATCGAGGCGATCGCCGGCTTCGAGCGCAACGCAGACTGCTGGACGCTGCGCTTCGTGCTGCAGCGCTTCGTGACCGCGGCCGGGGTGTCCACCAGCACCTTCTTCATCCAGCTCGAGCTGGCGGGGCTGGCGCGGATCGGCTCCGATCCGTTTGATATATTGCGCCGGAACATCCCTGGCTACCGTCTGCCCGCAGACCGTCCCAGCCTTCCCTCCAGATACTTCGGATACGAATGAAGTCCAGCCTGCGTCTGCTGACCATCGCGCTCGCCTGGGCCGTTGCCGCGCTGGCCGTCGCGCAGCCGGCCGCGCCCTCGCGGTCGGCCACCGAGATCGATCGGGTGATCGCGGTGGTGAACACCGATGTCATCACCGAACTCGAGCTCGCCGCGCGGCTGCAGGCCGTCGAACGCCAGCTGCGCCAGCGGCGCATCGAGGTGCCGCCGGCCGACGAGCTGCGCCGTCAGGTGCTCGAGCGCCTGATCTCCGACCGGGCGGTGGCTCAGGCCGCGCGCGAAGCCGGTCTGCGGGTCGATGACGCCCAGCTCGATCGCGCGATCGGCCGCCTCGCCGAGGAGAACCGCCTCACCCCCACCCAGCTGCGCAACCAGGTCGAGCGCGAGGGCCAGTCGTTCTCGCGTTTTCGCGAGGACATCCGCGACGAGATCCTGATGGCCCGGCTGCGCGAGCGCGAAGTCGATGCGCGGCTGGTGGTGAGCGAGGCCGACATCGATGCCTTCCTGGCCGAGCAGCGTCAGACGGGGAAGGTCGCGCCCGAGTACCGCATCGCCCACATCCTGCTGCGGGTGCCCGAAGGCGCCAGCGCGGCGCAGATCGAGCGGCAGCGGGTGCGCGGCGAGGAACTGCTGCGCCAGCTCGAACGCGGCGGCGATTTCGCCCGGCTCTCGGCCGCCTTCTCCGATGCCCCCGAGGCGATGAGCGGTGGCGCGCTGGGCTGGCGTTCGGCCGATCGGCTGCCGGCGATGTTCCTCGAGGCGATCGAGCGCCTCAATCCCGGCCAGGTCTCCGGCCTGCTGCGCAGCCCGAACGGCTTTCATGTCCTGCGGCTGGAGGAACGGCGCGCGGGCCAGGCGGCAGGGCTGCTTGGCGAGCCGGTGCTGCAGACGCGGGCCCGGCATATCCTCATGCGGCCCACCGATGCCCTGCCGCAGGAAGATGTGCTGCGCCGGCTGCGCGAGGTCCGCGAGCGCGTCCTCACCGGCCGAGTCGAGTTCACCGACATGGCCCGTCAGTACTCCATCGACGGCACCGCCAGCCGGGGCGGCGATCTTGGCTGGCTGCATCCCGGCGACACCGTGCCGGCCTTCGAGAAGGCCATGAACGAACTCAAGCCCGGCGAGGTCAGCGAGCCGGTTCGTTCCGAGTTCGGTTTCCACCTCATCCAGGTGCTCGAGCGGCGCACCGATGTCGCCTCGCCCGACCGGCAGCGGCAGGCGGCCCGCATGGCGGTGCGCGAGCGGCTCATCGAGGAACAGACCCAGGACTGGCTGCGTCAGGTGCGCGATCGGGCCTTCGTCGAGTACCGCGACCGCTGAGCTGCCCGGCCCCTCGGTGAAGCCCGTCGTCGCCCGCAAGCGATTCGGCCAGCACTTCCTGGTCGACCGCGGCATCATCGAGGCGATCGTCGCGGCGGTCTCGCCCGTCCCGGGCGATCGCCTGGTCGAGATCGGGCCGGGCGATGCCGCCCTCACCGGGCCCCTGCTCGAGCGCGCGGGTCACCTCACGGCCATCGAGATCGACCGTGACCTCGCCGCCCGGCTGCGCAAGCGCTTCGGATCGCGCCTCACGCTCATCGAGGGCGACGCGCTGTCGGTCGACCTCGGGCCGCTGGCCGCGGCCGGGCCGCTGCGACTGGTCGGCAATCTGCCCTACAACATCTCCAGCCCGCTGCTGGTGCGGCTCATCGCCTGGCACGACCGGGTGCTCGACCAGCACTTCATGCTGCAGAAGGAGGTGGTCGATCGCATCGTGGCGCCGCCGGGCTGCGCCGCCTATGGCCGGCTGGGCGTGCTGCTGCAGGCGTGCTACCAGGTCGACTCGCTGATCGCGGTGCCGCCCGGGGCATTCGATCCGCCGCCGCGCGTGGACTCGGCGGTGATCCGCATGCTGCCGCTGCGCGAAGCCGCCGAGGTGCCCTTGCCTGAACTCTCGGCGCTGCTGGCCGCGGGCTTCGGCCAGCGCCGCAAGATGCTGCGCGGCACGCTGCTGCCCTGGCTCGCGCAGCGCGGCATCAGCGATGCGGGCCTGCCGCCCACCGCCCGCGCCGAGGAGATTCCGGTGGCCGACTGGGTGGCGCTGGCCCGCCGCCTGAAGGCTGCGGCGGCGGGTTAACATCGCCGCTTTCCCGACACGAGCGGCCATCGACATGAAACTGCTTCACACCATGCTGCGGGTGGGCGACCTCCAGCGCTCCATTGATTTCTACACCGGCGCGCTCGGCATGAACCTGCTGCGCACCACCGACCGCCCCGAGCAGAAGTACTCGCTGGCCTTCGTGGCCTACGGCCGCGGCAATGCCGACGGGCACGCCGAGATCGAGCTCACCTACAACTACGGCGTGGCCGAGTACGAGCTGGGCAGCGCCTACGGCCACATCGCCATCGGCGTGGACGATGTCGCCGCCACCTGCGAGCGGGTGCGCCAGGCCGGCGGCCGCATCACCCGGGAGGCCGGGCCGGTGAAAGGCGGCACCACCGTGATCGCGTTCCTCGAGGATCCCGATCACTACAAGGTGGAACTCATCCAGACCAATACCCGCGGCCTCTGAGCGGGCTGCGCTCGGCGCGGGCGCTGCCCGTGCCCGCGCCGGTCAGCGGCCGGTCAGTTGGCGCCCGAGCGGCGCGTCAGCGTTCGCCGCCGTCGGGAAAGCCGCGCAGCCACTCGCGCGCGTGCTGCCAGTCTGGGAACAGTTCGCCGAGCGCGCTCCAGAAGCGCGGCCCGTGGTTCATCTCGCGCAGGTGCGCGAGCTCGTGCGCGATCACATAGTCGATGATCTCGGGCGGGAAGTGCATCAGCCGCCAGTTCAGGCGGATGGACCCATCGGCCGCGCAGCTGCCCCAGCGGGTGCGCGCCGACGACAGCGCCCAGCGGCGCGGGCTCACGCCGTGTTCGCGCGAGAAGTGCGCGATGCGCTCGGCGAAGTGCTCGCGGGCCCGCTGCTGCAGCCAGCCCTGGGCGAGATCGCGCAGCTGCTCGCTGCCGGCATCGGGCGGCAGGCCCAGCTGCAGCGTCATGCCCACGCGCTGCGGTTTGCCGCGGTGCTCGGGCAGCACCCGCAGGGTGAGGTTCTCGCCCACGAAGGGCATGAGTCCGCCGTCTTCCCACTGGATGGCCATGCGTTCACGCCGCCGGGAGTAGTCGCGCCACTCGACCAGCTTGCGCAGCACCCACTTCGCGCGCTCGGCGAGCGCGGCGTCGATCTCCTCCTGCGGCACCCAGCGTGGCGCGGTCACCGACAGGCCGCGGTCGTCGATCACGAAACCGATGGTGCGCCGTCGGGACCGACGCAGTTCGTACTCGACGAACTCGCCGCCCAGGCGAGCGACCCGCCTGCCGGCGCGCTGCACGGCCGGCGGATGGTGCGGCTCGAACAGCGGCAGTGTCAGCTGCAGCGCGGCGTCAGCGAGTTCGCGCAGCTTGCGCAGTGTCATGCCGGCGGGTTCTCCAGGGTCTGGCCGGCGGGCGCCAGCGGGCGGGCCCGATCCGACGCCATCTCCTGGGCGTAGGCCTGCGGCGTGATGCGCCGCATCTCGGACTCGATCCAGGTCTCGACCTCGGTCATGACCGCCTCGGGCGTGCGACCGGTGGTCTGGATGAGCGGCCCGACCGACACCGTGACCGTACCGGGCTTCTTCAGGAAGGCCCGCCGCGGCCAGAAGTCGCCCGAGTTCATGGCGATGGGAATCACCGGCACGCCAGTACGCACCGCCAGGCGCGCGCCGCCGGTCTTGTAGCGGCCCTGCGAGCCGGCGCGCGTGCGGGTACCCTCGGGAAACATGATGATCCACCGGCCCTCGGCCAGCTTGCGGCTGCCCTGGGTGACCACCTCTTCGAAGGCATCCCGGCTGCGCGATCGGTTGATGTGAATCATGTCGAGCAGCCAGATGCCCCAGCCGAAGAAGGGCAGGAGGAGCAGCTCGCGCTTGAACACGAAGCACAGCTCTCGGGGCAGGTGTGAAACGAAGTAGAGCGTTTCCCAGGTGGACTGGTGCTTGGAGAGCACGATGGCCGGGCCGTCGGGAAAGTTTTCGGCGCCGATCAGCCGGTGGTCGATGCCGAGCAGCACCTTGGCGCCCCAGACGATCAGACGGGGCCAGCCCACCGTGATGCGGTAGCGCAGCGGTCTGGGCAGCGGCGCGCACAGCAGGCAGAGCGCGCTCATCGGGATCACGGTGACGATCTGCAGCAGCGTGAAGGCGATCGACCGCAGGTACGGCATCAGGGTCTCCGGGAGTGGGCGCGCGCCGTGGCCCGGCCCGCGGCAATGATGTTTGAGGCCCGATCCCTTGTCCAGCGGGCGCGCGGGCTCATGGGGCCAGTTCCCGCGCCACCGCCATCAGGTTGGCATGCACCGCGGTGCCTTCGGGAAGCGCGCCCGCGCGCAGCGTGTCGGCGCCATTGCCGGTGAGCACCAGCACCGGTCGCGCGCCGGCGGCCTGGGCGGCCTGCAGGTCGCGCAGCGAATCACCGACCATCACCATGTCGGTCGGCTCCACGGCGAAGCGGCGTGCAATCTCGTGCAGCATGCCGGGGCGCGGCTTGCGGCAGGCGCACTGCAGCTCGGGGGCGTGGGGACAGAAGAAGATCGCATCGAGGTGCCCGCCGGCGGCGGCGACCGCGCTGGTCATGCGCGAGTGGATCGCGCTCAGCGTGGCCATGTCGAACAGGCCGCGACCCACCCCGGCCTGGTTGGTGGCCACCGCCACCCGCCAGCCGCCCTTGCGAAGCCGCGCGATCGCCTCGAGGCTGCCCGGCAGCGGGCGCCACTCGGCCGGGCTCTTGATGTAGGCGCTGCTGTCGTGATTGATCACGCCATCGCGATCGAGAACCACGAGCTTCATGCCGACAGCCGGGAGATGTCGGCGACGCGGTTCATCAGGGCGTGCAGCCCGGCGAGCAGGCGCAGCCGGTTGGCCCGCACCGCGGGGTCGTCGGCCATCACCATCACCTGCTCGAAGAAGCGGTCGACCGCCTCGCGCGAGCGCGCCATGGCGGTGAGCGCCCCAGTGTAGTCATGCGCAGCCATCAGCCGGTCGACCTCGGGCGCGAGCGCGGCGAGTTCGCCGGCCAGCGCCTTCTCGGCCGGGTCGGTGAGCAGCGCCTCCTGCAGGCCGGCAGAAGCGGTCTCTCCCGACTTGCGCAGGATGTTGCCGATCCGCTTGTTGACCGCTGCCAGCGCCTGTGCCTGGGGCAGCGCGCTGAAGGCCCTCACCGCGGCGAGCCGTTGCGGCACGCGCGCGAGATCGTCGGGCCGCTGATCGATGACCGCGGCGACCTCCTGCGGGCTGTGACCGCGATCGCGCAGCCAGCCCGACAGTCGCTCGAGGATGAACTCGGTGAGCGCGGGCCGGCCGGCCCCAGCCGCCGGCTCGAAGGCGTCGAAGGCGGTGCCGAGCAGCCACGACAGGGGCAGCGCGAGCTCGCGCTCGATCAGCATGCGGATCACGCCGAGCGCGTGCCGGCGCAGCGCGAAGGGGTCGCGGTCGCCGGTGGGCTGCTGGCCGATGCCGAACAGCCCGGCCAGGGTCTCGAGCTTGTCGGCCAGCGCCAGCACCGTGCCGGTGGTGCTGGCCGGCAGCGCATCGCCCGCGAACCGCGGCTGATAGTGCTCGACGATGGCCTGCGCCACCTCGGGCGCCTCGCCGTCATGACGCGCGTAGTACGCGCCCATCACGCCCTGCAGTTCGGGGAATTCGCCCACCATGCCGGTGAGCAGGTCGGTCTTGGCAAGCAGCGCGGCCCGCTCGGCGTGCCCGACATCGGCGCCGAGCCGGCCGGCGATCGCGGCCGCGATGCGCCGCACCCGCGCCATGCGCTGCGCCTGGGTGCCGAGCTTCGCGTGGTAGACCACCGAATCCAGGGCGGGCACGCGGTCGGCCAGCCGCGTGCGCCGGTCCTGCTGGTAGAAGAAGCGGGCATCGGCCAGCCGCGGTCGCACCACCCGCTCGTTGCCGTCGATGATCAGCGACGGGTCATCCACCGCCATGTTCGAGACGATCAGGAACTTCGGCAGCAGCCGGCCGGCGTCATCGAAGAGCGGGAAGTACTTCTGGTTGGTGCGCATGGTGAGGATGAGGCACTCCTGCGGCACCTGCAGGAACTCGTCCTCGAAGCCGCCCACATACACCGCCGGCCACTCCACCAGCGCCGTGACCTCCTCCAGAAGGCTTTCAACCTGCGCGGCATCGCCCATCGAGGCGCCGAGTGACCGGGCCTCGGTCTGCAGCAGCGCGAGGATGCGGGCGCGCCGGGTGTCGAAGTCGGGGATCACGCGGCCCTGGCGCTCGAGCACATGGGCCCAGCTCGCGGCATCGGGGATGAGCAGCTCCCCCGCGCTCTGGAAGCGGTGGCCGAGCGTGCTGCGGCCCGCGCTCAGCCCCAGCACCGTGGCCGGGATCACCTGCTCGCCGTGCAGCACCACCAGACGATGCGCCGGCCGCACGAAGCTCACATGGGTCCGGCCGTCGGCGAGCTGGTATTCCATGAGCTTGGGGATGGGCAGGCGCGCCAGGGCGTGCGCGAGCAGGGCGTCGATGCTGCCGGCCAGGGTCTCGCCCGCCTGCTCGCTGGCGTGGAAGAAGCACTCCTGCTTGCCGTCGGAGGCGCGGGCGAGGGCCGATGGATCGGCGCCGACCTTCTGCGCCCACTTGAGCAGGGCCTGGGTGGGCCGGCCCTGGTCATCGAGGCCGACCTTCACCGACGGGCCCTTCACTTCGACCCGGCGCGGGGGCGCTTCGTGCAGGACGCCGTCGACCCGCACCGCGAGCCGGCGCGGCGAGCAGAAGGCGCGGTGCTCGCCGGCGGGCCCGGCCAGGCCACGGGTTCGCAGGCCCTCGACGATCGCGTTGGCGAAGGCCTCGCCCAGCCGGCGCAGGGCCTTGGGCGGCAGCTCTTCGGTGAAGAGCTCGATCAGCAGCGGACGGGCGCTCATTCAGGCCACCTGCCCGGCGCGTTCCAGCATGGGAAAACCCAGTCGCTCGCGCGAGTCGTGGTAGGCCTGCGCGACTGCCCGGGCGAGCTGGCGCACCCGTCCGATGTAGGCGGCGCGCTCGGTGACCGAGATCGCCCCGCGGGCATCGAGCAGGTTGAAGGTGTGGGAGCACTTCATGACCATCTCGTAGGCGGGCAGGGCGAGCGGCACCGCGATCAGGCGCTGCGCCTCGGCCTCGTACTCGTCGAAGTGGCGAAACAGCATGGCGGCGTTGGCATGCTCGAAGTTGTAGGTGGACTGCTCGACCTCGTTCTGGTGGAAGACATCGCGGTAGCTCACGCCCTCGGTCCAGGTCAGGTCGTAGATGCTCTGCACCCGCTGCAGGTACATGGCCAGCCGCTCGATGCCGTAGGTGATCTCGCCGGTGACCGGCTGGCACTTGAGCGAGCCCACCTCCTGGAAGTAGGTGAACTGGGTGACTTCCATGCCGTTGAGCCAGACCTCCCAGCCCAGTCCCCAGGCGCCGAGCGTGGGCGACTCCCAGTCGTCCTCGACGAAGCGGATGTCATTGCGCTGCAGATCGATGCCCAGCGCCTGAAGGGAGCCGAGGTAGAGATCGAGGATGTCGGGCGGAGACGGCTTGAGCACCACCTGGTACTGGTAATAGTGCTGCAGACGGTTGGGGTTGTCGCCGTAGCGGCCATCCTTGGGGCGACGAGAGGGCTGCACATACGCCGCGCGCCAGGGTTCGGGGCCGATCGCCCTCAGGAATGTGGCGGTGTGGAAGGTGCCCGCGCCCACCTCCATGTCGTAGGGCTGCAGCAGGGCGCAGCCCTGGCGGTCCCAGTACTCCTGGAGTCTGAGAATCACTTGCTGGAAGGTGAGCATGGCGGTCTCGGATGAGGTCAGCCCGCGATTTTACTGGAAGGCCTCGCCCCTTCCGACGCCGGGGTCCGGCGCAGGCCTGTGGCAACGGCCAGCAGCGCTCCCGCCAGCAGCAGCACGGGCAGGTTGCCCAGCCGCGCATAGGGGGTGAGCCCCTCGGTGGCCTGCACCTGCGTGTCGATCACGCCGGCCTGCGCGGTGGGCAGGCGCTCGACCACCCGGGCACGGTGGTCGATGTGCGCGGTGACGCCGGTGTTGGTGGCGCGCAGCATCGGGCGGCCGGTCTCCAGCGCGCGCATGCGCGAGATCTGCAGGTGCTGCGAGAGCGCGTGGGAATCGCCGAACCAGCCGAGATTGCTCAGGTTCACCAGCACGCCGGCCAACACCGGTTCGCGCACCTGCGCGGCGATCTCCTCGCCGAACAGATCCTCGTAGCAGATGTTGGCGGCGACGCGCTGGCCGGCGACGAGGAAGGGCGCTTGCGGCGCCACGCCGCGGCCGAAGCTGCCCATCGGGATGTTCATCAGCCGCACGAACCATCCGAAGCCCCAGGGGATGAATTCGCCGAAAGGCACGAGGTGCTGCTTGTCGTAGCGCGGCGCCGGCGCGTCGGCGGCCAGCAGCAGCGCGCTGTTGCTCACCCGTGGCGCGGCCCCGGGGACCGCATCGACGATCGGCGCGCCGAGCAGCAGCGAGCCCCCGCTGGCGCGCAGGCCCTCGAGCACGGTGGCGGCGATCTCGGGCGGGGTGTGGGTCCAGGGCACCACCCACGCGGTCTCGGGCAGCACGGTCAGGCGGGCTTGGCTTGCGGCAACCTGCGCGGCGTACCAGCGCATCGCGCGCACGGCCGCCTGCGGGTCGAACTTCATCGACTGCGCGATGTCGCCCTGGACCAGGCGCACGCTCATCGGACCGCCCGCGGGCTGCGTGAATCGCAATTCCCCGACAGCGGCGCTGGCCAGCAGCATGGTGGCCACCGCGATCGCCGGCGCGCGCCAGCCCTGCTCGCGCCGCCTGAGCGCGCCCAGCGCGAGCAGCGCGGCCAGCGCGGCCGCGGCCAGCCCCACGCCGTAGACCCCCACGAGCGGCGCGAGTCCGCCAAGCGGACCGTCGACATGGGCATAGCCGATGGAGAGCCACGGGAAGCCGGTGAAGACCCAGCCGCGCGCGGCCTCCGCGAGCGCCCACGCGCCGGCGACACCCGCCACCCAGCCCCAGCCCGGGCGGTCGTGGGCGATCATGAGCGCCAGCGCCGGCCACAGCGCGAGGTAGGCGCAAAAGAGCAGCAGGGCGAGGGCCGCCAGCAGCCAGGGCATGCCACCGTGGTCGTGCATGCTCACATGCAGCCAGCACAGGCCGGTGAGGAAGTGGCCCATCGCGAAGGCGAAGCCGCGCAGGCCCGACTGCCGCCGGCTGGTCGCGCCGGCGGCCAGCCACAGGCCCGCTGCGAGCGTGAGCAGTTGCGCTGGCCATGCCAGCGCCCCTGGCAGGAAAGACAGGCTCAGGGCGTGCGCCGCGCCGACCGCCATGGCCGCCAGCAGGCGCGGGATCTGCGCCCGCCGCGTGATGGCGCCGACAGGCGCGGCCGGCGAGGCCCTGCCGGGATCAGCGGCCGGCGTCGACGGCGGCCGCGGCATCGGCGATCGCGGTGCTCAGCCGTTCGGCCAGCAGCAGGTGGGCCTGTCGCGCATCGGCGCGCAGCACCTCGAAGCGGAATCCCTCGATGATGACCGCATCGCCGCGGCGGGGCACTCGGCCAAGCCGCGCGGTGAGCAGCCCGCCGATGGTGTCGAGCCCTTCCTCCGGCAGGTGGGTGCCGAAGTGCCGGTCGAAGGCGGCGATCTCGGTGTCGGCGCGCAGGCGGTAGCGGGGGCCGTCATGGCCTTCGCCGGCGGGCGTGATGGCATCGGCCGCGGGCTCGGCGTCGAACTCGTCACGGATCTCGCCCACGATCTGTTCGAGCACATCCTCGATGGTCACCAGTCCGGCCACCGAGCCGTACTCGTCGACCACGATCGCGAGGTGGCTGCGCGTGGCGCGGAATTCACGCAGCAGCACATTCAGGCGCTTGGATTCCGGGATGAACACCGCCGGTCGCAGCAGCGCGCGCAGCGGCGGCGGCTCGGGCGCGAACAGCCGCAGCAGGCTCTTGGCGTGCAGGGTGCCCAGCACATTGTCGAGATCGCCATCGATCACCGGGAAGCGCGAGCGGGCGGTTCGGATGACCTGCGGCAGGAACTGCGTGGGCGCCTGCGCGATGTCGATCACATCCATGCGGGCGCGCGGCACCATGATGTCGGCGGCGCAGAGTTCGGCCACCTGCAGCACGCCCTCGATCATCGAGAGCGCGTCGTCATCGAGCAGTTCGCGTTCGTGGGCGCCGCGCAGCAGGCTCAGGAGCTGTTCCCGGTCATCGGGCGCGCGCAGCAGCAGCGTGGACAATCGTTCGAGCAGCGAGCGCCTGGGCTCACTCCCCGAAGGGGTATCGGACATCGACGGAACCGGAAGTTGCGAAGCGGCCAGCATACCCGATGGCCGTGGCAGGGCTCAATCCGGCGCGCGAGGAGCGCCCGCCGCAGGCCGCGCCAGATACGGGTCGGGGATGCGCAGCCGGCGCAGCAGCGCCGTCTCGAGCGCCTCCATTCGCGCCGCCTCGGCGGGGGTCTGATGGTCATGCCCCTGGGCATGCAGCGCGCCGTGGATCACCAGATGCGCGAGATGGTGGTCGAAGGGCTTGCGCTGCGCGCGGGCCTGCGCGCGCACCACCGGCACGCAGATCACGATGTCGGCCGCGCAGACCGCGCGCGCATCGCCCGGCACCGGCGGATAGGTGAAGGTGAGCACATTCGGCGGGTAGTTGCGGCCGCGGAACGAGCGGTTCAGCGCGACCGCTTCGGCGCGGGCGCAAAAGCGCAGGGTGAGGCGGGCGTCGGCGGCGAGCGCAAGCCGCACCCAGCGGCGCAGCCGGGCCGGCGCCACCGGCCAGTCGGGCACCCGCGGGCCGCGCTGCAGCGCGAGCGCGAGCGCCGGCTCAGCCCTTGCTGCCGGCACGCTCGTAGGCGTCGACGATGCGCGCGACCAGCGGGTGGCGCACCACATCGCTGCTGTCGAAGCGCGTGAACGCGATGCCCCGCACCTCGCGCAGCACGCTCACCGCCTCGACCAGCCCGCAGGCCTGGCCGCGCGGCAGGTCGACCTGGGTGGTGTCGCCGGTGACCACGGCGCGCGAGCCGAAGCCGATGCGGGTGAGGAACATCTTCATCTGCTCGGGCGTGGTGTTCTGCGCCTCGTCGAGGATGATGAAGGCGTGGTTGAGCGTGCGCCCGCGCATGTAGGCCAGCGGCGCGATCTCGATCGCCTGCTTCTCGAACATCCGCGCGGTGCGCTCGAAGCCGAGCAGGTCGTAGAGCGCGTCGTAGAGCGGCCGCAGGTAGGGATCGACCTTCTGCGCGAGATCACCCGGCAGGAAGCCCAGGCGCTCGCCGGCCTCCACGGCCGGGCGGGTGAGCACGATGCGCTTGACCGCATCCCGCTCCAGCGCGTCGACCGCGCAGGCCACCGCCAGGTAGGTCTTGCCGGTGCCCGCCGGCCCGATGCCGAAGGTGATGTCGTGCGAGAGGATGTGCCGCAGGTATTCCCGCTGCCGGGGCGTGCGGCCCTGCAGGTCGGCGCGGCGGGTGTGCAGCACCGGGGTGTCGGCTTCCTCGGATGCCACGGCCGCCGGGCTGGCGCTGGCGGCAGCGGGACGGGCGCCGGCGCGCAGCTCGACCAGCCCGAGCTGGATCTCGTCGATCGAGAGCGCGCGCTGGGCCAGTCCGTGGAAATGCGCGAGCGCCTCCCTCGCGGCTCGCGCCGCCGCGGGCGCGCCCTCGATCAGGAACTGCTCGCCGCGCCGCTGGATGCGGGTGTCGAAGGCTTCGGCGATCTGGCGAAGATGGGCGTCGAGCGGGCCGCAGAGATTGGCCAGCCGCTGGGTGTCGGACTCGGCCGGACGGTATTCCAGGGCCTTGCCGCGCGCGCCCGCGGGGCTGGTCATGCCGGCAGTCGCGCGGCATCGCCACGCAGGGAGTGGGGCAGGGCGGCGACGATCTCGAGCTCGATGAATTCGCCGATCAGCCGCGGATGCCCGGGAAAGTTGACCACCCGGTTGTTGGCGGTGCGGCCGGAGAGCTCGCTGCCGTCCTTGCGGGCATGGCCTTCCACCAGCACCCGCTGCCGGGTGCCGACCATCGCCTGGCTGATCGCCCGGGCATGCGCCTCGATGCGGGCCTGCAGGGTCTGCAATCGCTGCAGCTTGGCCGGCGCCGGGGTGTCGTCGGGAAGGTCGGCCGCAGGCGTGCCCGGCCGCGGGCTGTAGATGAACGAGAAGGAGGCATCGAAGCCCACCTCGTCGATCAGGGCCAGGGTGCGGGCGAAGTCCTCGTCGGTCTCGCCGGGAAATCCGACGATGAAGTCGGTGCTGATCGAGACCTGCGGGCGCGCCGCGCGCAAGCGCCGGATGATCGACTTGTATTCGAGCGCGGTGTAACCGCGCTTCATGGCGGCCAGGATGCGGTCGGAGCCCGACTGCACCGGCAGGTGGACATGGTCGGCAAGCGCGTCGATGCGGCCATGGGCCTCGATCAGCCGCGGCGAGAACTCGCGCGGGTGCGAGGTGGTGTAGCGGATGCGCCCGATGCCCGGCACGCCGGCCACGCAGTCGAGCAGCAGCGCGAAATCGGCGGGCTCGCCATCGTCCATCAGACCGCGCCAGGCATTCACGTTCTGGCCGAGCAGGGTCACCTCGCGCACGCCCTGCGCCGCCAGGCTGGCCACCTCGACCAGCACATCATCGAGCGGGCGCGACACCTCCTCGCCGCGGGTGTAGGGCACCACGCAGAAGCTGCAGTACTTGCTGCAGCCCTCCATGATCGACACGAAGGCGCTCGCCCCTTCCACCCGCGGCGGCGGCAGGTGGTCGAATTTCTCGATCTCGGGGAAGCTGATGTCCACCTGCGGGCGCCCGGAGCGGCGTCGCGCCTCGATGAGGGCCGGCAGCCGGTGCAGGGTCTGCGGGCCGAAGACCACATCGACATGCGGCGCGCGCGCGACGATCGCCGCGCCTTCCTGGCTCGCCACGCAACCGCCCACGCCCACGATCAGGCCGGGCCTTTCCTGCTTGAGCGCGCGCACCCGACCCAGGTCGGAGAAGACCTTCTCCTCGGCCTTCTCGCGCACCGAGCAGGTGTTGAACAGGATGATGTCGGCCTGCGCGGGGTCGTCGGTGCGCTCGAGCGGGCCCTGCTCGCCGAGCACATCGGCCATGCGGGCCGAGTCGTACTCGTTCATCTGGCAGCCGAAGGTCTTGATGTAGAGCTTGCGCGTCATGGCGGGGCCGTGGCCCGGAAGGGTTCGGATGCGCCGCAGTATATCGGGCGGGCCGCGCCGGCCCGGCAGCGGCCGCGCGGCCCGACCGGATTCAGGCCGGCGGGATCGGCGAGAAGTGCGGAACCCTGTGCCCGGCGGCCTCGGCCACCCGGCCGCGGACCCGCTGGCCGATGGCCAGACCGGCAGCGCCGTGGCCCATCAGCCGGGCGCCTTCGTCGAGGTCGACCAGCACCAGGGTGTAGGGCACGAGCGCCCGCCAGGCATCGGCCGGCGCGCGCCGCACTTCGGTCACCGCGACCACCGTGCCGGCGCCGGCGCAGTCATGCCAGCGCAGATCGGTGCTGCCGCATGCCGGGCAGGCGTGGCGGGCCAGGCGCTGGGCCTGACCGCAGGCAGCGCAGCGCTGATAGCGCAGCACCCCGGCGACGAGGCCTTCGGCATAGGGACGCGACAGGCGCGACACGCTCATGCGCGGGCCTCCAGCACCAGGCTGACATGGGCCGAGAGCACGCCGCCGTCGGCGTGCAGCAGGCAGCGGCGGCGCGGGCCGATCTGCCGGGCGCCGGCGCGGCGGGCGAGTTGCCGCCAGGCCTCGGCGATGTGCGCCATGCCGCCAGCCGCGCCCGAGTGGCCGAAGGACAGCAGGCCGCCATGGGTGTTCAGGGGCAGTGCGCCGTCGGCACCGAAAACCCCCTCGCGGGCCCGACGGGCGCTGGCGCCGCGCGGGCACAGACCGATTTCCTCCAGCAGGATGGCGAGGGTGATGGTGAAGGAGTCGTAGATGGCGAGCATGTCGAGATCGGCCAGCCCCACGCCGGCCTGGCCGAGCGCGCGTCTGGCCGAGGCGGCTGCGCCGAGATCGTCGAGCTGATCGACCGCGCTCAGGTGCTGGTGATGATGGGCCTGCCCGGCGCCGGTGATCGCGACCGGCAGGCCGTCGCCACGGCCCGGATCGGCGCTGACCACCAGCGCGACCGCGCCGTCGGAGATGGGGCAGCAGTCGAGCAGCTTCAGGGGCGAGGCGATCGGCTTGGACGCCATCACATCGGCCACGCTGATCGGCGCGGTGAGCTGCGCGTCAGGGTGGCTGGCCGCATGCCGGCGCATCAGCACCGCGAACTCGGCCAGGTCGGGCTCGGTCAGCCCGTACCGGTGCATGTACTGCGAGGCGAGCAGGGCGTAGTAGGCCGGCACCGAACCGCCGTTGGGCACCTCGAAGTCGGCATCGCCGACCTGGGCCAGGGTCTGGATGGCATCGTCGCGGGTCTGGCCGCTGGCGCGGTTCTCGCCGGCCACCACCAGCACCCGCCGGACCCGTCCCAGGCGGACCAGATCGCTGGCCAGCATCACCATGCCCGCGCCGGTGGCGCCGCCCATCTGCACGCCGTGCGCGTAGGCGGGCCGGATGCCCAGGCGCTCGCTCACCAGGCTGGCCAGCATGAGATGCGGCAGGGTGGTGGCATAGCCGCAGAGCACGGCATCGATCTCGCCTCGGGCGAAGCCGGATTCGCGCAGCGCGGCCTCGGCCGCCTGCGCCATGAGGTCGATGGCGCCAAGCCCGTCGTGACGGCCGAAGCGGGTATTGCCGGCGCCGGCGATGTAGGCGGGGTTCAGAGCGGTCTCGGCGTGATCGCGCCGGCAGGCCGGTGCGCGGTCACAGGCTGCTCTGGCGAAGATAGGTGCGGCAGGCGGCGGCCTCGCGCAGCAGCGCTTCGGAGAGCGCCGCCTCGCGGCCGCTGATGCGCTCGCTCAGGGCGGCGATGCTGATCGCCGCGCTGGGCCGGCCGTCTTCGGAGAGGATGGGAACGGCGATGCCGCCCATGCGCGGCACGACCACATCGAGCAGCATCACATAGCCGCGGCGTCGGGCCTCCTCGATGGATCGGCGCAGCAGCGCCGGGCTGAGCAGCGGATAGTTCACCAGCCGGTCGGCGATGAAGGGCATCAGCGCGTCGATCTCCTCATCGGGGAGCCAGGCCAGCAGCGCCAGGCTGCCGGCGCCCACGCCGAGCGGTCGACGGCTGCCCACCTCGAGGTAGTTCGCGCGGATCGCGAAGCTGCCCTGGTGGACATCGACCGCGACCGACTCCGCGCCGCGCGGCACCGAGAGGATGGCGGTGTCTTCGAACAGGCGCACCAGCTGGATGAGGCTGGGCCGCACCTTCGAACGAGGGTCGCTGCGCGACATGGCGGCCGCGCCCAGCGCGAAGATTTCCGGGCCGAGGCTGTAGCGCTTGTTTTCGGGATCGCGGTTGACGAAGCCGTGTCGCGCCAGGACATCGAGCAGGCGCAAGGTGGTGGCCTTGTCCTGCCCCGCGGCCTGGGCGATGTCGGTCAGGCGCGCATTGCGCGCATCCGACATGGCTCGCAGGATCAGGCAGGCTTTCTGAACCGACGAGGGCGCGCCGCCGCCCTCCGGACCGCTGGATCGAACTCCCCTTGGCATGGTCGGGATAGCTGCTCGTCAACGCGAATGATGCGGCCGATCCTAGGTTTGGGGCCATGGAGCGTCAAGCGAGCTGGACAGCGGCTCATTTCATTCGCCGAACTCGCCATGTCGATCCCCGCGATCACTCGGAAAGGGAGCCTTTTCGCGCGGTCGAAGCGGTCTGGATCGAGACGCGTGCCCGTTCGTCGGTGGCGATGGGTGAAACCCGATCGGGGTCGTCGCCGCGCGCCTCGCGCGGCGCGCCGGGCGACTGCGCCTCGTCGACAGCGACGGCATCCGGCGCGTCGGCAGCCGGCATCGGCGCCGGCGCCTCGTCGTTCGGTACCCGCGAAAGGGGCGCGACCGCACGCTTCGGCCGCAGGCGCGGGGCCGGGGCGGCAGCGCGCCGCCGCCGCCGGATCATCGCGGCTTGACCTCCACATAGGCGTCCTTCTCGTAGTCCCAGCGGTGGGTCTTCAGGAAGGCGGCGGTCTCGCGCCGGACTTCCGCGCGGGTGAGCCTGGAGATGTCGCGCGGCGGACCCGAGATCGGCTCCCAGCGGCTCATCTCCTCGTTCCAGCGATTGCCCTTCATGAAGCTGTCACGCGCGGCGCGGATCTCCTCGCGCGACTTCACGCCTTCCGGCGGGCGAAAGCCGGGCTTGAGCACCCAGTTGCCTGCCGCCTCATCCCAGACATGGGTCCGGACGAATTCCTTCTGTTCGATGCGCACTTCGGCGCGGGTCTTGGGGGCGGCCTGGCCGTCGCTGCTCTGGGCAGCCAGGGGGCCGATCAGCCCCAGGCTGCAGATCGCGGCGGTGATGACGCTGCGTCCCATCTTGCGCATGCTGGTTCTCCTTGGCGGGCAAGGCGCCGACGGGTTGCCGGCGCGCAGTCCATTGTCGGGAGGCGAGGTCGGCAGGGTGATGAGCCGGGTCAAGGAAGGCTTTCGGCGCGCGGTGGCTCGGGTATCGTTGCGCCTGCCCAACCCACTCCACCGCCGCGAGGCCGCCGGATGCGCATCGAGGAAGCCCGCTGGATCGAACAGGCCCTGCACCGTCATGTGCTGGACGGGCCGCCGCCGGGCGCCACCGCGCTTGCCGTCAACCTGGGCAGCGGGCCTCGCCGCATGCGGGAGGTGAACAAGCCCCATGTCCATCGCCAGACCATCCTGCCGCTGCTGCAGGCGGGCTGGCAGGTGGTGCACAGCGACCTCGAGCCCGCCGACGGGGTGGACATCGCGGGCGACCTCTTCGATCCCGCCCTGCAGGCCCGCCTGCGCGCGATGGCTCCGGGACTGGTGATGTTCTGCAATGTCATCGAGCATCTGCCCTCCCGCCTGCTGCCGGGTCTGCCGGCGGCGCTCGACGCCCTCCTGCCGCCGGGCGGCCTGCTGCTGGTCGCCGCGCCGCACTCCTATCCCTATCACGCCGACCCGATCGACAATCTCCACCGGCCGTCCCCGGCGCAGATCGCGGCACTGTTCCCCCGCTACCAGCCGGTGGCCCTGGAGATCGTCGACAGCGAAAGCTATGGCGCGGAGTTCCGCCGCGGCGGCCTCTCGCGACAGGTGCGGCGCGTGCTGCGGCTGCTCGTGCCCTTCGTGAGGCCGCGGCGCTGGCTCTCCCATGCGCACCGCATGCTCTGGCTGGCCCGCCCGTACCGACATTCCCTCGTGCTGCTGCGCAAGCCGGCCGCCTGACGGCATTCGACACGCCACCGCGTTGACACCGGTGGTGGCTTCCCCAAGGCTCGCTCGTTGCGCCTGCGCCTCCGGAAGGCCGGGGCAATCCGACACAACCCCGATTCTCTGGAGCGAGACAGACATGATCAGCACCGGCAGGCGCGCGGCGATGGTCGCCGCGCTGGCGGCAGCAGCGCACGCGGGACCGGCGGGGGCGCAGTCGGGCCCGGTCAAGATCGGCATCCTGAATGATCAGGCGGGCGCGTACGCCAGCATCAGCGGCGCCGGCTCGGTGGTGGCCGCGCGGCTGGCGATCGAGGATGCCGGCGGCCAGGTGCTGGGCAAGCCCGTGGAACTCGTGGTGGCCGACCACGGCCACAAGCCCGACATCGGCTCCTCGCTGGCGCGACGCTGGTTCGACACCGAGGGCGTGCTCGCGATCTTCGACATCTACAGCTCGGGCGTGGCGCTGGCGGTCCAGAAGATCGCCACCGACAAGAACCGCATCCTGGTGGCCTCCACCGCCAGCAGCCGAGAGATCTCCGGCAAGTCCTGCTCGCCCAACGGCATGCAGTGGGGCAACGACGGCTACTCGGTGGCCAACCTGGTCATCAAGGGCGCGTCCGGTTCTCAGCCCAACACCTGGTTCTTCCTCACGGTGGACTACACCGCCGGCCACAGCATCGAGGCCGATTCGCGCAAGATGATCGAGGCGGCCGGCGGCAAGGTGCTCGGCGGGGTGCGATTCCCGCTCGGCTCGGCCGACTTCAGCTCCTTCCTGCTGCAGGCCCAGGCCTCCAAGGCGCGCAACATCGCGCTGGTGGGCGGTGGCGCCGACTTCACCAACTCCGCCAAGCAGGCCAGCGAGTTCCGCATCCGCGAGTCGGGGCAGGTGTTCACGCCCTTCTCGCTGACCACCGAAGACATCTACGCGCTGGGCAGCAAGGTGGTCGCCGGCATGCCGGTGGTCCAGAGCTTCTACTGGGACGAGAGCGATGCCTCGCGCGCCTGGACCGAGCGTTTCCGCAAGGCCTTCAACGGCCGCATGCCCACCGACCCGCAGGCCAATGTCTACAGCGCGGTGCTGCACTACCTCAAGGCGGTGAAGGCGGCCGGCACCACCGACACCGCCGCGGTGCTGGCGAAGATGAAGGACACGCCGGTCAACGATTTCTTCACCCGCAATGCGCGCATCCGCGCCGACGGCCGGCTGATGCGCGAGATGACCTACGGCGTGGCCAAGGCGCCCGAGCAGATGAAGGGCAAGGACGACATCGTCAGCATCGTGCGTCGCTATTCGGCCGAGGACTCGTTCATCCCGGCCGCCCTCAGCGAGTGTCCCCTGCTGCGCCGGTAGCGATCCCGCCTGCCCGGTTCAGTCGGAGAGCCGCTCCCGGCGCACCACCACCCCGGCGGCTTCCCGATCCCAGGTGTCGGCGGTCACGCCGGCGCTGCGGATCAGGTGCTTCTGCACCTTCTGCGTGGGGGTCTTGGGCAGGTCGTCCATCACCCGCACATAGCGCGGCACCATGAAGTGGGCCATGCGCTCGCGCAGGAAGCCGATCAGTTCCGCCGGGTCGAGGCTGCGCCCCTCGCCGAGCGACACCGCCACCAGCACCTCGTCCTCGGCGATGTCGCTGGGCACGGCCACGGCGGCGGCTTCGCGCACCGCCGGATGGGCCAGCACCTCCGATTCCACCTCGAAGGACGAGATGTTCTCGCCGCGGCGCCGGATCGCGTCCTTCATCCGGTCGACGAAGAAGAAGTTCCCGGCCTCGTCGCGCCGGAAGGCGTCCCCGGTGTGGAACCAGCCGTTGCGCCAGGCCCGCGCCGTGGCCTCGGGATTGCGGTGGTAGCCCGAGTTCATCGCCCAGGGGGTGTCGGTGCGCACGATCAGCTCGCCCACCGCGCCCACGGGCACCTCGCAGTCATTGGCGTCGACCAGCCGCACATCCACCCCGGGCCGCGGCCAGCCGCAGCTGCCGGCGAGCGTGGGGTTCAGGTCCGACACCAGCGGGCAGGACACCTCGGTCATGTTGAAGGTGGTCACGATGTCCACGCCGAAGCGGCGGCCGAATTCCATGCCGTCCTCGTCGAGCGGCACCGCGAGCGCCCAGCGAAGCGTGGAGCGGGCCGGGGCCTCGTCGCGAGGGCGCTTCACCACGAAGCCGGCCATCACGCCCAGCAGGATCAGCGAGGTGGTGCCGGTGCGCTCGATGAGCGGCCAGAAGTCCTCGGTGCGGAAGGAGCCGGCCAGCACGATGCTGCCCCCGAGCCGCAGCATCAGGTAGATCGGGATGGTGCTGCCAGCATGGAACAGCGGCAGCGGCACCAGATGCCGGTCATCGGCGCGGGCCGGCGCAAAGCCGTGGCCTGACTCGTGCAGCTGCAGGTAGGAGGTCATCACCCCCTTGGAGGGGCCGGTGGTGCCGGAGGTGAAGATGATGCACTGGGTGTCCCAGGGCGCGATGGGGCGGGCGAGGGCCAGGCTCAGGGCCGGGTCGCCATCGAGCGCCTCGCGGCCGAGCAGGCGAAGTCCGGCGATCGGCTCGGCCTGCCCGCCCTGGGCCACGACCGCGGTCTCCAGGCGCGACAGGCCGATGCCCTGCAGTCGCGGCAGCAGCTCGGCATGCACCAGACCCAGGCGCGCATCGGCCACCGCGATCGCGTGCTCGAGCACCCCGCCACGGTAGGCGGTGTTGATCGGCACATAGATGGCGCCCAGCCAGTTGATCGCGAACCAGCTGAGCAGGCATTCCGGACCGTTGGGCAGCCAGACCAGCACCCGATCGTCCTGGGCCACGCCCAGCGCGCGCAGCCCGCGGGCCCGTTCGCAGACCTTGTCGTGCATCTCGCGGTAGGTCCACTGCTCGCCGTTCTCGAAGACGACAAAGACCTTGTCGGGCTGCCGCGCGGCCCAATGTTCGAGCATCGGTCGCAGGACGCACTGTTCGGGCGGCGGGATGCGGTGGTCGGTGCTCATGCGCGGATGCCCCAAAGAAAAAGCCCGCAGGACCAGGGTTCCTGCGGGCTTGTTCGGTGTTGGTGGCGCATCAGGGACTCGAACCCCGGACCTGCGGATTATGATTCCGTCGCTCTAACCAACTGAGCTAATGCGCCGAAGGGGGCGAAGTCTATCGGAGCGGCCTGCGCCTTGTCAAAGCGACGAGTCCGGGGCGCATGACGGAAACCGCACCGTGAACACCGCGCCCGTGTGGCTGCCCGTGGGCGGCGCTGCCTCGGCCGATCGGCATCCGGTTGGCTCGCCGCCCCCCACGCTGACCTGCGCGCCGTGCTGCCGCGCGATCTCGCGCACGATCGCCAGGCCGAGGCCGCTGCCTTCGGTGCCGGAGCCGAGCACGCGATAGAAGCGCTCGAACACCAGCGAGCGCTCCGCGAGCGCGATGCCCGGCCCGTTGTCTTCCACCTCGACAACGAGATCGGCATCGTCCCGGCGCCGGCGCACCGTCACGCGGCCGCCGGCCGGGGTGTAGCGCAGGGCGTTGTCGATCAGGTTGTTGAACAGCTCGCGCAGCAGGATGGGGTTGCCGTCGATCCGGCCTGGCTGGTCGTCGTCCTCCAGGCCGAAGTCGATGCCGCGGGCGAGCGCGGCATCGGCCCAGTCGGTGACCACCTCGCGCAGCAGCGGGCCGAGATCGATCGGCTGCAGCGCGCCCGCCACCGGCTGGTTCTCGGTGCGGGCCAGCGCCAGCAGCTGGCTGATGAGGTGCGCGGCGCGCCCTGACGAGATGGCCAGCTGCTCGAGGCTGCGGCGCAGCTGGGCGGGGTCGGTCTCACGCAGCGCCAGTTCGGCCTGGGTGCGCAGCCCGGCCAGCGGGGTCTTCATCTGGTGTGCCGCGTCGGCGATGAAGCGCTGCTGGGCGCCGATCCGGTCATCGAGCCGCGTGAGCAGCTCATTGAAGGCGTCGACCAGCGGCGCGATCTCGGCCGGCACGCCGCCGCGGTCGATCGGCGACAGGTCGTCGGGCCGTCGGTCGTGCAGGCGCTGACGCACGCGTTGCAGCGGCGAGAGTCCCCGCGACAGTCCGAACCAGACCAGCCCGACAGCCAGCGGCAGGATCACGAACTGCGGAAAGATCACGCCCTTGATGATCTCGTTGGCCAGGCGGTCGCGGGCCTGCTCGGTCTCGGCCACCTGCACCAGCAGCGTGGGCGCGGCGCCCTCGGTCTCCTCGACCTGCACATGGGTGTAGGCGATGCGCACCTCCTCGCCGCTGAGCTGGTCGTTGCGCAGCTTGATCACCCCGATCTCGGGGAAGTCGTACAGCGAGGGTGGCGGCAGATCGGCCTCGCCGCGCAGCATCTCGCCGTCGCTCGCGATGATCTGGAACCAGACCCGCCCTTCGCCATCCACCGGCAGCAGGCTGCGCAGCTGCTGCGCCTGAGGCAGCGGTCCGCCCTCCATGTAGATGCGGGCCTGCTGCGCGAGCACGGTGGCGTGGTCGATCAGCGCGCGATCGAAGGGCGCGTCGGCCAGGGATCGGGCGACCACGAAGGTCACCGCCACCGAGAGCGGCCACAGCAGCAGCAGTGGCGCGAGCATCCAGTCGAGAATCTCGCCGAACAGCGAGCGCTGCCCGGCGGAATCCAGGGGGTCGGCGGGCGCCGCGTCGGCCGGTCTGTCGGGCGAATCCGTCGGCAGCGGCAGGGCGGGGCGGGGGGAAGACTCGTGCGTGGCGAGCAGGTCGCGGAACACCGAGCCGGTGCCCGACGAGGCCTTGCCGCCCCTGGCGGCTGCCGGCCGCTCGGCGCCCGCCATCGGCGGACTCATCCGGCGAGCTTGCCGTCGGCGGGGCGTTCCAGGCAGTAGCCGAGGCCGCGCACCGTGGCGATGCGCACGCCGCCGCCCTCGATCTTGCGGCGCAGCCGATGCATGTAGACCTCGATCGCGTTGTGGCTGACCTCCTCGCCCCACTCGCAGAGGTGGCTCACGATCTGTTCCTTGCTCACCAGCCTGCCGATGCGCTGCAGCAGGATCTCGAGCAGGCCCACCTCCCGCGCCGAGAGCTCGAGCGGCTGTTCGTTGAGGAAGGCCATGCGCCCGGTCTGGTCGTACAGCAGCGGCCCGCAGCGCAGCTGCGAGGAGCTCGCGCCGGCGCGGCGACGGGACAGCGCCCGGACCCGCGCCTCGAGCTCGCTCAGGGCAAAGGGCTTGGCCATGTAGTCATCAGCGCCAAGGTCCAGCCCCTGCACCCGCTGGGCGACCGAGTCGGCGGCGGTGAGGATCAGCACCGGCACATCCTGGTTGCGGGCCCGCAGCCTGCGCAGCACCTCCAGGCCGTTCATCTGCGGCAGGCCGATGTCGAGGATGAGCAGGTCGTAGTCATGCAGGGTGAGGGCCGCGTCGGCCTGGCTGCCATCGGCGACATGGTCGACGGCATTGCCCGAGCCGCGCAGCGATCGGCAAAGGCCATCGGCCAGCACGGCATCGTCTTCGGCAAGCAGGATTCGCATGTGTCTTCCGCTCGGGACGGTCTGCCGGCGGACCCGGCCGGCGAGGGCGTTGCAGGCCGGGTCGAGTGTAGGAAGGCGCGACGCGGGCGGTCAATCACCCCCGGTATCACGAACCCGCCTGGCAACCGCCACGCGCAGCGCATCCCGCGTGTCGCGGGCGGCCTGACGCGCAGCCTCGGCGAAGTCCTCGCCGCTGCTGGCATACAGGATGGCACGCGAGGAATTCACCATCATGCCCAGACCGTCTTCGCGGCACCCGGCCATCACGGTGGCTTCGATGTCGCCGCCCTGCGCGCCGATGCCCGGGACGAGCAGCGGCATGTCGCCAACCAGCGCGCGCACCCGGCGCAGTTCGTCGGGCACGGTGGCGCCCACCACCAGCCCGGTCTGGCCGTGCGGATTCCAGCGCTCGGCGGCGAGCCGGGCCACCCGCTCGTAGAGCCGCTCGCCGGGGGCGACCTCGAGCGACTGCAGATCGGCGCCGCCGATATTGGAGGTGCGGCACAGCAGGATCACCCCGCGGTCGGGCCACTGAAGCCAGGGCTCGATGGAGTCGGTGCCCATGTAGGGGCTGAGCGTGACCGCGTCTGCGCGATAGCGCTCGAAGGCCTCGCGGGCGTAGCGCTCGGCGGTGGAGCCGATGTCGCCCCGCTTGGCGTCGAGCACCACCGGGATTCCGGGATGCCGGGTGTGGATGTGCGCGATCAGCGCCTGCAGCTGGTCTTCGGCCTGGTGGGCGGCGAAATAGGCGATCTGCGGCTTGAAGGCGCAGACCAGATCGGCGGTGGCGTCGACGATCGCCCGGCAGAACGCGAGGATGCCGTCGGGGCGAGCCTGCAGCCCGAGGGGCATGCGCGCGACATCGGGGTCGAGCCCGACGCACAGCAGCGAGCCCGAACCGCGCCAGGCGCTGCCCAGCTTGTCGATGAATGACACGGTGTGCGCTCCGATGGGTCAGGCGAAGGCATCGTCGGCGGGCGCGCCGCCGGCGCTTCGGGCCCTGGCGCGGGCGAGGATGCCCGGGTAATGCCGCTGGAAGTCGGCGACGATCTGCGACAGCGGCAGGTCGGACCAGGTGCCGTGATCGGCGAGGTACTGCATGTGCCGCCTCCCGTGGGCGTCGTGTTCCTGGTAGAGCGCGTGCTCGTGACCGTCGAACTCGGTGGGCCGCACGCCGAAGCGGGTGCACAGTTCGATGTTGAAGGCCGGCACCGCCTTCACCCAGCGGCCCTCGACGAACAGCGCGGTGTAGCCGTGGTCGTAGAACACATCCGTGCCCATGGTCTCGCGCAGTTTCTCGGTGTTCAGGTGGTTGACCACATCGGCGAGGCCGATGGCCGAGGGGATGCCGGCGGCGCGGGCGCAGGCCGCCAGCAGGCCCGCCTTGGGCACGCACCAGCCGCGGGTCGCGGCGATCACGGCGCTGGCGCGGTATGCGGCCGGCTCGAACACCAGGCCGTAGGGGTCGTAGCGGATGCGGTCGCGGACCGCGTAGAAGAGCGCCACCGCGCGAGCGCGGGCATCGGACGCGCCCGCGATGGCGCTCGCCACGAAGGCCTGAACGGTCGGGTGATTCGCGTCGAGGAAATCGGTGGGTTCGAGATAGACCGACAGATCGCCGCCCGCTGGCGGCAGGTCGGGCAGATGCAGGTTGGGCTGGGACAAAGGCGCTGCTCCGGACAGGGATGCCGGCCCGATCGGGTCGTCGGCTCGACATAATAAGGGGATACCCAACCGCAGGAGACCCGCGATGATCCGTTCCCTCGTGCGCGCCGGCGCACTGCTCGCCCTGGCTGGCAGCCTCGCCATGCCCATGGCTGCACAGGCTCAGGCCTATCCCACCAAGCCGATCTCGCTGGTCGTGCCCTTCGCAGCCGGCGGCCCCACCGATGTGGTTGCCCGCACCCTCGCCGCCGCCATGACCCGACTGCTCGGCCAGTCGGTGGTGGTCGAGAACACCACCGGCGCCGGCGGGACAATCGCCGCCAATCGCGTTGCGAAGGCCGCGCCTGACGGCTATACCGTCCTCATCCACCACAACGGCATGGCCACCGCGGTCGGCCTGTACCGCAAGCTCGCCTACAACCCCCAGGAAGACTTCGAGTTCGTGGGGCAGGTGGCCGATGTGCCCATGACCCTGCTCGGCCGCAAGACCCTGCCGCCGAACAACCTCGGCGAGCTCATCACCTACCTGCGCGCCAACCGTGACAAGGTCACCCTGGCCAATGCCGGTCTCGGCGCGGTCTCGCACCTGTGCGGCATGCTGTTCCAGAAGGCCATCGGGGTCGACCTGGTGACCGTTCCCTACAAGGGCACCGCGCCGGCCATGACCGACCTGCTCGGCGGTCAGGTGGACGTGCTCTGCGACCAGACCACCCAGACCCTGCCGCAGATCGCGGCCGGCACCGTCAAGCTCTACGGCGTGACCGCGCCCTCGCGGATCGCCTCGCTGCCCAACGCGCCCACCCTCGCCGAGAGCGGCCTCAAGGACTTCCAGGTGGTGGTCTGGCACGGGGTGTACCTGCCCAAGGGCACGCCGCGGCCGGTGATCGATCGCCTGAATGGCGCGCTGCAGGCCGCGCTCAAGGATCCCGAGGTGCGGCGCAAGCTCACCGAACTCGGCGCCGAGATCGTGCCCACCGAGAAGCAGACTCCCGAGGCGCTGCGCGGCTGGCTCAAGGCCGAGATCGATCGCTGGACGCCGATCATCCGCGCCGCAGGCGCCTACGCCGACTGACCCCTGCGCGAGTTGTCGCGGGCTGGCAGCTGCAGCCAGCCCGCGGCATACCAGTCGTGCAGCAGCCCGGCGAGCGCCGAGTCGGCGGCCACGCCGGTGAGCCGGCCTGGCTCGAGTCCGCGCTGATCCGCCAGGCGGCGCAGCAACCCGCGCGATCCGGCGTCCGGGATCACCGACTCGCCGTTGATGAACAGCCGTGAGCCCCGCCAGGCGAGGCGGCTGCGCCGGTCGGCCACCAGGCCCTGGGTCTGCGCCCGCGCCCACCAGCGCGGCAGGGCCGGCACCCGGGCGGGCGGCTCGAACCAGACCTGCGGCTTGGGTTCGGTCAGGAAACGCCCCAGATAGTCGTCGATCTGCGCCTGCGTCGGTCGCCAGGCTGACAGCCAGGCCGTCATCGAGTCGGCCAGCGGCTCCGGGATGCGGCCAGGCTGGCGGGTGGCCGACAGACCCGGGTCGGTGTGTCGCGGGTCAGGCCCGCCCGGCTGGTCGGCGCAATCGGCCAGAAAGCCGCGCAGGAGTTCGTGCCGCGAGGGGGCGCGGAAACCCACCGAGCAGGTCATGCACTCGCCCTCGGCGGTGCCCTCGTGGGCCCAGTGCGGCGGCAGGTAGAGCATGTCGCCGGGCTCGAGCACCCAGGTCTCGGTGGGCTCGAACTGCGCCAGGATGCGCAGCGGCGCGTCCGGCAGCAGGGCGCGCGGGCCCGGTGGCGCGATGCGCCAGCGGCGTCGGCCCTGTACCTGCACGAGGAAGACATCGTACGAATCGGTGTGCGGACCCACGCCCCCGCCGTCGGAGGCCCAGCTGATCATCAGGTCATCGAGCCGCGCGTCGGGCAGGAAGCGGAAGCGATCGAGCAGCGCGCGCGCCGCGGGCGCATGCAGGTCCATGCCCTGCACCAGCAGGGTCCATTGGCGTTGCCGAGTGTCGGGCAGGCTCGAGGCCTCGATCGGGCCATGGCTGACCTGCCAGCGTCGCCCCTGTCGGCTCACCAGGCGCGATTCCACATCGTCGCGAGCGGCCATCGCGAAGAGCGCGTCGCGCGACACCGGCGGGGTGATTCCCGGAATGGCGTTTCTCACCAGCAGGGGGCGTCGTTGCCACTGCCGGCGCATGAAGTGGTCTACACTGACTTCGCCCAGCGGCGGTGGGTGGTTGCGCGTCGATCTCGAATACAGGGAGCAGGGCATGGGCGTGGGTGATGGCATGTGGGTCACGGTGCGCTATCGGCTGTTCGATTCCCAGGGTGAAGCGGTCGAAGACGCCGAGCGCGAGCTCACCTATCTGCATGGCGGCTTCGGGTCGGTGTTCCCCAAGATCGAGGCTGCGCTCGCCGGGCATGAGGCGGGCTATGCCACCTCGGTGTACCTCCAGCCCGAAGACGGTTTCGGCGATTATGATGCCGAGCTCGTGAATCTCGCGCCGCGCGCCGAATTCCCGGAGCAGCTCGAGGTCGGCATGACCTTCGAGAGCCTCGGCGACGGCGAGGACGAACGCAACGGCATCTTCACCGTCACCGATTTCAACGAGGAATCGGTCGTGCTCGATGGCAATCATCCCCTGGCCGGCATGGCCCTGCGCTTCGATCTCCGGATCATCGAGGTACGCGAGGCCTCCGAGGAGGAGATCGAGCAGGAGCGTCGCATGGCCCTGGAGGGCGATGGCGGGCTCGACCTTGGCGGTCTGCTCGACGAGGCCGAGTCCGCCTCCCCGCTCGATCGCTCGCGGCTGCACTAGCCGCCCGACCCGTCTCCGGCCAGCGCGGCCCGCCAGCGATAGATCAGATCGAGCGCCTCGCGCGGGCTGATTTCGTCGGGCCGAAGGGCTTGCAGCGCCTGCGCCACGGCGTGCAGCGCGGGGTCGGGCGCAGGGGCGGAATCCGGCATCGCCGGCTCGAAGGGTTCAGCGGGCGTGCCGGCATCGGCAAACAGATCGATCTGCGCGTCATCGGCTCGCGACTGGCTCTCCAGCGCCTCGAGCACCTGCGCGGCCGCCCTGACCACGGGCGCCGGCAGGCCGGCGAGCCGGGCCACCTGCAGGCCGTGGCTGCGGCTGGCCGGGCCGTCCTTCACCTCGTGCAGGAAGGCGATGCCGCCGCGGTGCTCCACCGCTGAAAGATGCCGGTTGATCACCCCGGCATGGCGCTGCGCGAGCCGGGTGAGCTCGAAATAATGGGTGGCGAACAGCGTGAAGGCCCGGTTGTGGGTGATCAGGCGCGAAGCGATCGCCTGCGCGAGCGACAGGCCGTCGAAGGTGGAGGTGCCGCGCCCGATCTCGTCCATCAGGACCAGTGACTGATCGGTGGCCGCGTTCAGGATGGCCGCGGCCTCGGTCATCTCGACCATGAAGGTCGAACGCCCGCCGGCGAGATCGTCGGAGGCGCCGATGCGGGTGAAGATGCGGTCGATCGGGCCCAGCCGGCAGACATCGGCCGGCACCCAGCTGCCGCAGTAGGCAAGCAGCACGATCAGCGCGGTCTGGCGCATGTAGGTGGACTTGCCGCCCATGTTCGGCCCGGTGAGCACCACCATGCGCTGTCGTTCGTCGAGCACGCAGTCGTTGGGCACGAAGCGCTCCACGCCGGCCTGCACCACCGGGTGGCGCCCGGCGCGGATCTCGATGCCCGGCATCGCGCTGAACTGCGGCGCCACCCAGCCCAGCGCGAGCGCGCGGCGGGCCAGCGTGGCCAGCACATCCACCTCGGCCACCGCGCGGCCGATCGCCTGCCAGGCCGGCACCCAGGCCGACAGGGCTTCCAGCAGGCTCTCGTAGAGCTCGCGCTCGCGGGCCAGCGCCCGTTCGCGGGCCGACAGCGCCTTGTCCTCGAAGGCCTTGAGCTCCGGGGTGATGTAGCGCTCGGCATTCTTCAGGGTCTGGCGGCGCCGGTAGTCGGTGGGCACCTTGTCGGCCTGGCCGTGCGTGATCTCGATGAAGAAGCCCTGCACGCTGTTGAATCCCACCCGCAGATTGGCGATGCCGGTGCGGGCCCGCTCGCGCTGCTCCATGGCGGCGAGGAAGTCGTCGCAGCCGGCATCGATGCCGCGCAGCTCGTCGAGCAGCGCGTCATGGCCGTCGCGGAACACCCCGCCGTCGCGGGCGAGCGCGGCCGGCTCGTCGAGCAGCGCGGCCCGCAGCAGGGCCAGGGCCTCGTCGGGCGGCTGCAGCGCGGCCACCGCGTCGGCAAAGCCCGCTGCCGGCGCGAGCAGCCGGGCGAGCTCGCGCACGGTGTCGCCGGCATCGCGCAGCGCGGCGAGTTCGCGTGGCCGGGCATTGCGCAGCGCGATCCGCGCGGCCACGCGCTCGAAGTCGACGCAGCGGGCCAGCACCGGCGCCAGCGACTCGGCCAGGCCCGCAGTGAGCTCGCCGATGCGCTGGTGGCGTTGCGCGGCCGCCGCCTGGGAGCGCAGCGGCGCTTGCAGCCAGGCCCGCAGCCGCCGCGCGCCGGCGCTGGTGGCGCAGTGGTCCAGGAGCGAGAGCAGGGTGGGCGCGGGCTCGCCGCGCAGGGTTTCGATGATCTCGAGATTGCGGCGCGCGGCCGGGTCGAGCACCAGCAGCGTGTCGCCGTGATGCACCCGCAGGCCCTGCAGGTGCGAGGGGTCGCGCCCCTGGGTGCGGGCCGCGTAGGTCACCAGGGCGCCTGCTGCGCCGATGGCCACGGGCGTTTGGTCGGCGCCGAATCCCGCGAGATCGGCGACCTGCAGCAGCTCGCTCAGCTGCCGGCGCGCCCGGGTGTCATCGAATTGCCAGTCGGGCGCCCGGGCCAGTGCGAGCCCACGCAGCACATCGGCCGCGCCCAGCGTGCCCAGGACCTGGGCCGGGTCGAAGGATTCGGGGCAGAGCAGCTCCGCGGGCCGCAGCCGCTCGATCTCGGCGGCGAAGCCGGCCGCATCGGTCTGGGCCAGCCAGCATTCGCCGCTGGCAAGCGACAGCCAGGCCAGACCCATGAGCCTGCCCTGCGGCAGCGCCGCCATCAGCATGCGCTCCTCGCGCTCGGGCAGCAGCGAGGCATCGGTGAGCGTGCCCGGGGTGACGATGCGGATCACGCGCCGTTCCACCGGACCCTTGCTCGTGGCCGGGTCGCCGATCTGCTCGCAGATGGCCACCGACTCGCCCAGCCGCACCAGGCGGGCAAGGTACTGCTCGGCCGAGTGCACCGGCACGCCGGCCATCGGAATGGGCTGGCCGGCCGACACGCCCCGCCGCGTGAGCGTGATGCCGAGCAGCCGCGCGGCGCGCTGGGCGTCGTCGAAGAACAGCTCGTAGAAGTCGCCCATGCGGTAGAACAGCAGCCGCTCGGCATGCTCGGCCTTGATGCGCAGGTACTGCTGCATCATCGGCGTGTGGGCGCCGAGTTCGGTCTCGGCGCCAGGGGCGGGGCTGGGGGTCAAGGGCGGGCCGTCGGCGGACATGGCCCGTCATTATCCGGCAGGCGCGCCGGCGCGTTCAGCCCGGCCAGGTCAGGCGCACCGGATCACGGCCGTCCCAGCCCTGCGCGGCCTCGCGGATGCCCCGGAAGATGCGGTCGCGCGCCGGCGTGAGGTCGGCCATCTCGATCACCGTGCCGGGGTGGCCCTCGTTCCAGAGGTACACGAAGCGGCCCCGGGCGCTGTCGCCCTGCTGGCCGATGGTGTAGCCCCTGGCCAGCGCCCAGGCCAGTCGGGCGTCATAGTCGGCCGGCCAGCTCGACCAGTGCTGCATGCCTTCATGGCCGGCGCGCAGGAAGTCGCGGTACATGGTGGGGGTGTCGCAGCGCTGCTGGATGAGTTCCACCTGCACATCCCCCGAGTTGGCCAGCGCGATCGAGAGGTGCACATCGTCATGGCGCTGGCCGCGGTAGCTGAACTCGGTGACGGCGAGCCGGTCGGTGTAGAACCACGGCCCCACGCCGCAGACCTCCACCCAGTGCTTCATCGCGGCTTCGATGTCGCGCACCACGACGCCCACCTGACGGAACTCTCCGAAGAAACGGCTCATCTGATCTCCCTGGCTGTGGATGCCACCGAGGTATCGTATCGCCCGACCCAACCGAGGAGCGGCGATGCCGATCGATTTCTACACCTGGAACACCCCCAACGGCCGCAAGATCAGCGTGGCCCTCGAAGAGATGGAACTGCCCTACGCCGTGCACCCGATCGACATCGGCAAGGGCGAGCAGTTCGGCGAGGCCTTCCTGCGGATCAGCCCGAACAACCGCATTCCGGCGATCGTCGATTCCGACGGCCCCGATGGCAAGCCGATCAGCGTGTTCGAGTCCGGCGCCATCCTGCTCTACCTCGGCGAGAAGACCGGTCGATTCCTGCCGCGCGACCTGCGCGCTCGGGTGCCGGTGCTGGAGTGGCTGATGTGGCAGATGGGCGGCTTCGGCCCGATGCCCGGCCAGGTGCATCACTTCCTGGGCGTCAAGGACCCGCAGGATCAGCGCTACGGCCTCGAGCGCTACAGCAACGAGACCCGCCGCCTGTACGGCGTGATGGACCGTCGCCTGGCGGGTCACGAGTTCATGGCCGGCGAGCTCTCGGTGGCCGACTTCGCCATCCTGGGATGGGCCTGGCGCCACGAGCGGCACCGGGTCGACCTGGCCGATTTCCCGAATGTGAAGCGCTGGTACGAGACCCTCATGGCGCGGCCGGCGGTGCGCCGCGGCTTCGAGGTGCCGCTGTCCTGAGCCCGGCGCGTCGACTCAGGCCCGCGCCGCGCCGGCCTGCGCCAGCCGCAGGCGGGCCCGCGCGATCCAGGTGCCCAGGGCGTCATGCAGGTCGGTGGGACTGAACGAGCAGCTTTCCTCGCCGAACATCGCCGAGGACTCCAGCCGCTGCGCGATGCCCTCGAGCACTGGCCCGAAGGCCGGCGGCAGCGCCGGCAGCAGGGCCCGTGCGCCGCTCAGCGCCGCGTTCAGCGGCGCGGTCTCGCCGCGCGAGCGCGCCTGCGCCAGGGCCTGCTCGAGGGCCTGCAGCGCGGCCTCCTGCGCCGCAGCCAGTACGGTGCTCATGCCGGCGGCTGGCGCAGCAGCGCGAGCAACTGCGCGAACACCTTGGGCGTGCCGGCCACCACCTCCTCGCCAAAGAGATGGTCGCCCTCACCCGTGAAATCGCCGATCAGCCCGCCGGCCTCGGTGACCAGCAGGCTGCCCGCGGCCACATCCCAGGGCGCGAGGCCCAGCTCGAAGAAACCGTCGTAGCGACCTGCCGCCACATAGGCAAGATCAAGCGCGGCGGCGCCCGGGCGGCGCAGGCCCGCGGCCTTCTGCATCACCGCCTTGAGCATGACCATGTAGCGGTCGATGTCGTCGATGCGGCGAAACGGAAAGCCGGTGCCGATCAGCGATTCCTCCAGTCGCGCGCGGCTCGCCACGCGGATCCGCCGATCGTTGAGGAAGGCGCCGCGGCCGCGCGTGGCCGTGAACAGCTCGTCACGGTTGGGGTCGTAGACCAGGCCCTGGGTGACCACGCCCTTTTCCATGAGCGCGATCGAGATGCAGTACTGCGGCATCCCGTGGATGAAGTTGGTGGTGCCATCGAGCGGGTCGATGATCCAGACGAAGTCGGCGTCGCGGGCGTGTTCGGCAGCGCCCTTGCCCGGGGTGTGCCCGGACTCCTCTGCTAAGATCGAATGGCCTGGATAGGCGGTGAGCAGGGTGTCGATGATCGCCTGCTCCGAGGCATGATCCACCTCGGTGACGAAGTCGTTGCGCTGCTTGCGGGCGATCTTCACCTGATCCAGATCCAGGCTTGCCCGGTTGATGATCCGGCCTGCGCGGCGCGCGGCCCGGACCGCGACGTTGAGCATCGGGTGCATGTCGGATCCCGTAAAACCGTCCATTCTAAGGTATCGCGCTGGACTCGCCGCATCGCACAGGGCCAAGGCTGCTCGACAGGGTCAGCGTGGTGCTGGTTTCGCCCAGCCACGGCGGCAATGTCGGCGCGGCGGCGCGGGCCATGCGGGTCATGGGCCTGCGCCGGCTGGCGCTGGTCGCGCCGCGCTTCCCCGGCATCGCCGCGCACCCCGAGGCGCTGGCCTTTGCCAGTGGCGCCACCGAGGTGCTGGCGCAGGCCGCCGAGCACGCGTCGCTCGACGAGGCCCTGGCCGATGTCCATCTGGCCGTGGCGGTCAGCGCCGATACCCGGGAATTCAGCGCCGCCCCGGTGCCGCCCTGGGAGGCCTGCGCGCAGGTGCTCGCCGAACTGCGCGCCGATGCCGCGCTGCAGGTCGCGCTGGTGTTCGGCACGGAACGCACCGGTCTGTCCATCGCGCAGGTGCAGCGCTGCGGCCTGGTCACCGCCATTCCCGGCGAGGCTGACTACCACTCCCTCAATCTCGCCCAGGCGGTGCAGGTGATCTGCTGGGAGCTGCGTCGCGCGCTGCTCGCGGCAGAGCCCGCGCCGGCGGCGGCCGAGCCCGATGCCGGACCACCCGCCACGCTGGCCCAGCTCGAACGCTTTCATGAGCACTTCGAGCAGGCCCTGGTGGCGGTCGGCTTTCTCGACCCCGCCGCGCCCAAGAAGCTGTTGCCGCGCATGCGCCGGCTGTTCGCCCGCGCCCGCCCCCGCGCCGAGGAGGTCGACCTGCTGCGCGGCCTGTGCAAGCAGATGCTGCTGGCGGCGCAGGGCCGTCTGCCTGGGCGCCCGCCGCGCGGCTGAGCATGCGCCGTCCGTCCGCATCCGGTCTGTCGGCCACGCTGATGCGGGGCGGCGCCCGAAAGGCGCTCTTTCTGCTGGGGCGCGAACTGCCCGCCCGCGCCGGCGATCGCGATGCCCTCATTGCGCGACTGCTTGGTTCCCCCGATCCCGCCGGCGCCCAGCTCGATGGCGTGGGCGGGGGCAGCGCCGCGACCAGCCGCGTGGTGGTGGTGAGCCCATCGCTGCGCGACGAGAGCGACATCGACGCGCAGTTCGGCGCGATCGATCCGCGCGAGGGCCGCATCGACTGGTCGGCGGGCGAGAGCGATCTGCTGGCCGCGGCGGGGCTGTTCGCGCTGCTCGAGGGGCTGCATCCCTGCACTGAGGGGGTGACCCGGGTGCGCATCTGGCATGCCGGCGCGCGCGCGCGGGTGGACGCGCTGGTGCCGGTGCGGGATGGCGAGGTCCTGCAGGGCGGGACCTTCAGCGACGAGGGCGTGCCCTTTGCCGGCCTCGAGGTCCGGCTCGAGTTCCTCGACCCTACCGATGGTGGCCGCGGCGGTCCACTGCTGCCCGGGGCCGCGCCGGTGCAGCAGCTCACCGTGGCAGGCCTGGGCTTGCTGGACCTCACCCTGCTCGGCGGCGGCTGGCCGGCGGTGCTGGTGCGCGCCGACCGTCTCGGTCTCACCGGCCGCGAGACCCTGGCCCAGCTCGAACGAGACCGGCGGCTCAAGACCCGTTGTCAGGCGGTGCTCGCCGCCGCGGCCAGCCGCCTGGCCGAGGCCGGCAGTCTGGGGCCCCAGTCCCTGCTCTTCGCGCATCCCGATCCCGCCGCGGTGGGTGGCGGCGAGCCCGCGCTGGTCTGGGTGGCGCCGCCTGCGGCCTATCGCGGGAGCGGTGGCACGGCGGTCGATGCCGCCGACATCGATCTGCTGGCGCGCGCCTGGGTCGACGGCCGGCCGCAGCCGGGACTGGCCCTGTCGGCGGCGGTCGCGGTGGCGATCGCCGCGGCCTTGCCGGGCAGCGTGGTTCATGGCGCGGCCCGAACCCTGCCGGGTGTGCCCACCCGGATCGGCGCACCCGCCGGCCCGCTGGCGGTGGGTGCCGATCTCGTCATGAGCGGCGCGCAGTGGCGGGTCGAGAAGGTCGCGCTGTCGCATGGCGCGCGCCGGCTGATGAGCGGGCGGGTGTACGCGGGGCCGCTTTGAGGCCCGCCCAGTCCGGACAGCGAGCGCCCGAACGGGCCGTCCCGGGCATCCCGCCTCAGACCCTGGCCACGGCCTGTTGCCCAAGGCCGGTTTCCCCAGGGCCGATTTCCCCAAGGCCTGTTGCCCAAGGCCTGTTGCCCAAGGCCTGTTGCCCAGGGCCTGTCGCCAGAAGCGGTTGGCCCGGGGCCTGACCGGCGTCACCGGCCGGCGCTGACCCGCCCGCGCTCAGCGCGCTTTGCGGGGTCGGCTTAGAATCCGGGTCCCGTCGGCGCGGCCCCCGGCCCGGTCGCCGGCAGATCCAGGAGACTGCCTTGCTCTTCGAACGGCTGCGCGAGGACATCGCGACCGTCATGGAAAAAGACCCGGCCGCGCGCTCGCGGCTGGAAGTGCTGCTCTGCTACCCCGGGGTGCACGCGCTCTTCATTCATCGCATCGCGCACGGCTTCTGGCGCGCGGGCCTGGTGCTGCCGGCGCGCTGGCTCAGCCATCTCGCGCGCTTTCTCACCGGCATCGAGGTGCACCCGGGCGCCATCGTCGGCCGGCGGGTCTTCATCGACCACGGCATGGGGGTGGTGGTGGGCGAGACCGCGGTCATCGGCGATGACTGCACCATCTATCAGGGCGTCACGCTCGGCGGCACGGCGCTCAACCGCGCCAAGCGTCATCCCACGCTGGGCCGTGGCGTGGTGGTGGGGGCGGGCGCCAAGGTGCTCGGGCCCTTCACGGTGGGCGATGGCGCGCGCATCGGCTCCAATTCGGTGGTCATCAAGGAAGTGCCGGCCGGCGCCACCGCGGTGGGCACCCCGGCCCGGATCATCCTCGAGGAGGACGACAAGCGCCGCGAGGAGAACGCCGCGCGCATGGGCTTCTCGGCCTACGCGATCACCCGCAGCGCGGGCGATGACCCCCTGGGCATGGCCCTGAACCGGCTGATCGACCATGTCGCCGAGCAGGACCGCCGCATCGAGGCGCTGCAGGCCGCGCTCGAGGAGCGCATCGAGGCCTCGCACGGGCGCTGAGGTCTCGCGCGGGCGCCGCGGCGTTCGCCAGCGCCGAGGCCTGCCGCGGACCAGGGCTCAGCGCCCGCCGAAGTCGGCTGGCATCGCCGCAGGCGCCGGCGCCGGCGCCGGCCAGGGCCCCACCGGACCGATGATTCCGTCGCGGGCCAGCAGCATGCCGCCGCGGCCGCGCTCCGCGTCCCAGTCAGGCAGCACCCAGCGCTGCGCGTCTTCGCCGTTGACCCGCAGCCGGTGATGTGCCGGCCGGTGGGTGTGGCCGTGCACCAGCAGCCGGCAGCGCCACTGCGCCATCAGCGCCGACACGGCGTCGGGGCTGACATCCATGATGGCTTCATCGCGGGTCTGCTTCGCGAGTTCGCTCTGCGCGCGCATGGCGCGGGCCGTGGCCTGTCGTTCGGCCAGGGGTTGGGCCAGGAAGGCGCGTTGCCAGGCCTCGGTGCGGGCCCGGGCGCGGAAGGCCTGGTATTCGGTGTCGTCCGTGCACAGCGCATCGCCGTGGGCGAGCAGAACGGGCGTGCCGTCGATTTCGATGCGACAGGGGTCGGGCAGCAGCCGCGCGCCGGTGGCCTCACACCAGCCTGGCCGGGCCTCGGCCTGCAGCAGGAAGTCGCGGTTGCCGCGCATCACACCCACCATGACGCCCCGCTGCGCGAGCGCCGCGAGCGCCCGGATGAAAGCGGCCTCGATCCCATCGGCAGGCAGCGCTGAAATCTGGTCATCGCCCACCCAGGCATCGAAGGCATCGCCCAGCACGAAGACATGGCTGACCGCCTGTGCCTCGCGCAGAAAGGTCTCCAGGAAGAACCGGCCGGTGCGCGGCTGCGCATCGGCCAGATGCATGTCGGAGACGAACAGCGCCGCCTGTCCTCGGCGAACGCTCAGCATCGCGGGCTTACTGCCCGGCCACCACCGCCGCCGACTCGATGGTGATCGGCTCGGCGGGCACATCGCCGAAGGGGCCCTTGCGGGTGGTGGGCACGGCGCGGATGCGATCGACCACATCCATGCCCTTGACCACCTTGCCGAACACGGCGTAACCATGCCCGTCGGGCTGCGGATGGTTCAGGCCGGCGTTGTCGACGACATTGATGAAGAACTGCGCGGTGGCCGAGTTGGGGTCGCCGGTGCGGGCCATGGCCAGCCAGCCGCGGTCGTTCTTCAGACCGTTCTGCGACTCGAGCGGAATCGGGCCGCGGGTCTTCTTCTGGCCGAAGCCGGCCACATTCTTGTAGAAATCGCCGGTGAAGCCGCCGCCCTGGATCATGAAGCTGCCGATGACGCGGTGGAACACCGTGCCGGCGTAATGACCGTCGCGGACATACTGCAGGAAGTTCTCGACGCTGCGCGGCGCCTTGTCGGGGTAGAGCTCCAGCACGATCTCGCCCATGGAGGTCTTGAGCGACACCTGGGGATTGGCCGCGGCAGCGTCCTCGGTCATGGACAGCGCGACCAGCAGCGCGCCGATCAGGGGCAGTTTCTTCAGCATCGATCTCTCCGAAAGGGTGGGTGGGGTTCAGGGTTGCCGGGTGATGCGCCGGATGAGTTCGCGGGCCAGTGCGAGCTTCTCCCGGCTGGCCGCGCCCGCCGGGTCAAGCTGCCCGGCGCGGGCCCAGGCGCGCTCGGCCATGCGCAGGTAGACATCGCCGAGGTTTTCCTGGGCCAGGGCGTAGCCGGGCAGCGCGCGCACGGCGTTCTCGAGCGCAAGCCTGGCGCGGTCGAGCTCACCGCGGGCGGCGAGCATCACCGCCAGGTTGTTGTGCGGCTCGGGCAGTTCGGGGAAGTCCTGGGTGAGCTGCTCGAAGACCGCGATCGCGTCATCGGCGCGGCCGCCTTCGGCGAGCAGCACGCCATAGAGGAAGCGCAGCTGCGGGTTGCGGGGATGGTCGCGCAGGGCGGCGTCGAGTGCGGCGAGCGCGCCGGCACGGTTGCCTTCGCGGATCAGGCGTTCGGCCTGCTCGAGCGCGGTGACCGCGGAGCGCGGGTCGCTGAATCCGGTCGATCCGGTGGTGGCCGCCGGCGGGCGCATCCCGGGCGTGGGCTGGACCGAGATCCCCGGCGGCGCCGCACCAGGCACCGACGGGGCCGGCTGCGCCCGAACCCCGCCCGAGCACGCGCCGATCAGCACCAGCAATGCCGCGGCGTGCCGGGCCGATCGGCCTGAAAGCAAGGACTGGCGCGGGTCTTGAGGCCAACCCCCCGATGCTATACTCGGACGCATCCCGTCATTCTAGCAACCACGCCCGGCGCCCCTGCCCGGAGCGGTCCCGCCTGCATGCTGCGCATCCACAACACGCTCACCCGTCGCAAGGAGGACTTCGTCCCCGCCGAGCCCGGCCAGGTGCGCATGTATGTCTGCGGCATGACCGTCTACGACTACTGCCATGTGGGTCATGCCCGCATGCTGGTGGCCTTCGATGTGGTGCAGCGCTGGCTGCGCGCCAGCGGGTACCGGGTCACCTATGTGCGCAACATCACCGACATCGACGACAAGATCATCCGTCGCGCGGTCGAGAACAACGAGCCCATCTCGGCGGTCACCGAGCGCTTCATCGCGGCCATGCACGAGGACACCGACGCCCTCGGCGTGCAGCGGCCCGAGCACGAGCCGCGGGCCACGCAGTATGTGCCGCAGATGCTCGGCATCATCGACCTGCTCGAGCGCAACGGTTATGCGTATCGCGCGGCCGATGGCGATGTGAACTTCTCGGTCCGCCGCTTCGCGGGCTATGGCCGGCTCTCGGGCAAGTCGCTCGACGACCTTCGCGCCGGCGAGCGGGTCTCGGTCGATGACGCCAAGCACGATCCGCTCGACTTCGTGCTCTGGAAGTCGGCCCGCCCCGAGGAGCCCGAGGATGTGAAGTGGGCCTCGGCCTACGGCTCAGGCCGGCCCGGCTGGCACATCGAGTGCTCGGCCATGTCCACCGCGCTGCTCGGCAAGACCATCGACATCCACGGCGGCGGCGCCGATCTGCAGTTCCCGCACCATGAGAACGAGATCGCGCAGAGCGAGGGCGCGCACGGCGGCCAGTTCGTTCGCTACTGGATCCACAACGGCTTCGTGCGGGTCGACGACGAGAAGATGTCCAAGTCGCTGGGCAACTTCTTCACCATCCGCGATGTGCTGCAGCGCTTCGATCCCGAGGTGGTGAGGCTGTTCATCGTGCGGGCCCACTACCGCAGCCCGATCAACTATTCCAATGCCCATCTCGAGGACGCGCGGGCTTCGCTGCTGCGGCTGTACAACGCGCTGTCCGATGAATCCGCCGGGCCGGCCGAGGCCGCGCTGATCGACTGGTCGCTGCCCTGGGCCGCGCGCTTTCGCGAGGCCATGGACGACGACTTCAACACGCCCGAGGCCATGGCGGCGCTGTTCGACCTCGCGGCCGAACTCAACCGCACCCGCAGCCCCGCGCTGGAGGTGCAGCTGCGGGCGCTGGCCGGGGTGCTCGGCCTGCTGCAGCGGCCTCTGGCCGAGGTGCGTCGCGGTGGACTGCAGGGCCGTGCCGCGGCCGCGCAGGCCGGGCTTGATGACGCAGCCATCCAGGCGCGCATCGATGAACGCACCCGGGCCAAGAAAGCCCGCGACTTTGCCACTGCTGATCGCATCCGCGCCGAACTCCTGCAGCAGGGCGTGGTGCTGGAAGACAGCGCGGCCGGAACCAGCTGGCGCCGTGCCTGAACCCGGCGCAGCCGGCGAGCGCGCCGAGCCGTCAGCCGTCCCTTTCTGGGATCAGGCCCGGCGCTCCCTGCTGCGGCGAGATCCGGTGCTCGCCGGCATCATCCGGGCCTGCGGGTCGGCGCGCCTCCAGCCGCGTGGCGACCCCTTCCTCACGCTTGCGCGGTCGGTGGTCGGCCAGCAGATCTCGGTGGCCGCGGCCCAGACCATCTGGAATCGCTTCGAGGCCGCCTGCGGCGAGGTGCATCCCGAGCGGGTGGGGCGCCTTCGCGCCAGCACCCTCGCGCGCTGTGGCCTGTCGGGGCGCAAGGTGGAATACCTTCGCGACCTCGCCGGGCGCTTTCGGCGCGGCGAGATCGACCCGTCGCGCTGGGAGTCGATGGACGATGAATCGGTCATCGCCGAGCTCACCGAGGTGCGCGGGATCGGCCGCTGGACAGCCGAGATGTTTCTGATCTTTAATCTGCAGCGGCCCGATATCCTGCCGCTTGGCGACATCGGGCTGCTGAGGGCGGTGGCGCTGCACTACCCGCTGGCAGATGCGGGTCCAGAGGGTGGCGCGGCGGGCGCCCCAGGCATGCAGGCGGCCGAGCAGGCCGGCAGCGCGGCCAGCCGGCACCGGCTCAACCGGGTTCGGGCCCAGGCACTGGCCGAGCGCTGGCGGCCGTGGCGCTCGGTGGCCACCTGGTATCTGTGGCGCAGCCTCGATCCGGTCCCGGTCGAATACTAGGAGTCGTTCATCCATGAAGACCACTTTCCTCGACTTCGAGCAACCGATCGCTGACCTCGAGCAGAAGATCGACTCGCTGCGCTTCGTGCGCGATGACTCCGCGGTCGACATCGCCGAGGAGATCGACCGGCTGCAGAAGAAGAGTCAGGGTCTGGTCAAGGAGACCTACAGCAAGCTCACGCCCTGGCAGGTGGCCCAGGTGGCGCGCCATCCGCAACGGCCCTACACGCTCGACTACATCGCCGCGCTCTTCACCGACTGGCATGAGCTGCACGGCGACCGGCACTTCGCCGACGATCCGGCCATCGTGGGGGGCATGGCCCGCTTCAACGGCCAGCCGGTCATGGTGATCGGCCATCAGAAGGGTCGCGACACCAAGGAGCGCGGCTATCGCAACTTCGGCATGCCGCGGCCCGAGGGCTATCGCAAGGCGCTGCGCCTGATGAAGCTCGCCGAGAAATTCGGCATGCCGGTCTTCACCTTCGTGGACACGCCCGGCGCCTTCCCCGGCATCGGCGCCGAGGAGCGCGGCCAGTCCGAGGCGATCGGCCGCAACCTCATCGAGATGGCGGCGCTGCGGGTGCCGATCATCACCACCGTCATCGGCGAGGGCGGCTCGGGCGGCGCGCTCGCCATCGCGGTGGGCGACTGCGTGCTCATGCTGCAGTACTCGGTCTATTCCGTGATCTCGCCCGAGGGCGGTGCGGCCATCCTCTGGAAGAGCGCGGCCAAGGCGCCCGAGGCCGCCGAGATCCTCGGCATCACCGCGCACCGTCTCAAGGCCCTTGGCCTGATCGACCGCATCATCAACGAGCCGGTGGGTGGCGCGCATCGCGATCCCGCCCAGATGGCACAGATGTTGCGCCGCGCCCTGGCCGACGCGCTGCGCCAGTTCCAGGATGTCAAGCCTGCCGAGCTGCTGCGCCAGCGTCGCGCCCGGGTGCTTGCCTATGGCAAGTTCAAGGAGATCAGCGACGAGCGCTGATGCCGCGCCGCGCGGCGAGGGCCATTGCCCGGTGCGAGCCGCGCTCGCGCAGAGCCTGAGTGCTGTCCCTGAGCCGGACGCTGTTTCCCCGTCGGGTGCGTCGGTCCCCGCGCGCTGGCTGCTGGCCTTCAGCGGCGGCCTCGACTCCACGGTGCTCCTGCATGCGCTCGCCGCAGTCACAGGGCCCGATGCGATGCTGGCGGTTCATGTGCGTCATGGCCTCCAGGCGGCGGGCGAGGCCTGGCCGCGGCATTGCGTGGCGCAGGCCGCGCGGCTGGGCGTGCGCTGCGCGGTGGTGTCGCTGCCGCCGGCGCAGGCGCACGGGCTGGGGCTAGAGGCCTGGGCGCGACGCGAACGCTACCGCGCGCTGGTCGCGCAGGCGGCGCAGTCGGGCGCGCAGGCCGTACTCACCGCCCACCACGCCGATGACCAGGCCGAGACCGTGCTGCTGCGGCTTGCCCGCGGCGCCGGCGTGCGCGGCCTGGCGGGCATGCCGGCGCGGCGGCCGCTGTCTGATGAGCCCGGTGCACCGCTGCTGCTGCGCCCGCTGCTCGGGCTCACCCGGGCGCAACTGACCGACTATGCGCAGCGCCACGGCCTGCAGTGGGTGGAAGACCCGAGCAATGCCAACCTTCACCATGCCCGCAATCGGGTCCGACTCGAGGTCATGCCCGCGTTGTCGCAGGCCGTGCCCGGCGCGCCGGCCAACCTGCTGCGGGCGGCCGGGCATCTTGCCGAGGCGCGGCAGGTGCTCGACGAGATCGCCGCCTCTGATCTGGCGGCGGCCCGCGCCGCGCTCGTTTCCGCCGAAGTGCCGGTTGCCCTGCGCCGACTGCTGGACGCGAGCGTCGGGGGCGGCTTGCACCGCGAGCCCTGGCGCGCGCTCTCGCCGGCCCGGCAACGCCTGGCGCTGCGTGGCTGGCTCGAGGCCATCGGCCAGGCACCGCCCCCGCTGTCGGTGCTGAGCGAGGCGCAGCGTCAACTCATCCAGGCGCATGCCACCAGCGGCCAGGTGGCGCTCGCCGAGGTCACCTTGCGCCGCTTGCGGGACTGGTTGTGGGCCGAGCCGCGGACGAGCCTGCCGCAGCCTTTGCCCTGGCCGATGCAGGCGGTCTGGCAGGGGGAGGCGTTCATCGCGCTGCCCGATGGCCGCCTGCGGGTGAGCCCTTCCCGGAGCGCAGCGGCAATCCCCGCCGAGGCCCTGCATGGGCAGGCTATCCAGGTGCAGGCGGTGGCTGCATCTGCCCGGCTGCGCCTGCGGCCCGGTGGCATGTCACGCAGCCTCAAGCACTGGCATCAGGCGATGGGCGTGCCGGTCTGGCTGCGTGCGGCGCTGCCCGGGGTGTTCCTGAACGGGCGGCTTCTGTCGGTGGCCGGTCTCGGTGATCACCATCCCCGCGCCGCTGCGTCGGCCGTGCCAGTCGGCCACGAGACACCCACGCCGGGCGCCGTCAATGAGCTTGCGG